>NZ_JARZAH010000003.1:0-460834 GCF_029892145.1 Kitasatospora sp. GP30
AGGACAGGCGCATTCTGCCTGGCGGGAGGTCTTTCTCCTCCCGCCAGGCCACCTCCTGCCGGCCGTCGGCGATGGTGCGGTGGAACTGCTGGATCCATACCGTCCGCATGGTGGCCACCGCGGGCAGCTCGCGAAGCCATCGCGGTGCGGAAGTCGCCCAGGCGGCCTCCAGGAGACGGAACCCGTCGGCCGCCACCTGCGCGGCGGCGGCCTTGCGCTTGTCCTCACCGGCGGGCAGCCGGTAGGAGTCCATCCGGGCCCCGTACCGCTTGACCCACTCCTCATCGACCAATGGGGTCAGCCAGCCCGGGGCCGCCGCGGCCAGTGCCTCCAGTGCCGCGCGCAGCGTCTCGGCGATGAACTCCAGCCGGTTCAGCGAGCGCACCGCCGCCAGTACCTGTGTGGAATCCGTGCGCTGCCTGCCACCCGCCTTGACCAGGCCGAGCGACCCCAGCCGGGCCAGCAGCAGGGCAAGCACCCGCTCCTCCAGGCCGTGGTCGAGCAGCCGTTGCCGGAAGCCGGTCAGCACGGTGTGGTCGAATCCCGGATCGGTCAGCTCCAGCCCGAGGCCGTACTTCCAGTCGATCCGCCCGCGCACCGCTATCGCCGCCTGTCGGTCCGTCAGGTTCTCCGTGAACTGGAGCACCGTGACCAGCGCCAGCTGTCCCGGCGAGATCCCCGGCCTGCCTCGGACGCCGAACGCCGAGGCGAACTCCTCGTCAGCGAACAACTCCCCGAGCTCGTCCCGGACCCGGATCGCCAGCACACCCTTGGGAAACGCCGCACGGGCCACCACCACCGTCTGTTCTGGAACCGCCGGCCACGAACGCGGCTGCACCGACACCAAGACCCCCGACCTCTCAAAACCCAGCCAGCAGCAGCATCCCCAGCAACCACGGAATTAGGCAACAGAGTCCTGAAGGGTGTCAAAACTCCGATTAGGCCGCTGATCTGGGCTTTTCATGTGAGCCGAGAGACGGGCCGATCGAGGTGGCGTAGTACTCGTTGAGCAAACCACCGAGCACTCGGCGGCGCCTGACCGCCGCAGCGGGCAGGGAGATGACGTTCGGTTCGTCATCCGGGGCGCGCAGGTCGAGGCCGCGATGGGCTCTTCCGGTGTTGTAGTGCTCGGCGTACTCGCCGAGCACGGCGCGCAAGTGGTGTTCGCCGGCGATGAGCATCCGGTCGGTGCATTCGGCGCGCACAGTGCGTATCCACCGTTCCGCGAAGGCATTCGAGCGCGGACTCAGCCGCGGGGTCGGGATCACCATCGTGCCGTTGCTGGCGAAGACGGCGTCGAAGGCAGTGGTGAACTTCGCGTCGCGGTCGCGGATGAGGAACCGAAAGTCGCCAGCTCTGTCGCCCAGGTCCATCAGCAAGTTCCGGGCGAGCTGAGCCACCCACTCCCCCTTCGGGTGTGCTGTGACACCGAGAACGTGGACGCGCCGGGTCTTGATCTCCATGACGAAGAAGACGTAGAGGCGCAGGAGGAAGACGGTGTCCACGTGCATGAAGTCGCAGGCGAGAAGCGTGTGAGCCTGCGTATGCAGGAAGGTCCGCCAACTCTGCTGACCGACGCGCTGGGGAGCGGGCGGCAGGCCCAGGCGGCGCAGGACTCGACGGATGGTGGCTGCAGCGACCCGACGGCCGAGACGGCCCAGCTCGCCCTGGATCCTGACGTAGCCCCAGGTCGGGTTTTCCCTGGCCAGGCGCCGGATGAGCGCGACGATCTCCTCGGGCACTGGTGGCCGGCCGGGTTTGGCCGGTGGCTGTCGCCACTTCCAGCACACCAAACGCCGATGCCACGACAGCAGCGTGCCCGGAGTGACGAGCCGATGCCGACGCAGCATCGACGGTAGCTGGCGGGCCAGCGCGGCAAGCACAGCGCGGTCCACCCAGGACATCCGCGGCCTGCCCACCTGTCGGCGCAGTACGGCCACCTCGTGGCGCAAGGCCAGGATCTCGGCGTTCTTCACGGCAGAGGAACGAACCAACAGGGCAAGCCAGCCCAGCACCCGGCAGAAGATCAAGTAAAGCAGTCGCAGACCCACAACCAGCGATCATGCCAGGGCACGCCCGCTCGCAAAGCCGCTGCTCAGCAACCGTAGCGACAGTAAAGACACCCTTCAGGCCAACGCCACGCTGAACTGATGCAGGACGATGGCCGAGTCGACCGGTCGGCCCGTGGTCCTGTGGTAGGTCCCCATCGGCAACATGGCCCAGAACAACACCCTCAACCACTGCCAGGACGACAAGGTCGACCGGTTCTTCGGCCACATGGACCAGGTGGCGAACTCGCACGTCGCCGCCATCCTGTTCGGCGCGGGGCAGCAGGAGCAGACTGGGGTCGAGACCGACGGCGGAAACCTGATCAACAAGACCATCGCCTACCGCAACTCGGGTGGCACGCGGCTCAAGTGGACGGCACACAGCCGATCGCCGCCACGCCGAGGGGACGGGCGTGGGGCCACCGGTCAGTTCGGCCTCGGGCGTGTCGTCCGGGGCCGTTCGCGTTGCCGGGTGGGCGTCACTGGTGGACCGGGGTGGTGCCGTTCATGGCGAAGTGCGGGGAGCACTGCTCGTCCGACTGGGCGCTCGCGTTCCAGACGCAGATCCACATCGTGGTGCCGGCGTTCGGGAGGGAGCTGGTCCGGGCGGCGCCCCAGGAGGCACGGAAGGTATAGGCGACGCCGTCGCTGCGGTAGAGCTCGGCGACGCAGGTCTGACCCAGCGAGGTGTTGAGCACGCCGGAGAGGCCCCCCGCGCCATCGGTGTCCAGCCAGGCGGAGCAGGCGGCGTCGTTGCCGACCCAGTCGGTGTCCGCCTCGGATCCCTTGACCTGGGCCGGGTCGTCGCCGCCGTTGATGCCGCTGATCGACGAGGAGGTGGGGGTGGGGACGGCCGCCGAGGGCGCGGGGGAGGAAGCGAGGGCCGGGTTCGGAACCGGGGCCGGGGCCGGGCTCGTGCTGCGGCTGGTGGGAGTGCCGGGGGTGCTGCGGGGGCCGGGAGTGCCCGGGCTGCCCGGGCTGCCGGGGGGAGCTGGCTGGGGGGCTCCGGCGGAGTCCGCCGGGGTCGGCGGAGTGCTCTGGGCGGTTGGGGCGGCCTGGGTGGGCGACGGGCTCGCGGTGGGCGGCTGGGTGGTGCCGGCCGCGAGCTGGGTGGTGACCGGCGAACTGCCGGACGGCCGGGCGGCGCCGCCCTGCGGCGATGCTGAAGGGCTGAACAGGAACGCCGCCACCGAGCCGAGGGCGATCACGGCGGCGGCCGGTACCAGCAGGCGGCGCCTGGCTCCGGGCCGGGCCGCGGACTTCGGAACCGGCTCGGGTTCGGGTTCCAGGTCCGGCGGCGGGACTGTCTCCAACTTGCTGACTGGCGTGGCGGCGAAGTCGCGTCGTGCGGCGATCCGCGCCGCGACCTCCGGGGGCCAGGACGGGAGCGGAGCGGGCAGCTGTGCGCGGGTCGCCTTGACGAGCTCGTGGGCGGTGGGCCGCGCACCGGGGTCGGCGGCGAGGCAGGGCGCGAGGACGGCGGCGAGCTCGGCATCCACCGTGTGCAGCGGTTCGAGGTCGGGGACGACACCGGGCGTCCGACCCGAGGCGGCGTAGAGCAGCAGCGCGCCGAGCGAGTAGACGTCCGCGGGTGCGGCCACCTCCTCGGCCCCGGCCTGCTGCTCGGGCGCCGAGAACCCCTGCGTGCCGAAGCCGCCACCGCTCCTGGTGAGCTTGGCCTGGTCGGCGGCGCGCGCGATGCCGAAGTCGATCAGCTTCACGCCGTCGCGCACCAGCATCACGTTGCCCGGCTTGACGTCGCGGTGCACGATCCCGGAGGTGTGCACGGCACGCAGCTGGACGGCCGTCTCGGCCAGCAGCAGCCACAGTGCGCCGGCGGGCAGCGGCCCGCGCAGCCGGACCGCCTCGTCCACGGTGAGGCCGGGCACGTACTCGGTGGCGAACCAGGGGCGTTCCGCGGTGCCGTCGCTCGCCAGCACCCGCGGCCCGACGCCGAACGGCACGCGGTAGAGGATGCCGACCTCGCGCTCGAACCGGTCGGGGGAGACCAGCCGGGGTCGCACGCGCTTGACGGCGGCGTAGCCCCGGTCCGACGCCCCGAGGTAGACCTCGCCCATCCCGCCGACGCCGAGCACGCCGATGACGGTGAAGCTGCCGATCTCCTGCGGATCGTCCGGACCGAGTGGTTCGGCGATCGTGCTGTCGATCATCAGCAGGTTTCCGGTTCCCGACCGATCGCGCTCACGGCGGGTAGATTATCGAGCAAGTTCACCGTATGCAACACAAGTTGACGGAGCATCCGGGAGGACCGGTCCCCGGGGCGTGTTCGTACACTGGCCCGAGCCGAGCCGGAGGTACGCGAGATGGCACACGGAAGCTTCCCACCCCAGATACTGCCGCCGGGCAGCCCCGCCGACCGGGTGCCGGCGGCACCGCCGAGGACGATCTTCGTGCTGGGCCCGGAGGGCGGGTACGCCGTGCCGCCGCGCCGGTACACGCTGCTGTTCGGGCGCGACCGCGAGGACGTGCACGTTCCGGTCGGCGTGGACGACCCGACCGTCAGCCGGCGGCACGGCATCCTCACCTGCACCGGCGCGGACCGGAACTGGTGGCTGGTCAACACCGGCAACCTGCCGATCGAACTGCCAGGCGGCGTGCTGGTGCTCACCGGTCACAAGCGGATCGTCGAGCCCGGGTACACCCCGCTTGTGATCAACTCGTCCAAACGGCGCTCGCACCTGGTGGAGGTCCGTGTCGTGGACGGGGACGACAGGCAACCCCGGTCCACCACCGGCGCGGAGACGGTGGATCCCGAGACGGTCTACGAACTCTCGCCGCACGAACGGCTGGTGCTCACCGCGCTGGCCCGGCGCTACCTGCTGGGTCAGGACGCCTTCCCGCTCCCGCTGGCCTGGGAGGACACCGCCCGGCTGGCCAACTCCTCGCCCTACGCGGCCAAGTCCTGGACTCACAAGTCGGTCGCGAACACGGTCGAGGACGTGCGCGAGCGGCTGCACCGGCGGGGCGTGCGCGGACTGCTGCGGGAAGAGGTCGGTGAGCCGGTCGGCTCGACGTTGAGCGTCAACCTGATTCGGGAGCTGCTGAGGACGGCGACGCTGAGCGCCCAGGACCTGGAGCTGCTGTCGGGCGAGGAGTGAGTGGGCGGGCAAGAGGGGAAGCGTGCCCCGGTCGGTTGTCGGCCGGGGCACGCGGGTTTGTTCAGTGGTCCGGTGCGGGGTCTTCGGTGGCGGGGTGGTTGTGCTGGTTGTAGGTGACGTGCATGGTGCCGTGTTCGACCGCGAAGACGGCGGCCTGGTCCTCGGCGGAGTTCTGCTGGTGCGGTTGGGGTTGCGCTGGTTCGGGGGTGTGCGTCGTGGTCGTCACCTGGTTGTTGTCGCCGACGATGACGGTGCCGGAGACGTCTCCGGTGTGGATGGTGGGGTGGGTGGGGCCGGTGGGCATAGGGCTGCCCTTTCAGTTGATGTGATCGACCATCAGTCGTAACAGGCCGAGATCAGATTGAGGTCTGCGGAGTTCATGGCGGTTGACTGGCTCGAGTCGTCGTACGTGCGGGTCTGACCGCTCTCGAACGCTTGGTACAGCTGGATGTCCTGCTGGGTGGGAGTCAGCATGCCGTTGAGGTCTGCCACCACGGAGGAGTCCTGGGCCTGCGACAAGGCGCTGTGCAGTGTGGCCTCCATGGAGTTCAGATCGCCGACGACGGTGCCGGCGTCGGAGTGCATCGTGCTGTCGTCCGGAGTGGTCGACGTTTGACCCGAGTTGTACGAGTCCACGGCGCGGTTGTAGGAGTCGGTAGCGGCGCCGAGAGTGGAGCCGTCGGTGTTGAACTGGTCGATCTCCGACGGCCAGGCGGGATACACGATGGCGCACGCAGGATCGGTGGTGGGCGTGGGCGTGCTGTCGTCGACGGGGGGCGTCCAGGGAGCGGGGACCGGCGGGAGAGTGGGCACCGGAGGGAAACTGAAGCTGGGGAACGACGTGACGACCGGTGCCGCGCTCGGCTGGTTGTCGGCGTAGACCACGGCCCCCACGCCGACCACGGCGACGAGACCGAGGGTGCAGGTGAGGGCGAGCGCGGACAGGCCGCCCTTGGCGCCTGCTGCGCCGACGGCGGCGACCGTGCCGTGGCCGGTGCCGGCCGCGGTGGCGCCGGTCGCGGCGTGCGCGGGTTGGGCGGCCGTGGTGGCGCTGTTCGCGGCGTGTGTGGAGTGGGTGGCCGTGGTGGCGCTGTTCGCGGCGTGTGTGGAGTGGGTGGCCTGGGTGTGGGCCTGGGTGTGGGCCTGTGCGTTGATCTGCGTGTGCGCCTGGTTCTGCGCCTGCGTGTTCGCGTTCGAGAGGTCGACGCGTGACTGCGTGACCTGGGTGGGAACGTGCGGCGCGGGGGCGTGTGCAGCGGGCACGTGGGGGGCGGTCGAGGGGGACTGCGGCGCGGAGTTGGACAGGTTGACGACTGGCCGCACCACGGTCGGGTGCACGGGAGGCGGCGGGCCGGGCGTAGGTGGCACGGGGTGGGCGATCGTCGGCGGGTGCACCGGTGGGGCCGGACTGCCCGGCGGCGGGGGGAAGCCCGCCTGGCCGGCGATCTGATGGGCCGTCGAGTGCGCTCGCAGAGCGGCGAGTTCGTGCCAGAGTGCCTCGGCCTCCAGTACCAGGGCCGTCCGCTGCAGGCCCGTGCCGATCGCCTTGCGGCGGCTGCGCGCCTCGCGCACGAAGAACTCCTCGGCCGCCGTGTTTCCGGTGCTCTTCGCCACCGCCCAACCGGTGCCGAGTAGGCTGCCCCATGCGTCGAACTGCCGGGACAGCGCCAGCTTCGGCGAGGCGGCCCGGGCCAGCGCGAGGCCGAGTTGCGCCTGTCCGCCCCGCTCCGCGCGCAGCACGGCGGCGTCCAGCGCCCGGAAGTGCGCCGCGACGTCGTCCGGCGCGGTATCCCGCGCCTCCACCCACGCGGTGAGCGCCCGGCAGAGCGGCTCGGCGGGGTACTCCGTCATCCGGCTATTCAGCACGCAGTCGGCGACGTCTGGCGGGCAGCCGTAGCCGGTCTCCGAGGCGATCAGCAGGCCGTGCCGCACCAGGCCCTCGGCGATCCCCTCGGCGTCGGTGCGGCCGAGCAGGGTGTTGAGCTGCCGGGCGGCCAGCTCGGCGCCGGAGAGCGTGCTGAGCAGGTGCAGCAGGTCGCGCTCGGCGGGCGTGAGCGTGTTGAGCAGCGCGGGGAGCAGTCCGGGGAGGTCGGTGATGCCCGGCAGGCCCCGGCCGCTCGCGGCCGAGGAGGCGATCCGGCGCAGCCGGAGCGGGTTGCCGTCCACGGCGTTGCTCAGCGCCGTGACGGTGCGCACCTCGTCGGGGCGCAGTTCGCGGGGCAGTACCGCCTGGACCAGGCGCGCCCCCGCCGCGGCCGACAGCCCGGCGAGCCGGATCTGGTGCACTCCGTTGGCGGCGGACGGCTGCTGCGAGGTGAAGACGAACGCGGACTGCTTGGCCATGTCGAAGAGCCGGCGCAGCTCCGCGTGGTCGAGTCCGGTGTCGTCCAGGTAGATCCGCAGGTACAGGGTCTCCAGGTGCTGCTTCAGCACCTCTGCCGACGGCTTGTAGTTCGGCGCGTCGAAGCTGATGTCGAAGATCGCCTGCGCGATGTCGTCGGCCGTCCGGCCGCCGGCCTCGATGTAGGCCACGCCGTCGGACCCGCCCGGCAGCGTGCAGGCGAGGTGGCGCAGCAGGGCGCTCTTGCCGACCCCGGCCGTGCCCCAGAGCTGCACCACCTTGTTCGCTCCGAGGGCGGCGCGGAGGGTCTGGAGGTCCTCCTCGCGGCCGATCAGCGGCTCGGTGGCGGGCCGCGGGAGCTGGGAGATCGGGTGGCGCTTGACCGGGTCCGGCAGCGGGCCCGTGTGGACGATGACGTTCGAGTCGGAGTCGGCGTGGATCGTCAGCTGGTTGACGGTGTTCCCGTCGCCCACGATGACCGCTCCGGACACGTTGCCGAACTGCATGGCCTGTTTCTCTGGCACCTGCTTACCCCCTGTCCAACGGACGGACCCCCGCATCAGGTCATGCTGGCGCCGACCCGGTGCGCGAACCCGGCACTGTTACGTGTTCGGCGAGATCCCCGGCGAGCCGGTCGGCCCGGCCGCGGCGGCGATCCGGGCGAGGTGGTCGAGGTCGAGGATGGTGATCCTGCGGTAGCCCGTGACGATCGCGCCCGACTCCCGCAGGGCCCGCAGGGCTTTGTGGACCGAGGACTCGGCTGCGCCGACCAGGGTGGCCATTTCCGGCTGGGTCAGCGGGAGTTGGGCGTCGTTGCGGCCGGGGCGCCGGTAGGTGACGGCGAGGTGGTGCAGGATCCTGGCCAGCCGTCCGAGCACGTCGCAGCCGGTGAAGTCGACGATCCGTCCGGTCGCCGTGCGCAGCTTGGCCACCACGCTCGCGCTGACGGCGAGTCCGATGGCCGGGTGCTGCTTCGTGCACTCCAGCAGCTCGGAGCGCAGGATGTAGCGGGCCAGCACCCGGCCGCAGGCGGTCACGGTGGCGATCCGCGGCTGGCCGTCGATCCCGGCGAGCTCGCCGACCAGGTCGCCGGCCATCCGCACGGCGAGCAGCGCCTCGCGGCCGTCCTGGGCGTGCGCGGTGGCCTTCACCGTGCCGCCGATCAGCAGCAGTGCGAAGTCCGAGGTGTCGGCCTCGCGGATGGTGATCTGCCCGGCCGGGTAGGCCACGCCGTGGCCGAGCCCGAGCAGGACCCGGCGGTTGGCCTCGTCGACCCGGCCGAGCAGCCCGGCCGGCGGCCAGTAGGGCTCGGCCCCGCGCACCCGCGTCCCGCCGGCCCGTGTCCCGCCGGCCCGTGTCCCGCCGACCCGCGTGCTGCCCACCCGTGCGCTGCTCGCTCGCGTGCTGCCCATCGGCCACTCCTCTTCCTCGACCGGCCGAAGCCGGACAAGCGGTATTAGTAGCCGTTCTACCCGAGGACCCCTCCCCTACGATCTCGTCAATCATCGTGACGGCATCGCCAGTTCGGTGCTCCGGCAACTCGATCTCCGGTTTGCCGGCCCCCGTCGTGATCGCGGAGGGAAAGTGAACCCGAGGTACGAGTACCGAGCCCTGCTGGCGTGCGACATCGCCGGTTCCGCGGGCCGTGGCGAGCACCGGTTGCAGGAGATCCGGAGGGTGCTGCGAGCGGCGCTGTCCGGGGGGCTGGCCGTCGCGGACCTGGGCCCGAGGGACTTCGGTTACGTGGACACCGGCGACGGCTGCCAGCTCATCGCCCCGGCCGGGTTGCCCAAGGCCGCGCTGCTGGTCCCGCTGCTGCCGGAGCTGAGCGTGCGGATCCGCGAGCACAACGAGCAGGCCTGCCCGGACGCCCGGTTGCGGGTGCGGGTTTCGGCGCACGCGGGCGAACTCCGGTTCGAGCCGGCCGGTGCCGTCTCCGGCACGCCCTTCGAAGCGCTCGCCCGGCTGCTCGACTCGGACCCGCTGCGGCAGGCCTCGCTGGCCGGGCCGGAGGGCACCCCGGTGGCCGCGATCCTCTCGCGGCACGTCTACGAGGAGACGGTGGGGCACGGCTACCCGGGGCTGGAGCGCGGCGCCTTCACCGCGGCCGAGGTCCGGGTCAAGGAGTACGCCGCCGAGGCCTGGCTCTGGTACCCGGGCAGCCCGGTCGGGCCGCAGCCCGCTGCCGGCCGGGGCACCGACTCCGGCACCGGCACCAGCCCCGACGAGCGGCCCGAGCGGCCCGAGGGGGGCGAGCCGCGCCGCGTGGAGCAACTCGTCCAGGCCCGCGGGCGCAGTGCCGTCTTCGCCGTCAGCCGCGGCGAACAGCACGTCCACTACACCGAACGGAGCTGACACCCCGATGAACGAGGAACTCGCCGAGCTGGCCGCGAGCGGCGCCACCGCCCTGGTGTCCGCGATGGGCACCGACCTCTGGCAGGAGGCGAGGCGGCTGATGGGCGGCGTGCTCGCGCGGGCCCGGAGCAGCCGGCACGAGGAGCTGTCCGCGGCGCTGGAACGGCGGTCGACCGCCGCGAGGGGAGCGGTCGACCGCACGGTCGTGGACTACTGGGCCGAGGCGCTGTACCAGTTGCTCGACCGGGACCCGGCGCTCGCCCAGGAGGTCAGGGCGCTGGCCGCGCTGCGGGCGTCCGAGCGGCCGGACATCGCGGTCCAGAACAACTCCGCGACCGATTCGGGCGAGGTGTTCGCGGTGCAGTACGGCAGCCAGCACTTCGGCTCCGGCCCCCGGTCCCGCGATTCCGGGGGCCGGCCGTGAGCGAGGACGGCATCCGGCTGGACGGCCGGAGCGGTCGGGGCGGCCTGCTGGACGGGTGGGTGCGGGCGCTGTTCCTCGCGGCCGTGGTCGTCGGGGCGTTCGTCGAGGTCAGCACGGCGCACCGGCACTTCGGCCGACTGGTGGACCTGCTCGCCCTCGCGGCGGTGGGCCTGGTCGGCGCGGCGGCGGTGCTGGGTTCCGAGGCCGCCGCGACGCTCACCCGGGAAGACGAACGGGAGCAGGACAGGGTGCGGGAGCGGACCGACCGGGAACCCCAGCCGGAAGCGACGGCACCGATCTGCCGCTACGTCGCGGCAGCGGTGGCGCCGACGACCCGGCCCGCGCAGCCCCGGCCGTTCCTGCGCGAGCGGCCGACCGACCTGAGCGTGCCCCGCTTCGGCGAGGGCGCCCCCGCGCAGGGCTACCCGTGGCTGCTGCCGGAGCGCACGGTGCAGAACGGGATCGCCGCCGACGAGGCCCAGGTCGGCGTGCTCGGCGTCCGCGCGGCCTCCGTGGTCGGGCCCGGCCACCGCTGCGGCCGGCCTGCCGGGCCGCGGCAGGACTCCTACCGGATCGGGCGGAGCAGGGACAGCCGGTACGTCATCGTGGCCGTGGCCGACGGCCTGTCCAGCGCGGCCCTCTCCGACACCGGGGCCACCATGGCCTCCAGCCAGGCCGTCACCCTGCTGCGCGAGCAGGTCGAGGCGGTCGGCTTCGACCGGCTCGACGTCGCGGGGCTGTTCGGGCGGATCGCGGAGTCAATCACCGCGCACGCGGCCGGCCGCGGCATCGACGCCGCGCACCTGGCCACCGTGCTGGTCACCGCAGTGGTGGCCGAGCCGGACGCGAACGGTGTGGCGCGGGCCTGGATCGGGTCGCTCGGCGACAGTTCGGCCTGGACCCTCGACCCGCGGGTCGCGCAGTGGCGGTTCGCCGCCGGAGAGGCCAAGGACCGCGCGGCCGAGGTGGTCTCGAACGAGGTCGCCGGGCGGCTGCCGGACACCCCGCAGCTGGCCGTCGCCCACTACCTCAGCCTGCCCGCCGGTGCCGCGCTGGCCCTGGTCACCGACGGGATCGGCGACGCCTGGGCGGACCCGGCGGGCAGCGTCAACGAGTACTTCGCGAACGCCTGGCGGGCACCCGTGCCGGCCACCCGGTTCACCGCCGACGTCGGCTTCGACGCGCCGCAGTGCCTGGACGACCGCACCGCGGTCGTGGTGTGGAACGGCGGTGGGGCATGACCGGCCCGGAACCCCTGGTCGACACCGTGCCCGACGGCAAGGTGCCCAACGGAACCGTGCCCGACGGCAAGGTGCCCAACGGGACCGTCCCCGGCGGCAGCCCGGAACCGCGGGGCTGGGCGCTGCCGCGGGCCGTGCCGCTCGCCGCACTCGGCGCGCTGGCCGAGCCGATCTCCGAGCACAACGGCCAGGCCGTCGCGGTGCGGCCGCTGACGGACCATCCGGGCTGGCTGGCCAAGCTCTACCGGCCGGACCTGCCGACCGAGGACGCCCGTCGGATGGACCGGCTGATCGCGGCCCCGGACGCGCTGCCGGAGGCGGACCGGGCGCTGCTGTACGCCGGCACCTGCTGGCCGGCGGCGCGGATCGAGGAACCGGGGAACCCGGTCGTCGGCTGTGTGATCCCGATGGCGCCCGAGCAGTACCGCGCCGAGCTGCGGCGCGGCGCGTTCGCCGAGCGCCGGTTCGTCGAGATCGACTGGCTGGCGAAGTCCGACGAGTCGATCCGCGGCGTCGGGCTGCCGTCCCCCGGGTTCGAGGGCCGGCTGGCGGCCTGCCGCGAACTGACCCGGCTCGCCGCGGTCCTGGAGGGCCTGGGCCTGGTCTACTCGGACTGGTCGTTCTCCAACGCGTTCTGGAGTCCGGACCGGCGCTCGGTCTACCTGATCGACGTCGACGGCTGCCGGCCGGCAACGATGCCCGACATCCACCAGCCGAACTGGGCCGACCCGCTCACGCCGCCGGGCGTCGACGCGGACCGGTACACCGACCGCTACCGGATCGGCCTGCTCGCCGCCAAGTGCCTGACCGGCCGGCGCGGGGCGGACGCCTTCCACGCCGTCGCCGCGTCGCACTGGCCGAACCAGGCCGCTGTCGCCGAGGTGCTGCTGGACATGCTGTTCGCGATCGACCGCGAGCGGCGCCCCTCGGCGGCCCAGTTGAACCAGGCGCTGAACAGCGGGCCCTACCTCAGGGCCGTGCCGCGTCCGGTCCGCAGCCCGCTGCCTCCGCTGCCCTCGCGACCCGCGCCGGCTCCGTCGGCGGATCCGGTCGTCCAGCCCCCCGCCGGCGACGGCCCGGTCGTGCCGGAGCCGCCCAAGCCAGGGGCCCCCTCGTACGCCGGGTGGGTCTGCGTGGTCGTCATCGCCGTGTTGCTGATCGTCCTGCTCGCCGTCAACCACTGACCCAGAGGTGCCCAATGCCCCAGTGCCTGCCGACCTACGTGGTGATCGACGCGTCCGCGTCGATGAAACCGCAGGAGGCCGTGCTCAACGCGACCCTCGCGCGCCTGCACTACAACCTGGCGACCAACCCCAAGGTTTCGGAGTTCGCCCGGATCTGCGTGATCGCCTTCTCCACCGACGTGCACGAGGTGATCCCGATGTCGGACATGGAGCAGGTGCCGAGCATGCCGGAGGTGATCTGCGGCGGGCGCACGGAGTACGGCAAGGCCTTCGCCCGGCTGCGGCAGAGCATCGAACGGGACGTCAGCGACCTGCGGGCGCAGCACTACAGCGTGCTGCGGCCGACGGTCTTCTTCCTGACCGACGGCGGCCCGACCGACCCGAACTGGCAGGACGCCTTCCGCGCCCTGGTGGACCGGAGCTGGCCGCGCCACCCGCACGTGATCGCCTACGGTTTCGGCGGCGCCAAGCGCGACGTGCTGGAACGGGTGGCGACCAAGGCGCTGTTCGTCGCCGACGGGTCGGACACCGAGTCGGCGCTGAGCGGAGCGATCTCCAGCCTGCTCAACACGCTGATCGCCTCCTCGCAGACCGGCAAGATGACGATCCCCACCGACGTCAAGGGCTTCGAGTACATCCAGGTCGCCCAGGAATACGTGGACTGAGGATGGACTCCGACCCGCGTACTACGCCGTCCCGGGCGCAGCGCGCCGCCGTCGGGCTGAGCGTGCTGGCCGCAGCGCTGCTCGCTTGCGGCGGCGCGGTCGAGGCGGCCGGCAACCTGTTCGGCCCGACGGCGGACGCCGGCGGCGGAGGCGGCACCCGCCCTGCGACCGTGCTGCGGCCGACCTTCGGCCCTCCGACCGTCCCGCCCACCGTCACCGCTTCGCCCTCGCCAAGTTGCCCCCTGCCCACACCGCCCCTGCCCACACCGCCCCCGCCCACGCCGCAGCCCGAGCCCAGCGGTACGGCTACCACCAGGGGGTTTCCGACCGGGCACCCGCCTGGTCGGGAGCGGACACCCCCGACCAGGCCTGCCGATCAGTGACCCGGAGGCCTCCGGGCGCTGGCGTGCCGGGGGGCGGTTGGCTCAGGGTGGGGGGATGGGGGACACGAACGAGGCTGAGGTCCTGGTGTACCTGGTGCCAACTGGGCCGGACGCCCGGCGGGATCCCCCTCCATGTGATCACCACCGCGGCCAACGTCAACGACGTCACTCAGACCCTCGCGCTGGTCGACGGCGTCCCGCCCGTCACCGGCCGCGTCGGCCACCCGCGAAAGCGCCCCGACGCCCTCCTTGGCGACAAGGGCTACGACAGCAACCCCAACCGCCGCGAGCTGTACAAACGCGGGATCCTTCCGGTCATCTCCGCAAGGGCCGACCCGACATCAAGGGCCTGGGCAAGCTCCGCTACGTGGTGGAGCAGACCTTCGCCCTGCTCCACCAGTTCAGCGCCTGGCCGTCCGCTGGGAACGCCGCCTCGACCTCCACAACGCCCTCGTGTCCTTGGCCTGCTCACTGATCTGCCGGCGCCGCCTCAAGAAGGCTGCCACGTGATCGCGTTACGAGCTCATAGGAATCGATTCAGAGGTCGTGCTAGAGCTCGAACCCGCTCTAGCGCCGGTCGGCGCAGCAGGCTCCCTGCAAGCCTCCAAGAGTGACTCTAAGTGATATCCAGGTCCCCACGCCACACCGGCATGTGCGTATGGTTCAAGTCCCCCTCGGACACACATCTGGTACGCGGTTCCCGCTCTGCGGGCAGCGTCCATCGGCGCCCGTTCCTGGCCTTCGGCGAGGAACGGGCGTTCGCCGTTTCTCGCCCGACCTGCGGTGAGGGCCGGGGTAGGGACGGTCAGCCGATCGCGATCCTTTCTCTCGACGGGGCATCCGCGGTCAGGGTTCTATCCGCTGGGTCGTAGGTCAGGGTGAGGCCGGCGGCGCGCAGGCGCGCGGCTATCTCCTCGGTCGTGGGCAGGCTCTGGCCCCGGAGCGGGCGGCTCTGTGGATGGTCGGTGTTGGTGAGCCTGATCCAGAGGGCGGGCAGGTGGGGCAGGATGTGGTCCTCGCGCAGGTACATGTTGCGGGGACCGTCGGGTCGGGGTCCGGTGGCGCTGGAGCGGCCGTGGCGGCAGCGGTAGGCAGGGCGGTCGTGGGACCAGCACGAGTCCATCAGCCGGCCGCACAGACCGCAGCGCAACAGCCCGGCCAGCAGATGCACACGGCCCGGCACGCCCTCGCGGGCCGCCCTGAGGCTCTGCACCGCAACGAAGTCTGGCTCGCTGACCAGCGCCGGGTGCGCGGGAGCGGTGGAGATGACCCACTCGTCCGGGGTGTTCCAGCGCATCACGTCGCGGTGGCCGAGCGTGGTGTTGCCAGGGTCGATCAGCTCATGGTCGGTTCGCTGACGGTTCCACACCTGTCGGCCGGTGTAGCGGGGGTTGGCCAGGACGGACCGCACCGTGGTCAGCGTCCATCCCTCGCCGCTGCGGTGCGCGTTGCGCTCGGGGTCGGCTGCCGACGGGCACGGGATGGCCGCGTCGTTCAGGCCACGGGTGATCCGCGCGATGCTGTGCCCCGCAAGGCGCTGGGCGAAGATCCATCGCACGATCGGAGCAGACTCCGGATCGAGGTCGAGGCGCTGCAGCCGAACTCCGCGTCGGGCCCATGCCCGATTCGGGTGCGGGCCGGCATCGACCAGTCGGTACCCGTAGGGCGGTCTGCCACCCAAGTAGCGGCCCTGCTCCCGTGTTTGGACTGTCATGGCGGTGCGCACCCGTATGCGGGTCCGGGCGATCTCGCGTTTCGCCAGGATGCCGAGCAGGACCATCAGTTCCTCATGCCCGGCGATCTCCGGGTCGGCGGCACCGCCCAACTCCGGGATCCACACCGCGATGCCGTAGTGCTCGAACAGTGGCACCATCACGCTGAACTGGCTCCCGTGGAAAGCCCGTTCGCTGGAGCCGATCACGATCGCGTCGAAGTCCCGGTCCGGGCCGGCCATGGCGGCGAGCAGCGCGGCGGCCTCCGGTCGGCGAGCCCACGGCAGGGTCCGGCTGTGCCCGATGTCGAAGAACTCGGCCACGATCCTGCCGTGACCGGCTATCAGGGACTGAGCCTGGAGGAGCTGCCATGCCCGAGAGGTGGCCGGATCCTGGTGATCCTCGGTGGAGACCCGCCCGTAGAAGGCGAATCGTAGAGCGCGGCGTTGCGGATCGTCAGCCTTCGTTCGCCGCTGGGCGCAGGTATCGGCCCATGCTGCCAACGGGCCGGCGTAACTCGTGCCGTGGGCCAAGGCGGACAGTGGTGTCGACATAGCCCCGGTCTCCACGGTCGACACCTCCCGCGCGCATACCCTTGGCGAGGGGATTGCCAACGACACGTCAGACAAACTGGAAATAATCACAGTTCACTCAAATGAGTGATGCGCGAAATCCGTTCACCGATGCCCAGGCGTCGGCCTGCGCCTCGAGGCGGTCCCGGCTCACCCGCCGGGTGCCGCTGACCTCACCCTGGCAGCGGGCCTGACCTCGAGCTCCCCCATCGGATCGTCCCGCAGCCAAGGTCACGCGCTTCACCGCGCCCGGCCAGCACCAGATACCGCAGGCCATCGACACAGGGGGCGACGGCCGCTGTCAGTGATCACTCGCACGCTGCCGCCATGACAGACCACGCCCCCTGGCACCGAGCACCCCCGGCCACCACCAGTGGCGCGCCCTCCTGGAGCAAGCCAGCCGGCTTTCGCTCGGTCCCGATGCCCACGACGCTGTTCAGTCTCTCGTCTGTCGAGCACCTGTGAAAGCCTGAAGCAAGATCGGCCACAGCACGCGGCGGGGCACGACAGACGGACGCCGACAAACGGCCATCACAATCACGGACGCAGCTCGCGTCTGATGCCTGCACAGACAGGTGGCCCGTGTTCCCCTCTCACGGAGAGGGAACACGGGCCACTGCCTTCAGTGTGCCGCGCTGCGCACGCTTCGCGGCAGGCTGTTCGGCCGGAGCCACCTCTTCAGCAGTGGCTGGTTACGCTGGGAGTCAGGGGTTGGGGTTGTAGGTGTTGGTGTTCCATCGGGCTTGTCCGGTGGCGTCATAGATGACGAAGTTGCAGTCGTCCTGGACGACGGCCTTGGCGCCCGCATAGCCCGGAGTTCCGCTGCTCCAGAGGGCGTTCGAGGAGCTGCCGGGGGTCGGGTAGATGGGGTTGCCGCTGCTGTCCGTCAGGGGCTTGTAGACGACGAGGTTGCCGTCGGACTGCATGGTGGCCCAGGCGCCGGGGTTGCCGTTGGTCTTGCTCGACCACACAGGGGCGCCGGTCTTCAGGGAGTAGAGGACGAGGTTGCCGTCAGCCTGCATGACCAGGCGGGTGTACTTTGCGTAGGCAGTGTCACCCGGGCGCATGATGCTGCCACCAGTGAGGGTGGTGCTGACGTTGCCACCGAGTAGTCCGATGGGGACCGGGTTGCCAAGCTGGGCGACCGTACCGTTCGGCGCGGTGCCCAGGTACTCGTAGACCTGCTGGAGGTTGCTGACGGCGTAGAGGTCGGGGTTGCCGTCGCCGTTGGCGTCACCCGGGGTGATGACGGTGGGGTACGTGGTGGCGTTCAGTCCGATGTTGAGGATGGCTTGCGGGGCAGGCAGGGTGGTGCCGGAGGCCCAGTTCTGGGCGGCGGTGCCGTTGCAGGTGTAGATCTGCAGTTCCAGGCGTAGCACGAGGTTCTTGAGCGCCGCTCTCGTCGGCGGCCGCCCGGTGCGGGTGCGCCATGTGCTGTAGTCCCACTTCGCCGCGATGAGTCGACGATGCCACGCCAGCAGCGTCCCAGGCGTCACCGGGAAGACCGCCCGCCAACGGTGGCGGGGTATCAGGCTGGACAGTGCCGCCAGCCAGAGCCGATCCTCCGGTTCATAGAGCCGTGTGCATCGTGAAGTTGCAGGTCACGGGGCCTGGTGTGCGTCGATGTCGGCGTGCTCAACCTGGTTATGGGCGTTCTCCGAGGTCCGTCCGGGCCGGACCGCGGAGACCCACACCAAGCGGCCCTTGTCGTCGGTGAGCGCGATCACGAGCAGGCCGTGGCATTTGTGCTTGCCGGAGTAGTTCTTCCGGTTCGCTACTCCGGTGCGGCGGCGGGTGCGTATCAGGGAGCCATCGAGCATCACCACCCCGCCACCCGATCGGGCGATCTTCTTAAGCGCGCGGTCCAGGCGCGGGGCGCGGGAAGCCAACAGGCCGACGACCTCGCGCACCCACCGGGTCACTGTGGTGCGGTGCACCCCGTTCCCGCCGGCCAGGTCGCCGGGCCGCTGGTCACAGCGCAGCACCGCCAGCACGATGCCGGCGATCCTCCCTGCCGACAGGGCCCGCCACCGCGATCCGATCTTCTTGCAGTGGCCGCGTATCAGGTCGGCGAGCCAGTTCAAGGTGGCACTCGACAGCGGCAGGCGGGCGGTGTAGACAAGGCCGTCGGGGCCCTCGACGAGACCGTTGTTTTTCTTCACACCAAACTCAACTGCCCCCGGGGGCCCTCCGGTTACGCCCTTCGGTGTGCAGGACCTGGACGGCTACAGCCGTGCGGTGAACTTCCCGTCGCCGCGTTTGTGCAGCCAGCCGCGGTCCGCGAGCCTGACCAGTTTCGCCCGCAGCGGCTCCAGCTTCCCGCGCACCTCCACCTGAAGGCCCAGCAACGGGTGGTAGCAGCCGTCTGACCGGTCTAGGAGCCAGGCCCCGGAGTCCCCGATCCGGCACAGCTCGACGACAAATCCACCGGGTTCGGGTCGGACGACACCCGTCACCAGGGTGGTCGCATACCAGTTTGCGACCTCGGCCGGCTCCGGATCCCGATCGTTCAGTTGCCACTCGGTGAGCTGGCGCAGCCGCTCGGCGGCATGGCGGCCCACCGCCGGGAAGTCCAGCGGCCCTGGCCCCGCGGAGAGCAGGTGGAGCGTCCGCTCCAACGCGGCTCGGCAGGCTTCCAGCGCGCCGAGTTCGGAGTTCGCGGCGTCCGAGACGCCGTCGGCCACGGCGAACACGACGGTGCCACTGGCCTCGTGCATTGAGACCCGCGCGGCATCCTGGCGCGGCTGGCGGTAGTAGCGGTGCTTGGCGCCGCGCACCGAGGCAAAACGCACCGTCAGCTCGGGGGTCGACCAGCCGTCGCGCTCGGTGTCCGGGTGGTCGAAGGCGTACTGCCCCGGTGGGCGCGCCTCGAACTCGGTACCCGGTACCCCGACGGTGAGCCGGCGCCAGGGCGACGGGTCGGGCGGGAGTGCCAGCACGGGGGGCAGGCGCCGGTCGCCGGCGCCGTGCGGGCTCACTGTCCGACCTCGTCGATCGCCATGGTGAACTGGTCGGGCCGGTTGACCGCCAGCTGCGGGCTGGCGGAGTTCAGAGCGTGGCCGGAGGCGACCAGACTGGCGGTGAGCGAGTGGAAGAACTCGGAGATCGCGCGGCCGATGTCGGTCCCGGATTTGGCGACGAAAGCGAATTCCGGGCGGGTCGCCACCTCCACCATGGTCTGCGGCTGCGCCTCGCCGATCCCGCAGGCGATGATGTTCGGCGCGATGGGCGCCTGCGTGCGGTCGGTCAGCGTCCGGTGGGGGTGCCGCCAGCCGTCGCCGTCGGTGGGCTGGCCGTCGGAGAGGAAGAAGACCACCGGGCGGTGCACCCGGTATCCCTGGCCGCGCAGCCACTGCACGTCATGCGGGATCCGCTGGAGCAGATCGCTGAAGACCGCGCCGTAGTTGGTCAGGCCGCGGATCGCCGCCTGGGGCAGGGTGGTCTCGGTGCGCATGTCGGCGACGGCGAGGCGGACCTGCACGTCGTCGGAGAAGCCGAGGACGGCCAGTCGCAGTTTGGCCGCGATCATCGGTTCGGCTCGCAGGCCCTCGCACAACGACACCAGGCCGCCGGACAGTTCCGCCTAGTAGGGGCCCATCGACCCCGACTCGTCCGCCAGCACGTAGGCGGGCAGCAGTACGCCCTTGGTCTCGGCCATGATGACTCCTTGGGTGGGTGTGGCGTGTGGTTCCGCTGGGCTGGTTCGTGCTCAGATGATCGGGCAGTGCTGTCGGCGAACGGAGTCGACGATCCGGTCGACGAATGCGTCGTGGCCGTCCACCGGGATCAGTGGGATGACGAACGACGTGCCGTCGCGGGTCAGCAGCCGGTAGCCGAGCAGGCGGCCCGCGGCGTCTTGCCCCCGGTGCTGGTGGATGCGCCTCAGTCGGGCGACCTCGGGCCAGGCGACGGCCCGGGCACCGGACCGGTCGGTGTGCACGATGCCGCCGTCGTACAGGTACAGCGCCCGGGAGCCGGCCAGCAGGCCGCGCAGCCCATAGGTCGTCCCGGCGGCGAAAATGAACAGGAAGGCGATGCTCAGGGCGTGCAGCGCCGAGTTGGCGGGGGTGAACACCGCGGTCCCGGCGGCCTCGTGGCGTATCAGTACGGTCAACAGCAGGGCGATGGCCGCGCTGCCCCAGCCCACGGTGACCACTCGCAGTGGCGAGACCCCGCGCCGCACGTCGGTGAGTTCGCCGAGCCGGTGCACCCGGGCAAGCCGGTCGACCGCCGTGGGAACGGTCTGCGGGGGCGGCCCCGAGGCTGCTGATCCCACCGCGCCATGGTCAGTGTCCGCCATTCGAATCCGCTCCTTCCGTTCTCGGTCGCCACACCGTCGATCGTGGGCTTTGTGCAGGTTGGGGTACAGGCCATGAAGGAGGCCATATATGACCGGCCGTCACGGTAGGCTCACCGGCGGCTGCCAAGGCGAGAGGGGAGGCGCCCTAGTTGGCCAATCAGCTCGGGGCTCTGTTACGCGAGTTCCGCAAGCAAGCAGGGCTCACACAGGATCAGCTGGCGGAAGAAGCCGAGCTCGGCGTGCGCACCATCCGCCGACTGGAGAGCGGCAAGTCCGGCGATCACCGACTGGCGACGGTGAACCGGCTGGCGGACGCGCTCAAGGTCACGCCGGATCAGCGCCGCCGGCTGATCGCCACGCTCGCGAACCCGGATCCGGAGCCGCCCCAACCAGAACCGGAGCCGCCCCAGCCGGAACCCGGCCCGCCCGAGGAGACCGAGGAGCCGCCCGCGCCGCCCCCGTGGCCCACGCCGCCGCTCGTGCCCGGGGAGCTCGCCGGCGCCGTGCAGGAGTTGGCGAGGGAGATCAGGCGGCGCTGGCAGCGGGAGGAGGCGCAGCGCCGGGTCCACGACCCGTTCCCGCTGCCGGTCCGCTGGCACCCGGCACCCGCAGCGCTGACGGACCGTGCGGAGAACATCCAGCGCCTCGGTCCGGGCGCGGTGGCGCGCAGGCTGGAGCTGAGTGGCGACCTGCGCCGGGTGACCGAGGTCTACCGGCAGATCGACTCGGGCCGCCTGGTGGTGCTCGGCCGGGCCGGCTCCGGGAAGTCGATCCTCACCATCAGGTTCGTCCTCGACTACCTCGACCAGACCCCCGCGCCCGGCCGGGTGCCGGTCGTCTTCAGTCTGGGCGCCTGGGACCCGACCGCCAGCGAGCTGCGCGGCTGGCTGATCGACCGACTGCTGCGCGACCACCCGCACCTGGGCCGCAAGAGCCCGGGCGGGTCGACGCTGGCCGCCGCGCTGGTCGACGCCGACCTCATCCTCCCGGTCCTCGACGGCTTTGACGAGATGGCCGCCGGCCTGCGCCAGGAGGCCCTGGAGGCGCTGAACGAGACCCAGCACCCGCTGGTCCTCACCAGCCGCCGGGACGAGTTCGCCGAGGCCGTCCGGGCGGCCCGCGCACCGCTGGTCTGGGCGGCCGGCATCGAGCTGACCGACCTCACGGTCGACGACCTGGCGGACTACCTGCCCCGCACGGCCCGAACGGGCGCCGACGGGGACGGCGGGCCCGGGGCCGGCGCCGGGTGGCAGGCGGTCATCGACGGCCTGCGCGCCGACCGGACCCCGGCGAGCACGCGGCTCGCCGAGGTGCTGACCACGCCGCTGATGGTCAGCCTGGCGCGCACCATGTACAGCGACGATCCCGACCGGGACCCGCAGGAACTGCTGCACGCGAAGCTGTTCCCGACCACGACGTCCCTGGAGGAGCACCTGCTGGCGGGCTTCGTGCCGGCCGTCTACCGGCGGCGGTTCCGCAGGCCGAACCCCGACGGTTCGGGGCGCCGGAACCGGAGTTGGGACCCGGATCGCGCCCAGCGCTGGCTCGGCTACCTCGCCCACCACCTGGTCCGGTTCGACCGCGACCGGCAGGACCTGGCCTGGTGGCAACTGGGCGACTCACTGCGGTACTCCAGCCGGATCCTCGCCGTCGTGCTGGCCACCACGCTGTGCATCACGCTCGCCGACGTGGTGCTCAGCCCGTTCATGAGCGGCGGCGGGATCGGGATCGGCGACTTCTTCCTGGCCGGCAGCCTGATCGGACCGGTCGTCGGCGTGGTCTTCGGCGGTGTGTACGCGGTGACCATCGTGTACCGCGGCGGCGCGGTGTTCGAACCGAGCCGGGTGCGGCTGCGGCTGCCCCTGACGCGCGGCATCATCGACCGCCCGATCCGGACGGCCATGTTCCGCTTTGTGGACGGACTGCTCGGCGGCTTCGTCCTGGGCATCGGCTACTCCTGCGCCGTGACCTTGGAAAGGACGCTCTACTTCGGCGTGCCGCTCAGCAGACCCGGCGTGATCGACGCCGCGCTGATCAACATGCTGCTCTTCGGTCTGATCTTCGGCTTCGCCGGCGGGCTGGTCTTCGGGATGACGGCAGCGCTGGAGGCGCCGGTCGACGTCACCTCCGCGGCCACCCCGACCAGCCTGCTGGCCGCCAACCGCGCGACGGTGAGCCGGCAGCTCCTGGTGCTGGTGCCGATGCTCACCCTGGCCATCGGCGTCGGGGGCCGGCTGGTGCTCTCGGTCTTCCAGGGCACCTTCGGGCCGTTGAACTGGGGGCTGCGGGACGGGCTGTTCATCGGTGCGGTCGGCGGGTTGGGCGGCGGGGTCTCCTACGTGCTGGGCTTCACCGCCTGGGGGCAGTGGGTGCTGCTGTCCCGGATCTGGCTGCCGCTGACCGGCCACCTGCCCTGGGACACCGTGGCCTTCCTGGACGACGCCTACCAGCGCGGGGTGCTGCGCCAGACCGGCGCGGTCTACCAGTTCCGGCACATCCGGCTGCAGCACCATCTCGCCAGCCGCTCACTGGCCGGCACGGCGCCCGCCGACCGGCCGCAGGGGTGCGAGCCGGCGGCCTGAGCGCCCCCGCCTGATGGCTTGAGCGCAGGTCAGCGGGCCGCAGGCAGGCCACGGTGACGACCGGCCATATATGGCCCCCGGTCTGGCCTGTACGCCAAGCGGCCGTTGACCGAGGCTCGGAGGCGATCGGGGTCGGCTGACGCCAGGGCTCACTGACGCGACGTCAACCGATCACCAGCGACGAGGAGGGTTCCATGAAGTCCATCAAGTCTGCCAAGTCCGCACGCCTGACCGCCGTCGGCGCGGCGCTGACGCTCGCCGTGCTGGCCGGTGCCGGGCCGGCCAGTGCCGATGTGCCGAGTGCGGCGAGCGCGTTGCAGGCCGGCGCCCAGAAGGGGATAGCCGACGGGTACCCGGGCATCGTCGGCCTGGTCCGCTCCGGGGACAGCACCCAGTACATCTCGGACGGCACCGGCGACCGGTCCACCAACGCACCGGCCGACCCCAAGGCGCAGTTCCGGATCGGCAGCAACACCAAGGCCTTCATCGCCACCGTGCTGCTCCAGCTGGAGGCGGAGGGCAAGCTCTCGCTGGACGACACCGTGGCGAAGTGGCTGCCGAACGCGGTCAACGCCAACGGCTACACCGGCACCACGATCACCATCCGGGAACTGCTCAACCACACCTCCGGCCTGCCGGACTACGAGCACAACCTGGTGTTCACCGCCTCCTACGGCTCCAACCTGGAGCCCAACCGCGTGTGGCCGCCGCAGACCCTGGTCGACATGGCGCTCGCGCAGCAGCAGCCCACCTCGGCGCCCGGTCAGACGTGGGCCTACTCCAACACCAACTTCGTGCTGGCCGGCATGGTGATCCAGGCCGTCACCGGCAACGACGCGGCCACCGAGGTCCAGAACCGGATCATCACGCCGCTCGGCCTGACGAACACCAGCTTCCCCACTTCGGACCCGACCCTGCACGGCAACTACCTGCACGGCTACGAGTACTGGACCAGTCTGGTGCTCCGGGACGTCACGGTCTCCAACGTCCAGGCCTACGGCACCGCCGGGGCGATGGTGTCGACCCTGGACGACCTGGCCACCTTCACCCGGGCGCTGATCGGCGGCAAGCTGTTGCCGCCCGCGCAGGAGACCGAGCTCAAGACCACCGTGCCCACCGGCATGCCCAACGTCAACTACGGCCTGGGCATCATGCAGCAGACGCTGCCCTGCGGGCAGACGGTCTGGTTCCACAACGGCGCCGTGCTGGGCTACTTCAGCCAGTGGCTCTCCAACGATGACGGCAGCAAGCAGGTGATCGAGGCGAACAACGAGTACCACATGACGTTAGGCACCCAGGGGCTGAACGACACCGGCACCGGGATGAACAACGCCTTCTGCACGCTCTGACCGCTCACCGCTCCCCCCAACTCTTCGATGAGGAGCCGCTGATGACGTCCCTGCGCATGCACGCTCGGACGGCGCTGGCCGCCGCCGCGCTGACCGCGGCCGCCCTGCTCACCACCGTCCCCGCCGCCCACGCGGACACCGCCCCGCCGACCCTCGCCGACGGCTTCGGGCTCACCCAGGTCGGCGCCCCCGTGGTGCACTCCAGTACCGACTTCACCATCACGGTGACCACCCCGCAGCTCTCCGGCATGCACCAGATCCGGATCTTCCTGCCCACGGACTACGCGGCCGACCCGACCAAGCGCTGGCCGGTGGCGTACTTCCTGCACGGCGCCGCCGGCAACGTGGACGACTCGGCGGCCGCGCCCGCCCTGCACTCGGACTCGATGATCACCGTGGTGCCGGACGGCGGCCTGAAGGGCTGGTACTCGAACTGGGTCATGCAGAACACGGCTGTGGGCACGGCCAATTGGGAGACCTTCCACCTCGACCAGGTGGTGCCGTTCATCGACGCCAACCTGCGCACCCTCGCCGATCGTTCGCACCGGGCCGTGCTGGGCCTGTCGATGGGCGGCTACGGCGCGCTGCACTACGCCGAGGACCGCCCCGACCTGTTCGGCCACACCGCTGCGCTGTCCGGCGCCATCGACTTCGGCATGCCGGCGATGCGCGGGGCCGTGCTGGCCACGGAGCTCAACCTCCCGGGCGGGCTGTGCGCCGTCAGTTCCCTCCAGTGCGCGAGCTTCGGACCCGTGGTCGACAGCGACGCCGTCTTCGGCTCGCCCTACCCGGTGTTCAACGCGGACCACGTCTGGAACCAGGTCAACCCCGCGGCTCCGGTGAACCTGGCCAAGCTGTCCAACACCGACATCACCCTCTACACGGGCAGCACCCTGCCGCTCGACTCCTTCACGGAGACCGCCACCAACAACGTCAAGGCCGGCCTGGACCAGCTCGGCATCCCCAGCCGCGTCGACGACTACGGCAACGGCTCGTCGCTGGCACCCGGTTGCGACGGCGGCCACAACTACGGCTGCTGGGCTCCGGCGCTCGCCGACTACATCCCGCACCTGCAAGCCGCGTTCGGCACGTCGAGCTGAACCCGCACCGCGCGGCCCGAGCGGGTGCGGCTCGCGGTCGTCGCGCAGGCCACCGCTGCTGGTCGTGGCCGCGCGCGAGCCGACGGTCTGAGCCCCAGGCCCGTGATGCCCTCGGTGGAGGGCGCCACGGGCCTGGCGGCGCGCTACCGTGCGATGCCCTTGCGTTCACCTTCGGCAGCTCGGCGGCCACCTCGTTCACGGTGGTCTCCACCACCCAGATCACCGCCACCGCCCCGACTGAGGCCGCCGGGGCCGTCCAGGTCACCGTCACCACCCCCGGCGGCACCAGCGGCGGCCTCGCCTACACCTACGCGCCCCCACCCACCCTCACCGCGCTCGCGCCGACCCAGGGGCCGACCTCGGGCGGAACCACGGTCACCCTGACCGGCACCAACCTGACCGGAACGACCGCCGTCACCCTCGGCGGCACCCCGGCCACCTCATTCACCGTGCTCTCCGCCGGCGAAGTCACAGCGATCCCGTTTGCGAACCTCGGGGGTGGAGTCGATGGCGAACCGTGCGATGCCGGCCAGTGTGGTGGCCCCGCCGAGGACCGCGAGCAGGCACAGGGCAAGCAATGAGCCCAGCTGGTAGCGGCGGCCTCTTACGCGCCGCGGATCGGGAAGCCGGTCCAGGACCGTCGACAACGAGGTCAGGTCGGGCAGTTCGGCGGGTGGGCGGGACAAGTCGACGTCCTCGCGGTGGCGTTGCAGGACACCGATCAGGGAGGATGACATGCGAACGCGACCCCTGTTCGTGATCAAAGGCTTCGACAACCTTGATCATCGGGGGTCGCGTTCGTCGCCTCCAGTTGATGGTCTCGGGCTTCAGGGGGTGAGTTGTTTTGCGATCCTCAGGAGTTCGGCTTCGTGGAGGTCCTGATCCGTGGTGTTCACTATGAATGTGTAGGTCCCGTTCGTCCATGTCACGGTGCTATTGGAGTCCGGGGTGAGCCCACCGATCCACCCGTGGATGGACTCCGGAGTGCCTGCGGCACTCACTGTGAGATTTCCGGCGATTTGCGTGATGCTCAAAGACGCCTTCTCCGAGGTGCGGTGGTAGAAACGGGTCCAGGCAGGGCCTGAGTTCCGGTCCCGACTGAAGGGTGAGAGCAGGGCATGCTGGCTGAAGTCGCTCCAGTGCACGTCAGTTGTCGGCGAGTAGCCTGGTGGGAGATAGTGCGGGTTGGCCAGCCGCTTCTGGTCGAGGGGTGCGATGGTCCAGTCGTTACCGGCTTCTACCAGCCGTCGTGTTCCCAGCGGTGACTGCAGCGTCGTGGTGATCTGCTCGTCGATGCTGTTGCACTGAGGCCGGAGATCGACATCGCCTTCCTTCAGTACCAGGGTGACGGAATCGCGGGATTCACTCGCCACCAGGATGGGCGGGTCCTGCTGGCATGGGGCCCGGCTGTTCAGGGTGGTGATGGTGCGGCCGTCACCGCTCACCAGTACTTCACCCAAGAGACCCTCCCCATGCCTGCGATCCTTCATGATCGAGGCAGTGACGGCAATGGCGAGAGCAGCCCCTACGGCAATGGCCAACATGATGCGCAGGGTCCGATGGAGCCTTTTCGGGTACACGGTCGCGCTCCAAGGTGGGCAAGCCAGCTTCCTGGCTTCACGGAGTGTATTACGTGCCTATCGCTGTGATCCTGGCCGACAAGGGCTGGACGATCAACACCAGCACCAGCTGATCCACAAGGCTTCACGGCCGGTCACTGAGGTTCGTCACTCGATGGCGGGCCACCTGTGTCGTGCAACCCCTCGGGCAGGGAACCCCGGTGGCCTGGCCGACCCGCTGGGACACGATCCAGCAGGCGTCAACTCGCTTGCCATGGAGGGCAAGACCGCACGCGGCTCGCGCACAGCTACAGCCCGGCCGTGCACCGACACCACACCCCCAGGGATGGCGACCCTCCGCAACCTCGCCATCGGCCTCATCCGTCAGGCCGGCTGGACGAACATCACTGCCGCCACCGACCACTACCGGTCACGAGCCGACCACGCACTCCAACTACTCGATCTTGAAACCTGAGAACGCATCAGCCCTGGAGGGGGTACCAGTACGGGTACTGGTCGAGTGGGCGGGATGTACGCCTGAGTCGCTGGGATGCGGCGCCGGCGAGCCGAGGTGAGGCTCATCGCGACGTTGCGCGAGGGGCGTCTGCTCTGCACTACGACGGTCGAGCTGATGACCGAGCGTTAGAAAGCGCCTTTTCGCCGTGTTTTGGGGCGTGACCGGACCCTGTCGGCACTGCACGCAGGCGCTTGGCCGGAATCCTCGCGACGTCCCGCAGTTCGCCATCCTGGTCTGCCACTGCAAATGTCGTGCCACGTCTCCGCATCCCCCACTCGCTCAGCGAACATCCCGACGGCTGAGCCGACGCCATAACAAGCCACGCCGGGGGACCCTGAACACCGTCGCCTCCCGCCGCGAAGTAGACGCCACACGGCTCGGGCCCATATCCCGTGGCTGCTGACGCAACCGCCTGTCGCCAGAAAGCGAGGCCAGTAACCTGGCGGTCAGTGGCCCGTCCAGCCCACTCGAACGAGTGAATCCGCGCTGCCCTCATTGCACCGCCGCCGTCGCGCGGGCACCATATCTGTAGTGGGATTGTCGGTCGCAGCGAATCCGCTATGGCAGTGCCAGTTGCCCGCGCAGCGGCGGCATGTGCGTATGGGTCGACACACCCCTCGGACACAAGTCGGATGACCTGATTAGCTTGCTAATCAGGTCATCCGTTTTTTCCACGGCTGTCACGCCGGCTACCAGAACGTCTATGCGACCCGCCCGGGCGGCATCATGCTGCCCTCAGCCGGGCGGCACTTCACCCCGGAGCTGTTACGGCGCCTGACCGAACTCGGCGTCGCGGTAGCCGAGGTGACGCTGGACATCGGCGTCAAGTGGGGCGTCGTGCGGCTCGCCACCTGGCTGCGCGAGACCGCGGGCGTCACCGAGCCGCTGCTGCCGGAAGGCACCGCTCGCACGCCGGCCGACGAACGCGGCAACTTCCCCGGCGCGGAGCACTACGACGTGCCGATCGAGACCGCCGACACGATCAACGCCCAGCGCCGGGCCGGCGGACTGGTGGTCATCTGCGGCACCACCGTGATGCGGACCCTGGAGACGGTGACCGACGACACCGGGCGGGTCTGGCCGGGGCACGGCTGGACCCGGCTGATCATCGCCCCCGACCACCGGTTCCGCTCCTGCGACGCCTTCATGACCAACCTGCACATGCCGACGAGCTCCGAACTGCAGCTGACCGCAAGCCTGGTGGACGGCGACCGATTGCCGGAGATCTACCGGGCGGAGATCATCCCGCGCGGCTACCGCTTCTACGAGTTCGGCGACTCGATGGTGATCGTCTGACCTGACGAGTCCGTGAATCGACCGGCCGACGAGCCGGTGACCAATGAGCCAGTGAGAGAAGGCACGAGAGAGGAGAGTCATCATGTCGGACCTGAACAAGGCGGAGCTGTACGGAGCCAGCCTGACCGGCCTCGCCTGGCACAAGAGCAGCTACAGCAAGGACAGCAAGGACTGCGTCGAGATCGCCGAGCTGAACGGCGGAGCCGTCGCGGTCCGCGACTCGAAGAACCCGCAGCTGACCGCCCTGCGGTTCACCGCCACCGAGTGGGAGGCCTTCCTCAAGGGCGTGCACAAGGGCGAGTTCGGCGCCTGACCGCCGACCATCGACGACCGCCGGACGGCGGGCTCGTCACCCCTCGGGTGGCGGGCCCGCCGCGGCGTGCCGCCCGGACCCTTGACTTGCGGTGGTACAGCTGGATTACTTGTCCTTGCCGTACACAGACCGAATGGTCGGTCGGTAGTCAGAGCGGAAATCGGCCCGGATATCGGCTCGGAAGTCAGCTCGGAAAGCAGCTCGGAAGCCGGCACGAAAATCGGTCCGGAAGTCGGGTCAGAAGTCAGGCGGTGGTCAGGGTGGCGGTCGGCGTGAACCCCGTGGAAGCCATGCTCGGCGCGGACGAGGCGTCGACCCGGCTCGGGATCGAGCTGCTGGAGCACAGCACGGGGAGCGCGGTGCTGCGGATGACCGTGACGCCCGCGATGGTCAACGGACACCGGATCGCGCACGGCGGCTACCTCTTCCTGCTCGCCGACACCGCGTTCGCCTGCGCCTGCAACAGCCACGGGCCGGTCACCGTGGCGGCCGGCGCGGAGATCACCTTCGTCGCACCGGTGCAGCAGGGCGACGTGCTGGTGGCCACCGCCGAGGAGCGGGTCCGGTTCGGCCGCAGCGGGATCTACGACGTGACCGTGCGGCGTGAGGGCGAGGTGGTCGCGGAGTTCCGCGGGCGCAGCCGGAGCATCCCGAACCGGCGCACCGGCGGCGAACAGCAGGCCGAACAGGGCGAGCAGCACTGAGAGTCGGCACGTCGGCACGTCAGTGCGTCGGCGGGTCGAGACGTCGGCACCTTGGCACCTCGGTACGGCGGCACCCCGGCACGTCGGTATGGAGAAAGGCAGCGCGATGAGCACTGAGCAGCCCACCCGCCTCGGCGAACCCCTTCCCGCCGAGTTGCTCGACGACGCCGAGCGGATCTCGCGGGAGGAGCTGAGGGAGCTCCAACTCGCCCGCCTCCAGGCCACGTTGCGACACGCCTACGACAACGTCGAACTGTACCGCCGGAAGTTCGACAAGGCCGGGGTAACTCCCGCCGACTGCCGCACCCTTGAGGATCTGGCCCGCTTCCCGTTCACCACCAAGGCGGATCTGCGCGAGACCTACCCGTTCGGCATGTTCGCCGTCCCCATGGACCAGGTCCGGCGGTTGCACGCCTCCAGCGGCACCACGGGCCGTCCGGTGGTGGTCGGTTACACCGAAGGCGACCTGTCGAGGTGGGCCGATCTGATGGCCCGGTCCATCCGCGCCGCCGGCGGCCGTCCGGGGCACAAGGTGCACATCGCCTACGGCTACGGGCTGTTCACCGGGGGCCTGGGCGCCCACTACGGCGCCGAACGGGCCGGCTGCACGGTGATCCCCGCCTCGGGCGGCATGACGGCCCGCCAGGTGCAGCTCATCCAGGACTTCAAGCCCGAGATCATCATGGTCACCCCGTCCTATCTGCTCACCCTGCTGGACGAGTTCGAGCGCCAGGGCGTCGACCCGCGCTCAACGTCCCTGCAGGTGGGCATCTTCGGCGCCGAGCCGTGGACCGAGGAGATGCGCCGCGAGATCGAGGAGCGGATGGACATCCATGCCGTCGACATCTACGGCCTGTCGGAGGTGATCGGGCCGGGCGTCGCCCAGGAGTGCGTGGAGACCAAGGACGGGCTGCACGTCTGGGAGGACCACTTCTACCCGGAGGTCGTCGATCCCCTCACGGACGAGGTGATGCCCGACGGTACGAGCGGCGAACTGGTCCTGACCTCGCTGACCAAGGAGGCGCTGCCGGTCATCCGCTACCGCAGCCGCGACCTGACCCGGCTGCTGCCCGGCACCGCCCGGCCCGCGTTCCGCCGGATCGAGAAGATCACCGGCCGCTGCGACGACATGATCATCCTGCGCGGGGTCAACCTCTTCCCCAGCCAGATCGAGGAGATCGTGCTGCGCACCCCCGATGTCGCTCCGCACTTCCAGCTCCTGCTGACCCGACGCGGCCGGATGGACCACCTGACCGTCCAGGTCGAAGCCCGCTCTCCCGGCGTCGGCCCCCAGCAGCGTGCGACCGCGGCCCGGGCGATCACCCAAGGGGTCAAGGACGGCATCGGCGTCACCGTCGAGGCGGTGGTCGTCGACCCGGAGACCCTGGAGCGCTCGGTCGGCAAGATCCGCCGCGTCCGGGACCTGCGCGAGCAGTGATGCGCCGGCTCGCCGCCTTCCGCTAGCACCGCCCGGCAAACGCGCCCTGCTCGGGCGCCCCTTGCGCGGGGGCGGCCCTGCGCGGGGGCGCCCGAGCGCCGTCCCCCGGTCACCGCCATCCGGGCGAACCCAGCCGTGTCCCGGGTGCGCCGCCGCGCCGCCCGTCCCGACATTGCCACCTGGAGCGGCTCTTCGTCGCCGCCATGCAGGGCATGCTCTACCCCATCGCCGACCTGCTCACCCGCACCCCGACCGGCCGCCAGCACACCGTGCACGGCCAGAAGTGGGACGAGTACGCCGGACCGTCCTTCGAGTACCACCCCTTTGGCACCGGCCACTACGCCACCATGAACCGCGAGACCGAACTCGCCGCCCTCTGCACCCGCGCCGCCCGCCACTTCCCCGAACTCGGCGGCGACGACGGCGTCCAGCGCCGGATCTCGCTGCCCACCCCCGTCGTGCCGACGTGACGCCGCGGTCTGATCCGCGCTGACCATCCCGGCCTGATCCGCGCCAACCCTCTGCCTACCACCCGTCGCTGATCTACAGTGCTCAGCAGTACGTGTCCCTTTGTTGAGCCAGGAGGAAGCGCCGGTCATGGCGACTGAGACGTTCGAGTTCCAGGTGGAAGCGCGGCAGCTGCTGCAGATGGTGATCCACTCGATCTACTCGAACAAGGACGTGTTCCTGCGCGAGCTGATCTCCAACGCCTCGGATGCGCTGGACAAGCTGCGGCTTGCGGCGCTGCGGGACGAGGCGGCGGGTGCCGATGTCTCGGACCTGCACATCGAGTTGGTGACCGACCCCGGGTCCCGGACGCTGACCGTTCGGGACAACGGGATCGGCATGGCGTACGACGAGGTGATCCAGCTCATCGGCACGATCGCCAACTCGGGCACCGCGAAGTTCGTCAAGGAGCTGCAGGAGGCCAAGGACGCCGGGGCGGCGGAGGGGCTGATCGGGCAGTTCGGGGTCGGGTTCTACTCCAGCTTCATGGTGGCCGACGAGGTCGTGCTGGTGACCAGGCGGGCCGGGGAGACCGAGGGCACCCGGTGGTCGTCGACCGGCGAGGGCAGCTACACGCTGGAGCGGCTCGACGAGGCGCCGCAGGGCACGTCGGTGACGCTGAAGCTGCGGCCCGCCGACACCGAGGACCAGCTGCACGACTACGCGGCGCCGTGGCAGATCCGCCAGATCGTCAAGAAGTACTCGGACTTCATCACCTGGCCGATCCGGATGGCCGTCCCGGCCGAGGGCGAGGAGCAGGTCGAGGGCGGTGAGCAGGCGGAGCCGGAGACCCTGAACTCCATGAAGGCGCTGTGGGCCCGCTCCCGTGACGAGGTGTCGGACGAGGAGTACCACGAGCTCTACAAGCACCTCAGCCACGACTGGACCGAGCCGCTGGAGACCATCCGGCTGCAGGCCGAGGGCACCTTCGAGTACCAGGCGCTGCTGTTCGTGCCGTCGCGCGCGCCGCACGACATGTTCGCCCGGGACTACCAGCGCGGCATCCAGCTGTATGTGAAGCGCGTCTTCGTGATGGACGACTGCGAGGCGCTGATGCCGCCGTACCTGCGGTTCGTCAAGGGCGTGGTGGACGCGGCGGACCTGTCGCTCAACGTGTCCCGCGAGATCCTCCAGCAGGACCGGCAGATCCAGCTGATGCGCCGCCGGCTGGCCAAGAAGGTGCTCTCCACCGTCAAGGACCTGATGGCGGGCGATGCCGACAAGTACGCCGTCTTCTGGCGGGAGTTCGGCCGGGTGCTCAAGGAGGGCCTGCTCAGCGACGGCGAGAACCGCGAGAGCATCCTCGCCGTCTCCTCCTTCGCCTCCACCCACTCCGCCGGCGACGAGGCGAAGCCGACCACGCTGCGCGCGTACGTGGAGCGGATGAAGGAGGGCCAGGAGCACATCTACTACCTCACCGGCGACTCCCGGCAGGCCATCGAGAACTCCCCGCACATGGAGGCGTTCCGGGCCAAGGGCATCGAGGTGCTGCTGCTCACCGACCCGGTGGACGAGCTGTGGGTGGAGGCCGTCCCGGAGTTCGACGGCAAGCAGCTGCGCTCGGTCGCCAAGGGCGAGATCGACCTGGACGGCTCGGACGACCAGACACCCGAGGCCGAGGGCGAACGCGAGAAGCGGCAGCAGGAGTTCGCGGGGCTGCTCGGCTGGATGACCGAGCAGCTCGGTGAGGAGGTCAAGGAGGTCCGCCTCTCCACCCGCCTGACGGTGTCGCCCGCCTGCGTGGTCTCGGACACCTTCGACGCGACCCCGGCGCTGCAGGCCATGTACAAGGCGATGGGCCAGGAACTCCCGCGCGCCAAGCGGATCCTGGAGCTCAACCCGGGCCACCCGCTGGTCACGGGCCTCAACCAGGCGCACACCGAGCGCGCGGACGACCCGGGGCTGCCCGAGACCGCCGAGCTGCTCTACGGCATGGCGCTGCTCGCCGAGGGCGGTCAGCCCAGTGACCCGTCGCGGTTCATCAAGCTGATGGCGGACCGGCTGGCCCGCACCGTCTGACGCCTGCCGGGGTGGGCGGCGCCGACCGCCCACCCCCTCATACGCGGATCAACTGGCGGCAGCACCGAACCACTTCGCGAACCGGCCCGCCAACTCCCCCTGGTCCTCGCCCACCCACACCACGTGGCCGTCCGGCCGCAGCAGCACCGCGGGGACGTCCACTTCCTCGCTGACGTCGACGACGTGGTCCACCCGGTCCTCCCAGCCAGCCACCGACAGGCGGCCGGTCTGGTCGAGCAGCAGGCCGCGGCCGCCGTGCATCAGCCCGTACAGGCGGCCCTGCTTCAGCTGCACATCGCGCAGGCGGCGGCCGAGCAGGTCGTGGCCCTCGCCGAGGTCGTAGCGGACGTCGACTGCGGTGATCATCCCGGTGATGTAGCGGTTCACCTCCTCGAAGTCCATCAGCTTGGAGAACAGCTCGCGCAGCGCGACCGCGCCCGGCTCGGTGCCGAGCAGCGTCATCTGCGCGCGGGTGTTGCCCAGCACCCGGGCGCCCACCGGGTGCCGTTCGGCGTGGTAGCTGTCGAGCAGGCCCTCCGGTGCCCAGCCATTGACCGTGGCGGCCAGCTTCCAGCCCAGGTTGAACGCGTCCTGGATGCCGAGGTTGAGGCCCTGCCCGCCGACCGGCGGGTGGATGTGCGCCGCGTCGCCGGCCAGCAGCACCCGGCCGGCCCGGTAGCGGTCGGCCTGCCGGGTGGCGTCGGTGAAACGGGAGAGCCAGCGCGGCGAGTGCACGCCGAAGTCGGTGCCCGCGACGGCCCGCAGCTGCTGCTTGAACTCCTCGAAGGTGGTCGGAGCCGTGCGGTCCTCGGACACCCCCGCGGCGGGCACGATGACGCGGTGCACGCCGTTCCCCTCGTCGATGGTGCCGAACCGCAACTGGGTCTTGCGGACCTCCGCGACGACGGCGGCCACCGTCTCCGGATCCGCGGTCAGCTCCATGTTGCCGAGCAGCGTCTCGACCGTGGCCGGCTCGCCGGGGAAGCCGATGCCGACCAGCTTGCGCACCGCACTGCGGCCACCGTCGCACCCGACCAGGTAGCGCGCGCTCAGCCGCGCGCCGTCCGCCAGCTCTACGGTCACCCCGTCCTCGTCCTGGCTCACCCCGACCACTTCGCACCCTCGCCGGAGCTCGGCGCCGAGTTCGAGGGCGTGCTCGGTGAGCAGCCGCTCGGTGGCCGGCTGCGGCATGGTCAGGCCGTACGGGTGGGCGGTGTCCAACCGCTCCGGCCACGCCTTGTGGACGCCGGCGAAGAATCCGCCGATCTGGAACTTCTCACTGACCGCCAGGCACCGGTCCAGCAGGCCGCGTTGGTCCATCAGCTCCACGCTGCGCGCATGCATGCCACGGCCACGGGTCTCCGGAGTCGGCTCGGTCAACTTCTCCAGCACGACGACGTGCACCCCGTGCAGCCGCAGCTCCGCGGCCAGCATCATCCCGGTCGGTCCGGCGCCGACGACGATGACGTCGATCAGGTCAGTCAAGGGGTCCCCCGTGTCCGCAGGTAATGGCTTCGAGCGGAGATTCTGCGGCATGACCAGGGCCTTGCCGCAAGGCCCCCGGTGCGCTATAAGTTGAGAGTGGCGAGGAGTGGTGATCTCCCCTGCCCTTGTTCATTCACTGCGATGGCCCGCTCAGCAGCCGACAGCGGCGCACCGCCACGCGTGATCGCCCCGGCGGGCTTGGAACCCTGGAAGCACGCACCCCGGCGTAAAGACTGCCGAGGTGTATCGCCCTGCCTACTCGTCCTTTTCCTCCCCCTCCGCCGGCTGGATCGGGCGCAGGGCCGCCCAGAGGCCCATCACCGCCGCGAACCCCAGCATCGCCAGGCCCACCCACAGGTTGACGTTCCAGCCGCCCGTCTTCACCCGGTCGGCGTCCGTGGTGGCCCCGGCGCCCAGGGCCGTCAACACGGCGCCGTAGCAGGCGAACAGGAACGCGATGATCAGGCGCAGATCGAAGAACATCCCAAGCCTCCCTCACCAGAAGACGATGCTCAGCGCCGTGGCCAGCGCCAGCACCCCGCCCGCCAACAACCCCGGCGAGCGGTACCAGGCATCCGGCTCGGTCCGCACCCGAGGTGTCAACGCCCATACCAGTCCGCCAAGTTCACTGTCCGGCTTCGGTTCGGTCGCGAGCGACAGCGGCACGCTCACCGCGATGTCCATCACGAACGCCGCGCTCGCCGCCACGAAGCTCGGGCCCTGCCCGGACATGTGCAGCACGTGGTGCCGGTTCAGCTGGTCGATGGTCACCGCCGACGCCGTGCCCACCAACAGCCCCACCCCGCCCGCCATCGGGCTGGTGCGGCGCCAGAACATGCCGAGGATGAAGGTGGCGAACAACGGCGCGTTGAAGAACGAGAACAGCGTCTGCAGGTAGTCCATGATGTTGTTGTAGTCACTGGCGATGAAGGCGGTACCGACCGCGATCGCACAGCCCGCAACAGTCGCAAGCCGCCCCACTCGCAGGTAGTACTGGTCGGGGCGGTCCCGCACCACGTAGGACTGCCAAATGTCGTACGTGAAGACGGTGTTGAACGAGCTGACGTTGGCCGCCATGCCCGCCATGAACGCCGCCAGCAAGCCGGTGATCGCCACCCCCAGCATCCCGCTCGGCAGCAGGTCGCGGATCAGCAGCTCGATCGCGTTGTTGTACGTGACCCCGTTGTCCAGCGTCCCCCCGCTCGCCTTGTACGCCGCCAACTCCGGTGACAGCACGGCGGCGAGCATGCCCGGGATCACGATCACCAGCACGATCAGCGCCTTGGGGTAGGCGCCGATCAGCGGGGTTCGCCGCGCGGCCGACATGTCCTTGGCCGCCAACGCCCTTTGTACTTCGGCGAAGTTGGTGGTCCAGTAGCCGAACGAGAGCACGAAGCCGAGCCCGAAGACGATGCCCAGCACCGACAGCGTGGCGTTCTCGATCCCGGTCAGGTTGCTGCCCGGCCAGGAGTGCAACTGCATCTCGGCGTCGGCGTTCACGGCGCGGATCCGGTGCGTCAGCCCGTCCCAGCCGCCGACCCTGTGCAGCCCGACCAGGGTGATCGGCACCAGCATCGCCACGATCACGAAGAACTGCAGCACCTCGTTGTAGACGGCCGCCGAGAGCCCGCCCAGCGTGGTGTAGGCCAGCACGATCGCCGCCGCCGCCAGCACCGACACCCAGAGCGGCCAGCCCAGCAGCAGGTTGACCACGGTGGCCAGGGCGTACAGGTTCACGCCGGCGATCAGCACCTGGGCGAGCGCGAAGCTCAATCCGTTGACCAGGTGGGCGAATCGGCCGAACCGGCGCAGCAGGAACTCGGGCACGCTGCGCACCTTGGAGCCGTAGTAGAACGGCATCATCACCAGGCCGAGGAAGACCATGGCCGGGATGGCGCCGATCCAGTAGTAGTGCACGGTCGGGATGCCGAACTGGGCACCGTTGGCGGTCATGCCGAAGATCTCGACGGCGCCCAGGTTGGCCGAGATGAAGGCCAGGCCGGTGACCCAGGCGGGCAGCGCCCGGCCGGCCAGGAAGAAGTCCAGGCTGGCGGAGACCGAGCGGCGGGCCATGGTGCCGATGCCCAGCACCAGCGCGAAGTAGAGGGCGAGCAGGGCGTAGTCGACGGGCTGGGCGTCAAGGCGCAGCTGGGTGGCGGCGAGTGGCGTCATGGCACCCCCGGTGGAGTGGCAGGCCCTGTGGGCAGTGGCGGCCCACGGTAGGCGTCCACCGGCCCCGCCGCTCGCCAGGCGCGCTCGCCGCACCGCCGAACGGGGCACCGGCCGCCCGGTCGAGCCGCCGAACGGACGCACCGCCGCCCGGCCACCGGCGTGGTCCGTTGCCGCGGCTCGCCTCCGGCTGCTGGGCTGACAGGGCGTCAGAAGCCGAAGAGCGAAAGAGGGCGGGTGTGGCGGAGAACGAGCGCGGCCGGTGCTGCGGATCCGCCCGGGGCGCCCTGCTGCGCAGACGGGACCGGTGGCGGGCCCGGCTGGTCGAGGGCGGCGCCGGCTGGTGCGTCGCCGCCCGGCATCGGCTGGCCGACTGGCGCCGGGCCGGCCCCGGCCTGCGGGTGGTCCCGGCGGGGCTCGGGGAGCTCGGCTGCCGCCTGGCGGAGGCGGCCTGCGGTCTCGCCGGCTGGCTGCTCTACTGGGCGCTGACCGGCGTCTCCCGGCTCCTGCCCGGCCGACTGCAAGGCACCGCCTCGGAGCGGATCCAGCACGTCTTCGTCCTGGTCCTGGAGAACCGCTCGTTCGACCACATGCTCGGCGCCGCCACCGGCGCCGTCAGCCCGGACGGCGAGCTGCGCCCGGGCATCGGCGTCGACCCGGTGACCGGCGCGGCCACCACCGTGGACGGCCCGGGCGAGCAGCGCAACAGCCACGCGGGTACGGACTACCGGATCAGGCTCGGCGCGCCGTTCGTGCTGCCGGTCGACCCGCCGCACGAGTTCTGCGACGTCCGACTCCAGCTGGCCGGCGCCCCGATCAGCGGCAGTCCGCACGACGACCGCTGCACGTACACCGGTGAGTACCCGCCGATCGACCTCAGCGGTTTCGTCCAGAACTACGCCAACGAGGCTGCCGTCAAGCACAGTTCGGCCGACCCGGGTGCGGTGATGGCGTGCTTCACGGACCGGCAGGTGCCCGTACTCGCCACGTTGGCAAGGGAGTTCGCGCTCTGCGACCGCTGGTTCTCCGCACTGCCCGGCCCCACCTGGCCCAACCGGTTCTTCCTGCACGCGGCCAGCTCGGCGGGCCTGGACCGCAGCCCGGACCCGCTGGAGACGATCGGCTCCAAGCTGGCCGGCTACCACTTCGAGCACGGCACCATCTACGAGGCCCTGGACGCCAAGGGCCTGCCCTGGCGGGTGTACTCCGGCGACGCGCTGCCGCAGGTCTCGGCGCTGGCCGGGATGGACCTGCCCGTCCTGCTCACCCGCTACCACCACGTCGCCGACCTGGCCGGCCATCTGAGCCACCGCCGCTATGACGCCGCCTACACCTTCATCGAGCCCTCCTACGGCCATGTGCTCACCCATGGCGCCGACTTCCAGGGCGGCAGCAGCCAGCACCCGCTGGACGACGTGACCCGCGGCGAGGCGCTGATCAAGCAGGTCTACGAGGCGATCCGGCAGTCCCCGCACTGGGAGTCCAGCCTGCTGGTGATCACCTATGACGAGCACGGCGGCTTCTACGACCATGTGCCGCCACCGACCGCGGTGCCGCCCGGTGACGTCATCGACCCGGAGAACAACGCGCACGGCTTCCGGTTCGACCGGCAGGGCGTGCGGGTGCCGGCGGTGGTGGTCTCGCCCTGGGTGCCCGATCTGCGCTCGCCGGGGGTGCCGGGCCAGAACTGCAACCTGGTCGACCACACCCAGTACGACCACGGCTCACTGCTGGCCACCGTGGAGCAGCTGTTCGGACTGGAGCCGCTGACCCAGCGGGACCGGCACGCCAACACCTTCGCCCACCTGCTGTCCGCCCGCGCGCCACGCCCGGCCCCGCGCACCCTGCCGGACCCGGCCGAATCGGGCTTCCGGCTGGACGACAGCGGGCCGGGCGACGACCGGCTGGCCGCGGCGGCGGATCCCGCCGTCGCCGAGCGGCCGTTGACCGCGACGATGCGGGGCTTCGTGGAGACCGCGGCGATCCTGCACGCCCGGCTGCACCCGGACCAGCACGAGCAGGTGCGGCAGCGGATCGGGGCGATCACCACGGTCGGCGAGGCCGCGCGGTACCTGGTCGAGGTGCGCGGCCGGCTGAACGAGCGCGGCGTGCGCACCGCCCGCCCGGGAGGGGCCGGCGCATGAGCGAGCGATGGGGGTCCCCCCGACCGGAGGCTGCGGGAGAGGTCATCATCAGGAGGCGCGCGTGCTGCGAAGCGCTCGCCGAGCCCTGCGAGGCGGGCGCATGAGCAGTCCGACCCGGGGCAGCGGCGCCCCGACCGGCAGCGCCCCGGCAGAGCCCACCGTGGTGACCCGGCTGGCCCCGTCGCTGCTGGTCGGGGCCTACCTCCTGCTGATGGTCTTCCTGGTGCTGCTCTCGCTGGACGCCCGCGCCCAGCTGACCAACGTCAACTTGGTGCTGCCGGTGCTGGTTTCGGGGCTGCTGGGGCTGGTGACCAATCCGCAGACGCCGACTCGCCCCTGGCTGTGGGTGCTGATGGCGGGCGCCGCGCTGGTCGCCGGGGTCGTGGCGGGGGTGGAGATGCTGCTCTACCCCGCGCACAGCGGCGCGATGCCCGCGCTGATCGCGGCAGCGGCCGCGCTGGGCGCGCTCTTCGTGGACACCACTTCGAACACCCACCCCACCAGTCGCAGCTGACCACATGTCAGGCAGGATCTTCACATGCTCCGAACCCGGCTCGTGCTGCCCCTGCTGACCGCCCTGCTCGCCCTGACCGCCTGCGGGCACCAGCGGGCCGACGGCAATCCGAGCCGGGCCCTTCCCGCGACCACCTCCCCGACCACCTCCCCGAGCCCCACTCCGAGCCCCACCCCGCAGCAGCTCTGCCCCGGCGAGTCACCGTCGCCCACCCCCTCGGCCATACCGACGAGCGCCTGGCCGGTGGACCCCAGCGGCTCCCCCACCCCGCCGCCCACCGACGGCCCGGGCGACGCGGCGCCGAACTACGCGGACAACCACCGCTTCCAGGACCAGCTCCCGCTGCAGGGCGCCGAGCGCTGCCAGGGCCTGGCCGAGGCGGCGAAGGTCCGGGCTGCCCTGGAGCCGCTGCGCACCCAGCCGGACATCACCCCCGCCTCGGTGCAGGCCCGGCTGAGCGCGCTCGGCTACGCCCCGGCGACGGTGCAGCTCAGCACCATGGGTCAGGACGACGTCTACTTCACCATCGACCACGCGCCGATCTGCCTGGACGGGCAGCTGAACCCGCGCAGCGACTCCGTGGACGCCTACGCCGGCTACGCGGACGGCACCGGCTGCCAGCGCCCCAAGGGCGGGCACTGAGCGCTAGGCGTCCGCCACCTCCGGCGCGGTGAGCCCGGTGCGCTCGGCCAGCACGCCGCCCTGGAACCGGCTCTCCGCGCCGAGCGCGAGCATCGCGTCGGCGATGTGCCGGCGGCAGGTCCGCAGCGACATGCCGAGCCGGCGGGCGATCACCTCGTCCTTGGCACCCTCGGCGAGCATCCCGAGCAGGGCCCGCCGCAGATCGTCGCCGACCGCGCGGTAGGCCGCCTCGGAGCCGCCGGTGAACGGGGTGGCGGTGGCCCAGAGCTGGTCGAAGACCCGGCAGAGGTAGGCGACGATGTCCGGGTCGCGGACCAGCACGGCGCCGTCCCCGGAGCCGCCCTCGGCGCGCGCCGGCAGGAAGGCCACCGCCCGGTCGAAGACCACCGCCCGGTCGGGCAGCTCGGCGGCGGTGCGGTATTCGGCGCCGGCGGTGGTGAGGGTCTCGACGTAGCCCTGGGTGGCCAGGTTGCTGCGTGCCGAGTGCTGGTAGAGGGTGCGCATCCGGATGCCGCGGTCCAGCATCGCCAGGTCCCGGTTGACGGCCTCGGCGAGCCGGCCGGGCTGCCGGCCGCCGCCCGGCTGGATGGTGAAGACCTCCTTCTGGCAGCGGGCGGACTCCTCGCCGAGCATCGCCGAGACGGTCGGCAGGTCCGGCAGCCGGTCGCCGCCCGCCTGCCGGCCGCGCTCGCGCAGCGCGGTCCGGTACTTCGGCATCAGCGCCTGCAGCTGGTCGCGGGTGGCCTGGGCCCGGGTGCTGGCCGCCGCGATCCGCGCCTCCAGCGGGCCGACCGCCTCGGCCGCCGCGGCCTCCGGGCTGGTCGGTATCAGCAGGTCGGGCCGCCCGGGCGCGGGGCGGAGCAACCGCAGTGCGAGCAGCACCTCGGTGGCGTGGTCGAGCTGTACCCGGCTCAGGCCCGCGACCGGCGCGGTGCCGGCCGCCGCCTGCCGGTCGAGCCCCCCGCTGGCCAGCACCTGGTCGAAGAGCCGCAGTGACACCTCGTCAAGCACTGGTAGTTGACCGAAGTCTGTCCCGTTCTGCACTATTCACCCCTGTATGCGACCCCCGTCTTAACCTGCCATGCACGCTATTGCCATTGATCACCTCTGGACCACCGGCCACTCGGCGGGGTGAACTAGGCGATATCCGGACGGGGTGTCAATGGTCCCGCCGTCCGGACATCGCCCCGCAGGCACCGGTTCGGCGGGGGATCGTGTGACGTTCCCGAACTATCAGGAGCTGGCCCATGGCCTCGAACTCCCGCCGCGGGTTGGCGCTGCTGCTGCTCGTCGGCACGCTGCTGACCGGCGCCACCGCCACCGCCCAGGCCGCCACCCACCACGGCGGCACCACCCGGGCCGGCGGCACGGACAGCATCCAGTGCCCCACCCCCATCGTGATCAGGGACACCAGCTGGGGCGACTGGTACTGCCCGCCGCCCAACATCAAGTAGGCCCCCCGACCGTCCGGACTCTCAGGAGGAGCTCGCGATGACCACCGCGACCATCCCGCACCGCCGCCGCGTGGACGAGAACAGCTGGCTCACCCCGCAGCAGGCGGCGCGCTGACGGAGCCCGCACCAGAGCACGGTCGGACGGCCGGTCCGGTCCCGTAACAGGGGCCGGGTCCCATGTGGGAGGGACAAGCCGACCGCCCGACCGGACACCCTGGCCGCCGGGGGCCGACCCACCCGACCCGCCCGGGCCCGAGCAGCCTTCACCCCGCTGCCTCGGGTCCGCCGGCGCGGTCCGGTGGGCGGCCCTCGGCGGCCAGCGTCATTCGTCCCGAGCCATGAGCCACTCGAACGAGCTGTGAAGCTACTCGAACCATGAAGCACTCAAGCCATGAAGCCCTGGGACGACCCGATCAGTAGACCAGATACCCGGGCCGATGGCCCTCGTCCTGGATCTCGCCCGACGCCTGCGCCCGCAGCTTGTGCGAGAGGTCGTCCAACGCGCGCCAGGCGGCCACCTCCTCGCCGATCCTGGCCAGCGGCCGGTCCTCGGCGCTGCGGACCGCGTCGCCGTGGCCGTGCAGGGACGGCGCCCTGGTTCCGACCAGCCGGGCGTCACAGTGCGTGTTCACGCCGTCTTCCTCGAAGCTGAGCTCGACATCCCATTGGTTGCGCATGGTGTGCCTCCTACCTCATCCACCAGCGTGAACCCGCCGGGCCGCCGCCGCAAGCGTCCCGGTGATCACGGGCGGGCCTTGCCGAAGCGGGCTCCGGACAGCAGGATGTGACGGACCGTCCGAGCCGAGCGGAGGCCCCGCATGCCGATCCTGCCCGAGCCGCCAGAGCTGCCCGAGCCACCGGAGCTCCCCGAGCTCGGCGAGCTGCCGGACATCCCGCGGCTGCCCCACCTCACCGACCTGCCCCACCTCACGGATCTGCCGCACCTCACCGACCTGCCCGAGCCGCCGGAGCTCCCGGAGGAGCCCGACCTCCCGCCCGCCCCCGAGCTGCCCGAGCCGCCCGATCTCCCGGACGACCCCGAGCCGCCCGCTCCCCCGACCGGCACGCTCAACGGGACCTTCTGACGATCCGTCAGGCTGCCCGGGCCCGCTGCCGCACCTCGGCCACCAGCCGCGAGCCGGCGAAGGCCGCGGCGACCTGGAGCAGCCAGGCCGCCTCGCCGGCCACCGTACCGGGCACCGGCTGCGGCACCCAGCCCGGCCCCGCCGGTTCGCCACCCGGCCGGCCGGCCCGCCGGGCCTCCAGGGCGGCTGCCAGTGCCGCCGCCTCCAGCACCGCGCCGTCCGGCTCCCCACCGGGCTCGACGGCCGCCAGCCATTCGGGCAGCTGCGGCTGCAGATACGGGCGCAGCGCGAGCTGGCCGTCCCGGATCTCGATGATCCGCCGGTAGAGCGCGAACTCGGCGGTCCGCAGCGGCGGCCGCCGGCCCGGTCGGGGTGCCAGGGCGATGCCGGGCACGGCGGTGTGCAGGGCGGACCAGAGCGGCTCCAGGGCCCGGTAGCGACGGCGGGCCCGGAGCCAGCGGGCCGGTGCGGTGATCCGGGCGCCCCAGCGGGTGGCGCCCCAGACGGTGACGGTGGCGCCGCTCACCGCGAACACGGCGCAGATCGCGCCCAGCACGTCGGAGGGGATGTCCTCGCCGTTGTCCTGGCGGCCGCGCAGCAGCACCGGGATCAGGTCGTCGAGGGTCCACAGGCTCCAGATCACGCCGACCACGGCCGCGCCCGTCATCAGCCACAGGCCGGTGCGCAGCAGCCCGGCGTCGGCGCGCCGGATCTGCCGGGCCAGCACGGTGCTCAGAACGGCCAGGCAGCACACCGCGTAGCCGCCGAACACCGCGTCGTAGCCGGCCAGCAGCCAGCGGCCGGTGCCGTGGACCACCAGGCTGTCGCCGCGCACGGCGGGATGGGCGGCGTACAGCAGCAGCACGAGCAGCACCGACACGGTGACGGCGGCGCCGCCGTGCCGGCGGATCAGGCGTCGCGTCCGCAGCCGGCGCTCCGGCTCGCCCCGGACCCGCAGTGCCAGCGCGAGCAGCACCAGGAGGCCGCCGGCGGCGGTCTTGAGGAGGTCGCCGACCAGCGCCCCCGGATACGGGCCACCGCTGAGCCGGCCCAGGGCGGTCAGGGTGGCGGGGGCACGCGCGACCAGCCCGCCGCCCATGCAGAGGGCGAAGCCGATCGCGTAGCGCTTGGCCTGCTCGTCGGGCTGGGTGCGGGCGGCCGCGATCCACTGGCCGGCGAGCAGCAGGAAGACCGCGGCGGAGAGGTAGGCGGCCAGGTCGGCCGGGCCGAGGTCAGACATGGCGCCCCGGTGGGGCGTCGGAAAGTCCGAACACCGATTCGGTCCAGGAGAGTTGGCTCGGCGCCACCGGCGGCCAGGCGTCCTGGCGCTGGACCCGGTGCAGGATCAGCGAGGCGACCAGTTCGGCCTCCTGCTCCTGCGGTTCGGCATAGACGGTGCGGCCGAGCACCCGGGTGACCAGCTCGCCGGAGAGGCTGGGCAGCAGGGCCTGGGCGGCACCGAGTCGGGCCTCGGCGTTCTCGTGGTGGCCGCAGAGCAGGTGGGCGGCCTCGTGCAGCAGGATGTGCTGCTGGTGCAGCGGGGTGGTGTCGGCCAGGTAGACGATGCAGTCGGCCCGGTCGGTGGTGATCAGCAGTCCGCAGGGCAGGGTGGGGCGGGCGGTGACCGGGATCAGCTCGATCGGCCTGCCGCGCCGGACGGCGAGCAGCCGGACGAACGCCGCCGCGTCGAAGGGATCGGGTAACTCCAGGTCGGCCACCCGCTGTTGGCATCGCTGCCAGAGCCGGCGGCGCTGCCGCAAGCGCACCAAGTCCACCCCGAACCGCACCGCAGTCCCTCCCCCCGCCCCGGCCGCGCTACGTGCCGCCGCCCGCACTCTCCCGGCGGGCGATCACGTCGATCAGGTCGCTGATCGTGCCCACCCCCTCCGGCGAGAGGTTGACGGCACGCAGCGCCACGCTGCGCACCCCTGCGTCGCGCAGCGCGCCGAGCAGTTCCAGTTCCTGGGCGATGGCCGCGCCCTGCTCGTCGTCGAAGAAGTAGGCCACCGGGACCTGGAAGAACTGGGCCAGCGCCTCCAGGTGGCGCTTGGTCGGGTTGTCCCGTCGGCCGGTGCGCAGCTGCCACAGGTAGGTGGCGGAGAAGGTCTCGCCGGTGGCCTCCCGGCAGGCCTTGGCGACCTCCTCGTGGCTGTACTGCTCACGGTTGGGGCGACGCACCACCCGGAACAGGCCGTCGATCTTCTCGGCCAGCGTCGTTCCCCGCGCCTCGGACTCCGACATCCCTCACCTCCAGGGCCGCCCCCGTACCACTTCAGCACGCGCGGACGCAGTGATCGATGCCGTTCATCCTAGTTCAGCAGGTGACTCGCTGTCAGCGCCGCGGGGCGCGATCGCCGCACTGTACGCCGTCGCCCGGCGCCCGGCCAGGCCTTGCCTCGGGCCGGGGATGGGAGTTTCATGACCGGTACGGGACGTTCCGCACCGTTGGCCCGCACCGCGGCCGCCCCGGGCCCAAGGAGCACCGCCATGATCACCGAACTGGCTGTGGAACACGTCGAGTTCACCTGCGGACACTGCTGGCACCAGTGGGCCGCCGACTACGACGTCATGCACTACCGCGACGAGGACGGGGCTGACTGGGAGGCCTTCTCCAAAGCGGGCATCCCGGCCGCCTCCCCGTACTCGACGGGTGGCGGTGCCGCCTGCCCGGAGTGCCACCGGCACTGGGTGGGGCACCTGAGCTCCCGCCATCTGCTGCCGCTGCCGGGCGCCGGCGGGTGACCGTCCCGGCGACTCGGGCACCGGGCCGGCCACCCGCCGGCACCCGGCTCGACGGCCGGGCGCGGTCGCCTCAGACGCCGACCGCCTCCTCCATCTCCTCCTCGGCCCCGCCGACCACCGCCAGGGCCGGCCGAGCCTCGGCCCGCTGCGCCGCGAGCCGCGCCCGCCGCTCGTACCAGCCGCCGGCCGCCACCAGCGCCAGGCCCGCCACCAGCCAGAGCGCCAGCGAGAGCACCCGTCCGCCGAGGCCGACGCCGCCGTCGAAGTAGAGGATCGACCGGGTGCCCTCGACGAACCCGGCGCCGTCGTAGAAGCGGTGCAGCCAGCCGAACAGGCCGGGCTGCAGCGCGGGCTGGAACACCCCGCCGGAGCTGGTGAAGTTGAGCATCACGAAGAGCACCATCAGGGTCAGCGTGGTCCAGCGCTTCAGGAAGCTGTGCAGCCCGGTGCCGATCATGACGATGCCGGCCGAGTAGAGCCAGGCGAGCGCCCAGACCGCCACCTGGTGGTGGTCCACGATGTGGTAGACCGGCCCGGCGACGACGATCCCGATCACGCTGACCGCCAGTGAGACGGCCAGGCCGACCAGCGCCCGGCCGCGCATCGACAGCGCGGCCCCGGCCGCCCCGATCACCGCGACGCTGCCGTAGGCGCCGACGCTGAGCGCCACCAGCAGGAAGAAGATGCCCTGCCCGGTCGGGTCACCGCTGGAGGTCGGGACCAGGTCGGTGGTCCTCATCGGCACCCCCTGGGCGTCGGCGACCTGGGTGAACACCTCCTGGACCGCGGTCTTGGAGGAGTCCGAGTTGGCCGTGGCGACCAGCAGTTCGGGGTTCTTGGGGTCCGGCACGAAGGCGCCGACCAGCTGCCGCTGCTCGATCCGGTGGGCGCCCGCCGCACGGTCCGGCACGGTGCTGACGTCCAGCGCGCTGCCCGCCTTCTGCTGGATCCCGGCGGCCAGCGCCTGGGACTGCGGGCCGCTGCCGACCACGGCGACCTTGAGGTGGTGCGGTGCGGGCTGGTGGAAGGCGCCCTGGTAGGCGAGCGCCATGCCCAGGCACATCAGCAGCGGGGTGAGCAGGTGGCTGACGAGGTGGGTGAGTGGGTGCCGGGTGGAGGCGGTCATGCCAGGCGCGTCCCTTCGGAGGCTTAGTTGGCTATTGCAACCGATATGGCTGAGCCAAAAGGTGTTAAATGCAACCTTTAAGGTGCACTATACAACTAGCTGCCCGAACGGCCTATTCCGCGCCTGGCCGACCTGCCGGGCCGCCTGGCCGACCGGCCGGCCAGTGCGGTTGCCGTGCCTCCGGTGAGGCTGCCCGCTCTACGGCACCACCGTGACCGGCCAGCGCCCGGCCCGCACCAGCCGCACCGCCAGCGAGCCGACCAGCCGGTGCCCGAGGTGCTCCGACGCGCCGACCAGCACACCGTCCGCCCGCTCCGCGTCGGCCAGCGCGGCGATCTCGGTGAACGGATCGCCGGTGCGGGTCACGAAGGTGAGCCCGACGCCGCGCTCCCGGGCCTGCCGCTCCGCCAGCTCCCGCAGCTCGGCGGCGGTCGCCTCGGCCCCCTCGCGGGCCGCCTGCACGGCGAGCGCGCTCATCCCGGCCAGCGCCCCGACGGTCTGCACGTACACCGCGATCAGCCGGCTGCCCTGCCGGCGGGCCAGCCCCGCCGCATAGGCCCCGGCGCGCAGCGAGGTGACCGAGCCGTCCAGCGCCACCAGCAGGGTGCGCGGACCGTCGGTACCCAGTTCGAAGTTCATCTCGGTCTCCATGCGGCCCAGCCTGCCACCGCCGTCCGCCCATGCCCCGCCCGCCCCACCAGTGGGAAAATGGGGTGGCCAACCCCGGAGGCCCCCTTCGAACGGCGGCAACCATGGACGCAGTCGGGCAGGAGAGCGGCAACGACGACCGCCGCGATGCGGCGGACGGCGCCCCGGCTCGTGCCGAGGGCCTGCAGATGGTGCCGATCGCCACCGCCCTGATCCGGCAGGACGGGCGGATCCTGCACTGGAGCGAGGACGCCGAGGCGCTGCTCGGCCACACCGCCGCCGAGGCCGTCGGACAGCCCGCCGCACAGTTGCTGGCCACCGACGAGCAGCGCCCCGAGGTGCTGGCGCTGTTCCAGGAGATCCTGGCCGGGCGGCCGTGGTCCGGCGTCTTCCCGGTGCTCCACCGCGCCGGCCACTTCGTCAACCTGGAGTTCCGCACCCACCCGGTGACCGGCCCCGATGGCGAGCCGCTGGTGCTCGCGGTGGCCTCCGACGTCACCGCGCTGCGCCGGATCCAGGCCGATCTGGCGGTCCTGGACGGCTTCTTCAGCCAGGCCCCGGTGGGCATGGCGGTCTACGACAATGAGTTGCGCTTCGTCCGGCTCAACGAGGCGCTGGCCCGGATCAACGGGACGTCGGTGGCCGACCACCTGGGCCGGCGGCTCACCGAGGTACTGCCCGGGATCAACGCCGCCGAGATAGAGGCCGTGATGCGCCATGTGCTGGACACCGGCGACGTGGTGCTGGACGCCCGCTCACACGGCATCACCCCGGGCGACCCGACCCACGAACACGCCTGGTCGGCCTCCTACTTCCGGCTGGAGGACCCGCCGGGCAAGGTGCACGGGGTCAGCTCCACCATCGTCGACGTCACCGACCGCCACAAGGCCGAGTCGCGGGCCGCCCGGGCCCAGGAGCGGCTGGCCCTGCTGGTGGACGCCACCGCCTCCATCGGCACCACCCTCGATCTGCGCACCACGGCACGGGAGTTGGCCGACGCGATGGTGCCCCGGGTGGCGGACCTGAGCGGGGTGTTCGTGCTGGACCCGCTGGTCGGCACCGAGCCCGCACCGCCCGACGGCGGGGTGCGGGTGCGCCGGCTGGCGCTGGCCTCCTCCGTCCCGGACTACCCGAAGGAGGGCCTGCCGATCGACGCGGTCTACGAAGTCGATCCCACCTCCCCGTACGCCCGGGCGATGACCGGCGGCCGCACCGTGGTGGTGCCCTCCTGGGACCTGCCGCCGCTGGCCACCGGCTTCAGCCCCGAGCAGCTGCGCGACTTCCTCGGCCGCCGCTCCCGCTCGGTGCGGATCACCCCGCTGGTGGCCCGCGGCACGGTGCTCGGCATCGTGGTCTACTCCCGGCGCGGCGAGCGCGAGTCGTTCGCCACCGAGGACATCACCCTCGGCGACGAGCTGGCCTCCCGGGCCGCCGTGGCGATCGACAACGCCCGGCTCTACACCCTGGAGCAGCAGGCCGCCGAGGCCCGCCAGCGCGCCCTGGACGAGGCCAACGCCGCGACCGGCCGGCTGGCCCTGCTCAACGAGGCGTCCAGCCGGATCGGCACCACCCTGGACCTGCCGCGCACCGCCGAGGAGCTGGTCGAGGTGGTGATCGGGCGGTTCGCCGACTTCGTCACCGTCGACCTGCTGGAGGCGGTGCTGCTCGGCGACGAGACCCCGGCACTGCCGGCGTCCGGGTCGGCCACCATGCGCGCGGTGGCGGTCGGCGAGCTCGACGGCGACGCGGTCCTGACCGGGGCCGCCGACCCGGTGGGCGGCAGCTCGCAGTCGGCCGCGCTGTACGCGCAGAGCCTGCGCACCGGGCACTCGATCCTGGTGCCCCGGGTGACCGAGGAGAACCTGGCCACCATCGTGAGCTCCCCCGACCGGATCCAGCCGGCCCTGGACTCCGGGATCCACTCCTATCTGATGGTCCCGCTGGTGGCCCGCGGCCGGGTGCTGGGCGGCGCCGAGTTCATACGGCTGCGCAACAACCCCGAGCCGTTCGGCGCGGCCGACCAGGCGCTGGCCGAAGAGTTGGTCGCCCGGGCGGCGGTGGCGATCGACAACGCCCGCCTCTACCGCCGGGAGCGGGACACCGCGCTGACCCTGCAGCGCAGCCTGCTGCCGCAGCAGGTGCACGACTCGCCCGGCCTGGAGGTCGCCTACCGGTACCTGCCGGCCAGTCAGCTCAGCGAGGTCGGCGGCGACTGGTTCGACGTGGTGCCGCTGCCCTGCGGCCGGGTGGCGCTGGTGGTCGGCGACGTTACCGGGCACGGCCTGCGGGCCGCCGCTACCATGGGCCAACTCCGCACTGCGGCGCGGACGTTGATCACCCTGGACATGGACCCGGCGCGGGTGCTGCGCAGGCTCGACGAGGCGGCGACCACCGCCGCCGAGGGGGCCGGCGAGGGCCAGTACGCGACCTGCGTCTGCGTGGTGCTCGACCCGGTGGGCCGGATCTGCACCGCCGCCTGCGCCGGCCATGTGCCGCCGGTGGTCACGGCGCTGGACGGCTCGGTCCAGTTGCTCGACCTGCCGACGGGCGCTCCGCTCGGGGTGGGCGGGGTGCCGTTCGAGAGCGTGGAGTTCAGGCTGCCGCCGGACGGCCTGCTGGTGCTCTGCACCGACGGCCTGATCGAGCGCCGGGACCGCGACCTGGACGAGGGCCTGGAGCTGCTGCGGCGCACCGTGGCGCAGCAGCACGGCGGGCTGGAGCACTCCTGCGACGCGGTGCTGGCGGCGCTGATCACCGGCGACCGGGAGGACGACATCGCGGTGATCATGGCCCGGGCCCGGGTGATCGGCCCGGACCGGATCGCCACCCTGTCGCTGCGCGACGACCACGCCCAGGTGGGCCACGCCCGGCGGTTCGCCCGCCGGGTGCTCACCGGCTGGGGGCTGGCCGCGCTGATCGACCAGACCGAGCTGCTGACCAGCGAGCTGATCACCAACGCCTTGGTGCACGCCGGCGCCCCCACCGAGCTGCGGCTCTTCCGCCACCAGGTGCTGACCGTGGAGGTGTCCGACGTGGACGGCCACGCGCCCCGGATGCGCCGGGCCCTGGAGGACGACGAGGGCGGGCGCGGCATGCACCTGGTGAACGAGCTGGCGCACCGCTGGGGCAGCCGGGGCACCCGGGACGGCAAGGTGGTCTGGTTCGAGCTGGAGCTGCCGCTGGGGGCTGACTAGAACGGCTGCTGGGAGCCGGTGAGTTGCTCCCGCAGCTCCCGTTTGAGCACCTTGCCGGAGGCGTTCTTGGGCAGCCCGTCGGCGAAGTGCACAGCCTTGGGCGTCTTGTGGGCGGGCAGCCGCTCCCTGGCCCAGTCGATCAACTCCCGTTCGGCGACCGGGGTCCGGGCCACCACCACGGCCGTCACCGCCTCGATCCACTTCGGGTGCGGGACGCCGACCACGGCCGCCTCGGCCACCGCCGGGTGCGCGTAGAGCACGTCCTCGACCTCGCGGGAGGAGACCAGCACCCCGCCGGTGTTGATCACGTCCTTGAGGCGGTCCACGACCTGCACATAGCCCTCGGCGTCGCGCCGGACCAGGTCGCCGGAGCGGAACCAGCCGGCGTCGAAGGCGGCCGCCGTCTCCTCCGGCTTGTCCCAGTAGCCGGTGCACAACTGCGGTGAGCGGTACTGGATTTCGCCGATCTCGTCCGGCCCCGCCGGCCGGCCGTCAGGGCGGACCACCCGGGCCTCGACGAAGAGCACGGTGCGGCCGGCCGAGGTGGGCCGCGCGTCGTGCTCCTCGGGGCGCAGCACGGTGGCCAGCGGGCCGACCTCGGACTGCCCGAAGGCGTTGTAGAAGCCGGTGCCGGGCAGCGCGGTGCGCAGCCGCTCCAGCACCGGGGCGGGCATCACCGAGGCGCCGTAGTAGGCCTTCTCCAGGTGGCCCAGGTCGGCGGCGGCGAAGTCGGGGTGGGCGGCGAGCGCCGCCCAGACAGTCGGCGGGGCGAAGAACGAGGTGAGCCGCTCGGTGCTGAGCAGGCGCAGCACGGTGGCCGGGTCGGGTGCCTGGATCAGCCGGTTCTCGCAGCCGAGCAGCAGGCCGGGCAGCAGGAAGACGTGCAGCTGCGCCGAGTGGTAGAGCGGCAGGGCGTGCAGCGGGCGGTCGGTCTCCCGCAGGTCCAGGGCGGTGATCGCGGAGAGGTACTCGTGGAGCAGCGCCCGGTGGGTCATCATGGCGCCCTTGGGGGCGGCGGTGGTGCCGGAGGTGTAGAGCAGCTGGACCAGGTCGTGGTCGGGGACGAAGGTAATGAGCGCGGGGACCGGCCCGTCCTGAGCCCGGGTCAGCAGTTCGGTCAGGGTGGCCTGGTGGCGCACCGGGCCGCCTGCGGGGAGGGTGGCGACCAGGTCGGCGTACTCGTCGTCGTACAGCAGCGCAGCGCTGCCGGACTGCTCGGTGAAGTAGCGCAGCTCGGCGGCGGTGGCGTTGTAGTTGACCGGCACGTGGACCAGGCCGACCCGGGCGCAGGCGAGGAAGAGCAGCAGGTAGGCGTCGGAGTTGCGGCCGAGGGCGGCCACCCGGTCGCCGGGGCGCAGGCCGCGGGCGAGCAGGTCGGCGGCGGCCCGGGTGACGGCGTGGTCGAGCTCGCGGTAGGTCCAGCTGCGGTCGACGCCTGAGGCGGTGCTGCTTGCTTGGGCGGTGCTACTCGCTTGCGCGGTGCTGCTTGCCTGGGCGGTGCTGCTTGCCTGGGCGGTGAAGTGCAGCGCACGGCGGTCGGGGGTGCGGGCGGCGGAGCGGCGCAGGGCATCCGCGATGGTGTTGCCGTGTTGGTGGTTCATCCCGAGGTCCATGTCAGGCATATTTCCGGACAGCCAAACGGTTATCCCGTGATCTTCATCAAAAGCTCACGGCGTGCCGGGGCCCCGACACCCCCTCTGATCTGCAATTATCCGTCTATCGGACAGTCAACTCCGCTCTCGGTACGGTTCCTTCTCGGGCAGCCCCTTGTCTGAAAGGGCGTGGACACGATGGAATGCGTGAGCTTGTCGGGACAGGCGTTCCAGAGGCACGCGTGCGTCCGACCCTCGCACGCGCGCTTGGACGACCCTCTCCTGACGTCTTATCAGACGAAAGGACGTTCATGATCGGCTGGCGCAAACCGCAGCTCGCAGCCGTCACGCTCACCGCCGCCTCGCTCGTGCTGGCCTTCGGGACCAGCGCCAACGGCGCTCCGGCCACCCCCGCCCCGAACGCCGCCCAGGCGACCTCGGAGAGCGGTGCCCCGGCCCCGGTGATCGTGATTCTCAAGGACCAGCTCACCAACAGCCCGGCCGACGCCGGCCACCTGGATGCCCGCAAGAAGGAGGCGAACCAGGCGCAGGCTCCGCTGCTGGCCAAGGTCCGCGCCAACGGCGGCACCAACGTCAAGAGCTTCGTGGTCGGCAACGCCTTCTCGGCGACCGTCAGCCCGGCGCTGCGCGCCGCGCTGGAGGCCGACCCGGCCGTCGCACAGGTGATCGCCGACGAGACCGTGCGGGTCACCCCGCCGGCCCCGGCCAAGCCCGGCACCGGCAAGGGCACCACGCAGGCCCCCAAGACCGCCACCGCCCCGTCGGTCGCCAAGGGCGACCCCCAGGACCCCAACGCGGTCTGCCCCAGCGACCCCAGCAAGCCGCTGCTGGAGCCCGAGGCGCTCTACTCGACGCACACCGAGGCCACCGCGGGTGCTCCCGGTGCGCACGAGATCGCGGACGGCACCGGCGTCAAGGTCGCCTACATCGCGGACGGCCTGGACCCCAACAACCCGGACTTCATCCGGCCGGACGGCTCGCACGTCATCACCGACTACCAGGACTTCTCCGGCCAGGGCTTCTTCGCCCCCGCCGGTGACGCCGAGGCGTTCGGGGACGCCTCCGCGATGGTCGCCCAGGGTCGGCAGAGCTACGACGTGTCGAAGTTCGTCAACTCCAGCCACCCGCTGCCCGCCGGCTGCAACATCCGGATCGAGGGCATCTCGCCGGGCGCCTCGCTGGTCGCGCTCAAGGCCGGTGGCGACACCTTCCCGAACTCGGCGATCCTGCAGTCCATCGACTACGCGGTCACGGTCGCGCACGTCGACGTGCTCAACGAGTCGTTCGGCAGCAACGTGACGCCGGACAGCGGCGCCCACGACACCATCTCGCTCTTCAACGACATGGCGGTCAAGGCCGGTGTCACCGTCACCGTCTCCAGCGGTGACGCGGGCATCAACGGCACCGTCGGCACCCCGTCGACCGACCCCAACGTGATCTCCACGGGCGCGTCGACCGACAACCAGAACTACGCCCAGACCGGTTACGCGGCCTTCCAGTTCTCCAACGGGACCTGGGCCGACAACCGGATCTCGGCGCTCTCCTCCGGCGGTGTCACCCAGGCCGGGCGCACCGTCGACCTGGTCGCCCCCGGTGAGTCGGACTGGGCGCTCTGCTCGGCCGACGTCTCGATCTACACCGAGTGCACCGACTTCAACGGCAAGGGCAGCCCGATCCAGCCGTTCGGCGGTACCAGCCAGGCCGCCCCGCTGACCGCCGGCGCCGCCGCCGACGTCATCCAGGCCTACCGGGACAGCCACAACGGCGCCTCCCCGGCGCCCGCGCTGGTCAAGAAGCTCCTCACCGGCACCGCCGGTGACCTGGGCCTGCCGGCCGATGAGCAGGGCGCCGGTCTGCTGAACGTCCGGGCCGCCGTCGAGGCCGCCCGCGGCTACCAGGCCTCGGCCGGTGACCAGAAGAGCAGCACCGTCGCCGTGACGACCGGTCAGATCGACGACAGCGGCGAGCCGGGCAGCACCCGCACCGCCGACGTCACCGTGGTCAACACCAGCTCCAAGCCGCAGACGGTGGCCGCGAGCACCCGCACCTTCGCCCCGCTCGGCGACGCCCAGCAGACGGTGCAGCTCAACTCCAGCACCGACCCGCAGTTCCCCTACGCCACCAACGGCGCGCCGTGGGTCGCGCACAAGGTGACCTTCGACGTTCCGGCCTCCGCCGACCGGCTGGCCGCGTCGATCGCCTGGCAGGGCGCCGCGCAGAAGAACGGCAGCGCCACCGTGACCCCCGTGGTCCGGATGACCCTGCTGGACCCGTCCGGCCGCTTCGAGACCAACACCCGTCCGCAGGGCGGCCCGGTCTCGGCCAACTTCGGCATCGTGGACGTCCCGCACCCGGCGGCCGGCAAGTGGACCGCCGTGCTCTACACCCCCGCCGGCACCGCCGGCTTCACCGGCCCGGTGCTGCTGGACACCGCCACCCAGAAGGCGGTTCCGGCCGGCTCGGTGAGCCCGCAGGTCACCGACCTGAAGCCGGGTCAGTCCAAGACCCTCAAGGTGCAGCTGACCACCCCGCCGGCCGGCGGTGACGCCACCGAGTCGGTCGTGCTCTCCAACTCCAACGGCACCACCACCAGCGTCCCGGTGGTGCTGCGCAGCCTGGTGCCGCTGAACGGCAGCACGGGCACCTTCACCGGCAACATCACCGGTGGCAACGCCCGCGCCGGCTCGCCCGCGCAGAGCTTCGCCTGGGCCTTCGACGTGCCGAAGGGCCACCAGGACCTGCGGGTCGGCCTGACGGTCGCCAAGGACCCGAAGCTGGTGATGCAGGGCGTGCTGATCAGCCCGAACGGCACCCCGATCGACGCCGAGTCCAACGCGGTCTTCGACGCCAAGGGCAACATCTCCAGCACCGCCGCCGGGGTTTCGGCCACCACTGTCAACCCGGCCGCCGGCCGCTGGCGGTTCGTGCTGAACATCTTCAACCCGGTCTCCGGTGCCGAGCTCAGCCAGCCCTTCACCGGCACCGTCGGCCTCGACCAGGACAAGGCCGGCGCGCCCGGCCTGCCGAACTCGGCGGGCACCAAGCTGCCGGCCGGCAAGCCGGTCCAGGTGACGGTCAACTACACCAACAACACCGCCGCCGTGCAGCAGGTCCAGGCCGACCCGCGGCTCAACAACCGGGTGAACGTCCCGCTGGTGCCGCTCGGCGGCCCGGCCACCGTGTCGCTGCCGCTCACCGCCAGCTCCACGGTTCCGGGCTTCATGGTCCCGCCGGGCACCGACGCGCTGACCGGCGTGGCGGGCTCCACCACCCCGGCCCAGCTCGAGCTCAGCGGCCCGACCGGCTCGCCCGACCTGTTCGGCGACCTGAAGAAGGCCCAGGACGGCTCCACCGTCTCCGTGGTCAAGGACTCCGGCAGCTCCGCGCAGCCGATCGTCCCCGGCATCTGGGCCACCTACGTCCAGCAGATCGGCCCGTTCCCGGCGGCCGGCGCCCCGGCCGGCAGCTCCAACCTGACTGCCTCGGCCCACACCCTGGCGTTCGACCCGGCGCTGACCTCCAGCACCGGTGACCCGTACGCGGCCGCCTACAACGCCTCCGCTCCCGCGGTCACCCCGGTGATCCTGCAGCCCGGCGCCAGCGGCAACCTGCAGCTCACCATCACCCCGCAGGGCAAGAAGGGCAGCGTCGTGCACGGCGTGCTGTACCTGGTGTCCGGCCCGGCCGGTGCTGCAGTGGCGAACAACAACATGAGCACCACGGGTTCCGTCCTCGCGGCGCTCCCGTACAGCTACACCGTGAGCTGACGCTCGCCAATCGCTCCAGCTACGAGGCCGTCCCCACCCGCGTGGGGGCGGCCTCGTCCGCATGTGGCACCCTCGGTGGGTGAACGCCGCAGCTCTCCCCCCGCTCCGCAACCCGATCGGCGCCCACGTGCCGGTGGCCGGGCGCGGCCTGGTCGGCACCGGCCTCGCCTACAACGAGCGGATCGGCGGCGAGGCGGTACAGGTCTTCGTGGCCAACCCGCGCGGCTGGGCCACCCCGGCCGGCAACCCCGCCCACGACGAGGCGTTCCGCACCGCCTGTGCCGAGCAGGGCATCCCCGCCTACGTCCACGCGCCCTACCTGATCAACTTCGGCTCGGACAGCGCCGCCACCCGCGAGCGGTCCACCGCCTCGCTGCGCCACTCCCTGCTGCGCGGCCACGCCATCGGCGCCCTCGGTGTGGTGGTGCACACCGGCTCCTCGATCGGCGCCGACCGGCGGGCGGCCGCGATGGCCCAGGTCCGCCGCGATCTGCGGCCGCTGCTCGACGAACTGGACGCACTGGGCGACAGTGCGCCGTGGCTGCTGCTGGAGCCCACCGCCGGGCAGGGCGCGTCGCTCTGCTCCCGGCTGGATGAGCTCGCCGAGTACCTGGACGCCCTGGACCGCCACCCCCGGGTCGGCGTCTGCCTCGACACCTGCCACGCCTTCGCCGCCGGTCACGACCTCGCCGCCCCCGGTGGCGTCGCCGCCGCCCTCGACGCCCTCACCGACGCCGCCGGCCCCGGCCGCCTGCGCCTGATCCACGCCAACGACTCCAAGGACGTCGCGGGCGCCCGCAAGGACCGGCACGCCAACATCGACGACGGCCACATCGGCGCCGCCGCCTTCCGCGACCTCCTCGCCCACCCCGCCACCGCCGGCGTCCCCTTCATCCTCGAAACCCCCGACCGCTCCGCCGCCCCCGGCTTCGGCCACCCCGCCGACGTCGCCCTGCTGAAGCGCCTGCGGGCGGAGGCGGCCGAGTCCCCGGCCGGGTGAGCGCCCTCCCCCGCCACGGCCGCGCGCCTTCGCACGCTGGTCGGCTCCCGCACCACCGCCTGCGCGGCAAGGATTCGACAAGGGTCCGACACGGCTTCCGCCAGGCTCCCGGGCAAACCTGGCACCGGCCGCAGCAGAGCGGCCCACGTCGATGTGCCAAGGGGGATTGGTCGTGTCATCGGCTCAGCAGCAATCTGGTCCGGTTCAGGAGCATTCTGGTCCGGTTCAACGTGATCCCGGGCAGTGGAGCACCCTGCCCGACTGCAAGAGGGTCCTGGTCGTCATCCACACCCTGGTCTACGGGCGGCGGCTGCAGGACCTGCTCCACCTGTTCCGCGCCGACCTGCGGGTCAGCGTGGTCTTCACGGTCGCCCCGCACGCGTTCAACAGCGGCGTGGAGAGCGTCCTCACGGAGCTCGCCGGCTTGGTGCTGCCCTGGGAGCAGGTCTGCCGCACCGACTTCGACCTGATCCTGACCGCCGGCTCCCAGGGCATGGAGCAGCTGCGCGGTCCACTGGTCCGCCTCCCCCACGGGGCGGGCCACATCAAGCTGTCCCGACCGCAGGACGCCGCCACTCGCACCGTCGGCGGCCTCGGCCGCCGCTACCTGACCTGGCAGGGCCGGGTCGTCCCGCGCGCCTTCGCCGTAGCGCACCGGGAGGAGCGCGACGCCCTCGCTTGGCTCTGCCCCGAAGCGCTGCCGATCACCGAGGTGGTGGGGGACGCCAGTTACGACCGGATCGCCCTGGGGCTGGGACGGCGGGACGCCTACCGGCAGGCGCTCGGGCTCCGGGACGGTGAGCGGCTCGTGCTGGTCTCGTCCACCTGGGGCCTGGGATCGGCCTTCCACCGGCTCGACGCACTGCTGCCGCGACTGCTCACCGAACTGCCGGCCGAGCGATACCGGGTGGCCGTTCTAGTGCACCCGAACGTCCATGCTGGGCACGGAAGTTGGCAAGTCAGAGCATGGCTGGCCGCAGCCGGAGGCGACCGCCTCACCCTGCTGCCGCCGCAGTGCGACTGGCGGCCCGCGCTGATCGCCGCCGACTTCATCATCGGCGACCATGGCTCGGTCACCCTCTACGGGAGCATGACCGGCGCGCCCATCCTGATCGCGCAGTACCCGTTCCGCTCCGTCAACCGAGACTCACCCGGCGCCCAACTCGCCCGCACCGCACCGTCGCTCTCGCTCAGCCTGCGCCTGGACCAGCAACTCGACTACGCCGCCGAGCAGTACCAGCCGGAGTCGTACCGGGAGATCGCCGCCCGAATCTCCTCCGAGCCGGGCGCCTTCGACGCGAATATCCGCCGACTGCTGTACCGGATCCTGGAGTTGGGCGAGCCGGCGCACCGCCCGGAGGCCGAACCACTGCCACTGCCCCAACCACTGACCGGGAAGGAGTTCTGATGACGCATCAGATGTATCAGGTCGCTGCCGAGTTCAGCTCCGGTGAAACGGGCCTGCTGGTCGCGCTGGACGGGTTCGGGCCGGACGGGCTGCTCGCCCAGCTGACGGTGCGCGGCGGCTCCACCGTCTCGCGCGGAGCCGATGAGCACCTGGCCATCGACCTCTCCGGCTCCCGACTGGACCTCGCCGATGTGCTCTTCAGCGAAATCGCCTGCACCCGGCGGCCCGAGGAGCTGGCCGGCCACTACCCGGGCTGCCTGGTCCTGGTCCTGCCCCAGCCGGACGGCAGCCTGCTCAGCTGGTGCCGCGGCCGGCCGCAGCGCTGGCTGCCGGCTCCCGGCAGCACGTGTATGGCGGCCAGGGTGCTCGGTTCGCTGCTGCACGCCTGCCTGGTGGCGCGAGTCGTGCCCGAGGCGCTGACCTCGGTCTCGGTCATCACCCCAGGCCGCCGAGGCGGCTCGGCTCAGCCCTCCGGCGCTGCCAGCCGCCGCACCGCCTCGCTGAGACGGTCACGGTCGGCCGCTCCGACCTGCTGATAGCGGGCGAGGGACTCCCGGTAGCAGGCCAGTGCCTGCTCCGGGGTGTCCCTCGCCTCGGCCAACTGGCCTGAAAGTTCCAGGACTCGGGCCTCCCAGTACGCTGATCCCGCCGCCCGGAAGAGCCCGGCCGCCTCCTCAAGCGCCTGCGCCGCCGCATCGAACCGGCCCAGTGCGGTCCGCGCCTGCCCCAGGAAGGCCAGCGCCCTGGCGGCCTCATAGGGATCCCCCAGCGACATCAAGCTGCGGTGGGCCGACTCCAGTTCGGGAACCGCCGACTCCGGCCGCCCCCTGGCCATCGCCACCTCCGCCAGCAGCAGCCGGGTCAGTTCGGCACCGCGCTGGTAGCCGACGGCCTCGCGCAGGCGCAGCGCCTCCTGGAAGCACTCCTGTGCCTCGGTCAGCCGCCCGGCCGACCGATGGCTCCGGCCGAGCCCGTGCAGGGCCTGTGCCTGTTCTTTCAAGCCCCCTCCGGTGCGGGCGAGTTCATAAGCCTGCTGGTACCAGGCGCCGGACTCCTCCGGCTTCCCGAGGTTGTCCAAGCGGCGCGCGCCATCCGTCAACATCCGTGCCACCGCGGCTGGGTTGCCGTCCCGCCGGGCCGCGGCCAAGCCCAGGCGGTGCAGCTCGTCGCCGAGTTCCGGGGCGCGCAGGCGCAGGAAGAGCGGGTGCATGGCGTCGACGAGCTGCCAGGCCGGCCGATCCCAGTGCTGGCCCACGGCCGTTCGCACCGCGGCCGCGAGTTGGGTGCGCTTCTGGTCCAGCCAGGCCAGCGCAGCCGCCTGGTCGTCCGGCGCGAACGGCAGTCCTTGGTGCTGCCGGCGGTTGTCCTCACGCTGACCGGCATGGCTGGGAGTCAGGAGCCGCTCGGCGGTCCGCGCGGTGGCCAGGTACCACTCCACCACTCGTCCCAGGGCGGCCTCCACATCCGCGTCCGACTCCTCGGTCCGGGCCAGCAGGGCGGCGTGCAACCGCACCAGGTCATGGAAGCGGTATCGGTCGGCCCCCAACTCCTCCACCAGGTTGGCCTCGGCCAAAGAATCGAGCAACTCCTCTGCCACCAGTGGAGGTTCGTCGATCAAGGCGGCCGCGTCATCGGCGCCGAACTCGCCGAACGGCAGCAGTCCGAGGCGCCGGTAGAGCCGGGCCGGTGCGGCTGCCAGGCAGGCGCACGAGGCATCCAGGGCGCTCTGCACGGCCGGTTCGCCGTCCAGCCGGAGCGCGGCCAGTCGTCCGTTCTCCCGGTCGAGTGCGGCTACCACGGCTGCCACGGTCAGTTGCGGGCGCGCCGCGAGCCGCGCCGCCACCAGGGACACCGCGAGGGCCAGCCCCGCGCAGCGGGCCACCACCTGACCCACCGCTGCCGGCTCGGCCTGCGCCCGCCGATCGCCGATCCGCCGCACCAGCAGCCCGGCCGCGGCCACCTCGTCGAGCAGGCCGACCGAGAGAAACGCCGCTCCGTCAACTCCCAATCCGGTAAGCCTGTTTCTACTTGCCACCACAACCGCAGCGTCCGCCGTCCCGGGCAGCAGTGGGCGCACCTGGGCGGCGGTCAGAGCATTGTCGAGCATCAGCAGGATGCGCCTACCGGCCGTCACCGAGCGCCAGAGCGCGGCGGCCTCATCGGCTTCACCCGGAATCCGGTCGACTCCGAAGGCTCGCAGCAACCCACCGAGCGTCGCCAGCGCCGAGGCGGGGCCCTCGGGGCCGTGGCCACGCAGATCGGCATGGAGTTGGCCGTCCGGGAACCTCTCGGTGCGACCATGCAGCCAGGACAGCAGCAGCGCCGTCTTTCCTACCCCGGCCGGGCCGTTCACCACCAGCACCCGGCTCTCGGCCCCCAACTGGTCCAGCGCGTCCAACTCGGCCAGTCGGCCGGTGAACTGCGCCGGTGGCAGCGGAAGCTGGCGTGGCACCGGGATCGTTGACGCGGCCGGCGCATGCAGATGCACATCGCCGCGCACCTCCCCTACCTGCAGAACGTTCCCGGAGACCTGAGCGGACCCGCTGATCGCATTTTCCACCCGGACACCCGCCGACGCCTCGAGCCACACCCACACGGCCTGCGCCGTCCTGGCATCCGCAGCAGCCTGACGCACCGCCAGCTCGGCCAGCTCATCACCCTGGTCCACGGACTGCGCGACCACACCGATGATCCACCCCAGCCTGGAGCGCTCGGCTGGACCAACCCGTGCAAGCGCTTGCCGCATGATGTCGATCGTCAAGGGGCCCATGAATGCCCTACCTCCAGTTGGTCTCCAATCGATCAACTTCCGTCTTTTCATGCTCCGTTCGATCGATTATCGCCAGATACGTTGCACAACCAGCGAGGCATGGTGGAGTGTTCTCTACCCCGCCTACATCTCTGCTATGTGCGGTGCGGGGTGGTGCCCGACCGATAGGAGAGATCCTTGGTAGAGCTGCGACTGCTCGGCACGGTCGATATGGTGGCGGCGGGGAACCGCAGCAAGCTCGGCCCGGAGAAGCTCCGCTGCCTGCTCGCTGCACTGGCCGTCGACATCGGGCGGCCACTCTCCCTCGACACATTGGCAGACCGGCTCTGGGCCGACCAACTGCCCGCCGACCCGGCGGCGAGCCTCTATCCGCTGATCTCAAAGCTCCGCCGCGCCCTCCGAACCGGTACCGAGACCGAAGGGCCCGACGCGCCTGCCGTCTCGATCGGCAGCCATGGCCACGCCTATGTCCTCGAAGGCGATCCGCAACAGGTGGACTACCACCGGTTCCGCCAACTCGCCAACCGGGCCCGCGCCTGCGCGGACCAGGGCGAAGACGATCAGGCCATCGCGCTGTTGACCGCGGCCGAAGCACTCTGGCAAGGAGACCCATTGGCCGGCCTCCGCGGCGAGTGGGCACAAGGCGCCCGCGCCGACATGCACGCCACCCATCTCTGGGCCGCCATCACCCGGGCCACCATCAGCCTCCGGCTCGGCCGGTTCGCGGACGTGATCCCCGAGCTCTCGCCCTTGGTAGCCCTCCACGACACGGATCAGGTGCTCGCCGCCCGTCTGATGGCCGCCCTGTACGGCGCCGGCCGCCAAGCCGAAGCCCTGGCTCTCTATCAGCGCGCCAGACGCACCCTGCAAGACCGCCTGGGTACCGACCCCGGCCGCGAGTTGACCTGGCTGCACGAGCGCATCCTGGCCGGCGGACCGGTCTCCGAGCTCCTCCCCCGGCCACCGGCCAGCCGCACGCCGGTCGCACTACCGGGCGGCGCCACCGCCGCGCTCCGAACCTCCGACTCCATGGCCGCGGCGCCGACCTGGTTGGCCGCCCCGAACAACCTGCCCACTCTTCGTCCCTTGGTCGGCCGCGAGCAGGAACTGGAGCGGGCCACCGACCCCGCACTGACCGGCCCGCGCGTCATCAGCGGCCTCGGCGGCACCGGCAAGACCAGCCTCGCCGTACATGCGGCAGTCCAGCTGCGCAGCCGATACCCGGACGGGCAGATCCTGGTCGCCCTGCACGCCCACTCGGCGACCCAGCGACCGCTCACAACACACGCCGTACTCATCGCTTTGCTGCGAGCCTTCGAGCTCCCACCACGAAGCATCCCGACCGAGCATGAGAAACGCATCGGCCTGTGGCACCAATTGCTCGCCGACCGGCAATGCGTAGTCGTCCTTGACGACGTCGCCGGCGCGGACCAGGTGCGCGAGCTACTGCCGTTGGCCTGCCGGTCGCTGATCCTGCTGACCAGCCGCCGCGGACTCCACGAACTACCCGGCGCCCACCACATCGTGCTGGACGCGCTGCCGGTCAGCCAGGCGACAGCTCTCTTCCGTTCACTGGTGGGGCCGGAGCGCGCAAACGATCCCGCCCAGATCGAGGAGATCGTCCGCTGCTGCCTCCGGCACCCCTATGCCGTCGAGTTGGTCGCCACCCGCTTCAAAACCCGATCGAGCTGGACTCTGGAGCACCTACTGCAGCGGTTGCGACACAGCACCCGGCTGCTCGACGAACTCCACGACACCAGCCGCGACCTGGCACCGATCCTCGAACTGTCGTACCGCTCGCTATCCGCTGAGCACCAGGAATCGTTCCGGCTGCTAAGCCTCTATCCAGGCACCCGCTTCGACCAGTTCGCCGCCACAGCGTTGCTCGGCAGGTCACTGAGCGCCACCGAGCGGGCCCTTGAGGAACTGATCGAAACGCATCTGCTGCAGGAGCCCGTTCCCGAGAACTACGCGTTCCACGACCTCATGGCCGAGTTCGCCGCGGGGCTGGAACATCGGACCGACCCCGGTGCCACCGAACAGGCCGCACTGTCACGGCTGATCCGGTTCACCATCGACGCGGTCGATCGGGCCGATCGGATGCTCTACCCCCACCGACTCCGTCTGGACATCCCGCCTGAGCTCACCGCGACCGCCTGGGCCCGTTCATGGCACGAACCGGCCGCCGTCCGCGACTGGCTGTCGAGCCGACTCGGCGAGCTGCTCAGCGTGCTCCGCCACGCCGCTGACAGCAACCGGGGTCTCGCTCCGTCGGCATCAGGAGAAATGGCTGTACCAGCAGGACGTGAAGCTGCCTGGCTCACCCATGCGTTGGGAGGCTTCCTTGATGCCGAAGGCTTCTGGGCAGAAGCCATCACACTCCACAGCGAGGCCGCCGAATACTGGCATACGGTGGGCGACGTCCATGCCGAGACACGAGCGCTGCTCGACCTGGTCGCCGTTCACGGCCACTTGGCGCAGTTTCCGCAGGCAGCGGCGCTCAACGCTCGGGCCCTGGCCACTGCGAGGCAGGCCGACGATCTGGAAGGAGTCGCCGAAGCCACTTCCCAAGCCGGCGTGCTGCACGGGAAGGCCGGTGACTTCCAGGCTGCCCTGAAGTCCCAGCAGGCGGCCCTGGCGATAAGCCTGAGTTACGGCAACTCCCGGCAAGCGGACCGGATCCGCAACAACATGGGCATCATCATGATCTATCTCGGTGATCACGCGTCGGCCATCGCGCTTCTCGAGGAGTCGCTGGCCGGATTCCGTCAGATCGGCAACACCCGGCTGGAAGTGACCGCGCTCAGCAACCTCGGTCATCTGCTCGTGGAGAAGGGTGAGATGGCCTCGGCACGGGCGGTGCTGGAACGCTGCCTCACCATCGGCGCACCGGTCATGCCTGCTCATGAACTGGCCGGTGCTCAAATGAACCTGATCGCGGCACTGGATCTACCCGCCGACTGGGAGCGAGCCCACCACCTGGCGAGCACCGCACTCGACGTCTTCCGTCGTGCCGGCGACCGCTGGGCCCAACTTGAGAGCCTGATCATCATCGGTGACCTGCTCCGCCGCGCCGGGCGGCACCAGGAGGCCATCTCCTGGTACCAGGAGGCATTACCGCTTGGTACAGCCCTCGGCGCGGACCACGGATGTGCCATGGCCGCCCGCGGGCTCGGCACCGCCGAGGCCGCCGCCGGACAACTGGAAGCCGCTCGCCTCAACCTCACGACAGCGGTGGAATTGCTACACCGGCTTCGCCACCAGCACGAAGAGGGAGAAGCGCTCCAAGCGCTCGCGGACCTGCTGACGCGGCTGGGGGAGCATGAGGAGGCTGCGAGGGCCCGCAGTTCCGCGAAGGCGATCCTTCAGGGGTGAGGATCCGGACTCTGGCCAACCACTGATCGTGGAAGCGTGAGGTCGGGACCGTGTGCCGCCGGGCCTGCCCACCTCGCCCGATCGCCGATGCTGTCGAACGGCCCCTGAGGCTCCCGTACCGGCTGGATCTGGTCGACGGCCGCGTGGCCGCGACCGCCCTCACCTTGGCAGGCACGGTTGAGCCCGCGGGCACTACCTCGCTGCGGCAAGCTACTGGATCAAGCAGCCGCCGGTCGAGCGAGCGGCCCTGGCTTCACGCTTTCGGGCCCAGTAGCACCATACGCCGCCCGGGCCTCTCAGGACCTGCATGTCATCGTGACCAGCAGCAACGTGCCTGGACTGGCACTGAGTTGGTAGTGGCACTTTGGGTGCCGTAGGGTGCCATATGATCTTCTGACTATCAGTCATATGACAGAGAGGCAGCGGTAGCCCCTAGATGTCCACGCACCACGGCGGCGACCAGAACCACCCCCGCACCAGTACAGAACCGTCGTCGCATCCGAACCAACCCGGTCGGGCCGCCCGCCACCTGGCGGCCCGACGGCGCACCAAACCCTCCCCGGGCTTTCCGACGCTGATGGTCGGCATCGCGGCGTCGGCGCTCATCGCAGCTTGCTGGATCCCCGGCTGGATGTGCGGCCCACGCACGGCGCAGAACGTGGTGAGTAGCGGCCCCGGATTCGGGCTCGGCAGTCGCGCTCAAGTCGACTAGTCCGCGTGGTCGGCCGGAGTGCAATCCGGCCGACCACGGCCACCGGCCCCTACTACTCGTCGGCCCAACGGGCTGGGATAGCCGCCCGCTTGCACACTTTCCCGCCCAGGCTCCTTTCGCGGCCGCGGCTCCAACCCGCCGGCGCCAGGCACGCCAGCCCACAGGCGAACTCCAGCGTCGTGCCGAGTGGGAAGGTCCCGCCGGCGGCGAAGCCGGAGGCAGCCCAGTGGGTGAGGGCGACCGTGGTCAGGGCCAAGCCGAGGGTGAGGGTGGCGAGGCCGGCGGGGCCTACCGGGGTGGTGGGGCGCAGGGCGGTGTGGAGGCGGGCCAGCAGGCGGTTCAGTGGGGTGAGGGCGGCCAGTAGCAGCGGGAGCAGCGCGGCGAGCAGGAGCAGCCAGGGCAGGCGCAGCAGCCACCAGGCGCCGGAGCCGTAACTGGGTTCGGGGGCAAGGTCGGTGAGGTAGAGGGCGGCGGCGAGGACGAGCACGGGCACCATGTGCCAGAGGTAGAGGGCCATGCTGGCGCTGCCCATCGGCCGGACCAGGCGCCAGATCCGGTCGCGCGCCAGCAGCCGCCGGACCGGTGGGGCCAGCAGCAGGCACAGGCCGGTCTGGGCAACTACCCAGGCGAGCATGGCGGCTGAGGGCGGGTTGGTGTTGCTCACCGCCTCTCCCGTGACCAGGATCAGGCTGACCGGGTACGGCCCGAAGCCGACCAGCAGCGCGAAGGCCGCAGCGCCCGTCGTCAGTAGTGCGGGCGCGGTCAGCCGGCGCCTGGTCAACTGCCCGTCGCGCCAGCAGAAGCCGAGCTGGTACGCGGTGCCCCAGACCAACAGGTAGTTGAGCGGGGATAGTTGGGTGCGACCGAGGAGCAGGGAGGCCGCGCCCAGGGCCACCGGCACCAGCACACCCCACCTGCGATGTGCGGCGTGCAGCAACGGAGTTGCGGCGCTGAGCAGCAGATAGAGCGGCAGGAACCAGAACTGCATGCCGAGCGCCCAGCCGACCAGCGCCAGGGTCGGCCGGTCCACCCCGAGCGCGGTGCTGATCCCGACCGCGAGCAGGACCAGTACCGCGTACCCGGCGGTGGGAACCAGCAGCCGCAGGGCTCGCGACCGCACCCAGCCGGCCGCCGGCTGGCTCCGGCCGGCCCAGGAGCCGGCTGCCGCATGGCCGCCGGCGAGGAAGAAGAGCGGCATGATCTGGAATCCGAGGGTCAGCCACTGGGTCCAGGGGACGGTCGCCAGCAACTCCGGTGCCGCGATGGTCCCGTCGGGCGCGCGCACCAGTCCGGTGATCAGCCAGTGGCCGAGCACCACCAGGCAGATCGAGAAGGCGCGGAGGAAGTCGACGTACCGGTCTCTACCCATGGTGCGCATGCTGGCCCGCACGCCGAGCCGCGCACCGACGATTCGAACACCTGTGACTGTTTCGTGGCCGGACCGGGTGCTGCGGGCCCGTGTGCTCAGGGCTCAGGGCTCAGGGCTCAGGGCTCAGGGCTCAGGGCTCAGGGCTCAGGGCTCAGGGCTCAGGGCTCAGGGCTCAGGCGAGCCAAGGACAGGGCAGCCGCAGCAGTTCCAGCGCCCGGTCCGCCACCGCCTCCGCGTGCGGCGGCACGCCGCCGTCCACCAGGCCGCGCGTCAGCTGCACATGGAGCGCCTGGAGGGTGGCGAAGATGTTGAACGCCCAGGCGGGAACCGGGCCGGGCCCGCCGCCCTCCAGGGCCTTGGCCGGCACGTCGAGCCAGCCGATCGCCTCCGCCTCGGTGAGGCCGGGCTCCAGCAGGATGCCGGTGATCGCCCGGGCCAGGCGGGCGTCCTCCAGTTGGAGGTACCGCTGTTCGGCGGCGGCCGCCGCGATCCGGCGGGCGCAGAGGTCGAGGATGTCGGCGCGGTGCCCGGGGAGCGCGCGGGCGAAGGCGGCGGCCGCGTCGGCGCCGTGGGCGACGGCGTGCAGCCAGCCGAGGCGGTCATCCCAGCCACGGGTGTCGGGCTCGGCCGGGTACCAGCGGGCGAAAGCGGCGTACCAGCGCTGGACGGTGGCCTGGTCGACGGCGCCGGGTGTCTCCTGGCGTCGTGTCAGCACGCACCGCAGCACCAGCGGCGCGAAGGTGCGCGCCTGCACTTCGGGGTGGTCGAACCGCGCCACGGCGGCCTCGCCGAGTGCGATCAGCTGCCCGTCTAGCCGGCCTTCGCGAACCCACTGCGCGGTGGCGGTGTAGGCCTGGTCGTCGCGTACCACCGGATCGGGCGAGCTCAGCATGGCCGCCAGCTCGTCGATGAGCTCCCGCACGGGGGTGTCAGAGGGGAACGGGAACCCAGTGGCGGCGAGACGGGCCCAGTCAATCCGCGCATGCGGCAACGCGTCAGCCCCTTACCCAGCTACGATGGCTCTTTGAGCCATGCCTGATGGAGGCTCACATAACAGTCCCTGTAAGGATTATACCGTCAGCAAGGAGATTCTGTCAATGACGGAGCTCGACCAGGAGCAGCGGTTCGTCGCCACCGCCTACGCCCGCCTCGACGCCCTGCGCGCGCAGACCGCCGAGCGTCGTGACCAGGCGCTCACCCAGGCCACGGGCGCCCATCAGGCCGCCGCCGAGCGGGAGAGCACGGCGATCGAACTCGGGGCGCAGCTCGCCGACCTGGACGCGGTGGAGCAGGGACTCTGCTTCGGCCGCCTCGACCTGACGGATGGCCAGGTGCACCACATCGGCCGACTCGGGCTGCGCGCGGACGACGAGGACCACACCCCGCTGCTGATCGACTGGCGAGCCCCAGCCGCCCGCCCCTTCTACACCGCGACCGCCCTGCGCCGCGACGGTGTGCGCCGCCGCCGGCATCTGACCACCAGCGGCCGCCGGGTGGTCTCGCTCCATGACGAGCAACTCGACCAACTCGACCGACGCGACCAACTCGACCTGGCGGACGCCGAGTCCGCCGTTGCCGGCGAGGCCGCCCTGCTGGCCGCCGTCACCGCCGACCACACCGGCCGGATGGGCGAGATCGTGGCCACCATCCAGGCCGAGCAGGACGCCGTGATCCGCGCCGACCACCGCGGCGTGCTGGTGGTCCAGGGCGGTCCCGGCACCGGCAAGACCGCCGTCGCCCTGCACCGCGCGGCCTACCTGCTGTACACCCACCGCGAGCGACTGGCCCGCCGGGTGGTGCTGATCGTCGGCCCCAACCCCGCGTTCCTGCGCTACATCGAGCAGGTGCTCCCCTCGCTCGGCGAGACCGGAGTCCGGCTGGCCACCATCGGCGAGCTCTACCCGGGCCTGACCGCCACCGCCGCCGAACCCGCCGAGGCAGCCGAGCTCAAGGGCCGGCCCGCGATGCTGGACGTGCTGGAGCGGGCGGTGTGCGACCGCCAGTGGGTCCCCGAGGAGCCGCTGCAACTCCCCTTCGAGCGGCAGCCCCTGCCCCTGACGCCCACCGCCTGCCGCCGGGCCCGCGACCTGGCCCGGGCGAGCGGCGAACTGCACAACGCGGCACGCCCGTTGCTGGAGCGGGAGATCGTGGCGGCGCTCACCGAGCAGTACGTCCGGCGGATCGGCGGCGCCGGCCTGCTGGACGAGGGCGACCTCGCCGAGATCCGCCGGGACCTGCGCGCCACCCCTGAGCTCAAGCAACTCCTGGACCAGCTCTGGCCGTTGCTCACCCCGCAGCGGCTACTCACCGAGCTGTTCGGCGACCGGGGCCGGATCGCCACCGCCGCACCGGAGTTCACCGCCGCCGAGCGCGCCCTGCTGCACCGCGCGGCCGACCACGGCTGGACCCCGGCCGACGTCCCCCTGCTCGACGAGGCCGCCGAACTGCTCGGCGCCGACCTCGCCGAGCAGGCCTCGGCCGCCGCCAGGGAGGCGACCGAGCAGCGCCAACGCCTGGAGTACGCCCAGGAGGTGCTGGACATCGCCTACGGCTCCCGCTCCGTCGACCTGGACGGCGGCGAGGAACTGCTGTCCGCCTTCGACCTGGTGGACGCCGAACGGCTGGCCGAGCGGCACCGCGCGCCGGACCTGCGCTCCCCCGCCGAGCGGGCCGCCGCCGACCGCACCTGGGTGTACGGGCACATCATCGTGGACGAGGCCCAGGAACTCTCGGCGATGGCCTGGCGGTTGCTGATGCGCCGCTGCCCGAGCAGCTCGATGACCCTGGTCGGCGACCTCGCCCAGACGGGTGACCGCGGCGGTGCGTCCTCCTGGCAGCGGGTGCTGGAGCCCTACGTCGGCACCCGCTGGCGACTCGCCCCGCTCACGGTCAACTACCGCACGCCCAGCGAGATCGCGCGCCCGGCGGCCGAGGTGCTTCGGCAGCTGGACAGTGCCGCGACACCGCCGCGCGCGGTGCGCGACGGCGGCATCGAGCCCTGGCGCACCCGGCTGGCCGACTCGGCGGCGCTGGGCGCGCTGGTCATCGCGGCGACCCGGCTCCCGGGCCGCTGCGCGGTGATCGTGCCGCGGGCACTGCGCGGGAAGCTGGACCTGGACGCCCGGGCGGCGGTGCTGACGGTGGCCGAGGCCAAGGGCCTGGAGTTCGACACCGTGCTGACGCTGGAGCCGGCCGCCATCCTGGCCGAGTCGCCGCGCGGCCTGAGTGACCTCTACGTCGCCCTGACCCGCGCCACCAGGCGCCTCGCCATCGGCTACTTCACCGAACTGCCCGAGGTGCTGGCCGAGTTGCCGGATCGCACGACGGCCCCGCACTGGTGAATCCCTCCCTGGTGAATCCGCACCAGTGAGGTCAGTACCGCATCCCCATCACCGTCAGCACCTCCCCCAGGGTGCGGTCCGCGATCTCGTTGGCACGGGCGTTGCCGCGGGCCAGGACGTCGCGCAAGTAGGCGCAGTCGGTGGCGATTTCGGCGCGGCGCTTGCGGATGGGGCGGAAGTAGTCGTTGACCGCGTCGACGACCTCGGCCTTGAGTCGGCTGGCGCCGCCGTCGCCGATGTCCTCGGCGAAGCTGCGCGGGTCGCGTCCCTGGCAGAGCGCGCCGAGCAGCAGCAGGCTGGCCACCTCGGGCCGGCCGAGCGGGTCGTAGGCGATCCGGCGGTCGGCGTCGGTCTTGGCGCCCCTCAGCAGGGTGGCGGTCTCGTCCTCGGTGGCGCCGAGGGAGACGGCGTTGCCACGGCTCTTGCTCATCTTGCCGCCGTCGGTGCCGAGCAGTCGCGGCGCCGCCGACAGCAGTGCCTGCGGCTCCGGGAAGAGCGGCGAACCCGGTTGCGTGTAGCGGGCGTTGAAGCGGCGGGCGATGGTGCGGGTGGCCTCCAGGTGGGGCAGCTGGTCCTGGCCGACCGGGACCAGGCCGGGCTTGCAGAACAGGATGTCGGCGGCCTGGTGCACGGGGTAGGTGAGCATCAGCCCGCTGACCGCGGACTGCCGGGAGTGCGCGATCTCGTCCTTGACGGTGGGATTCCGCTGCAACTCCGAGGCGCTGATCAGGCTGAGGAAGGGCAGCAGCAGCTGGTTGAGCGCCGGCACCGCGCTGTGGGTGAAGATCACCGCGCGTTCCGGGTCGATCCCGATGGCCAGGTAGTCGAGCACCAGACCCTCGACGTACTCGGCGAGTCGGTCGGCCGTGTCGCGGTCGGTGAGCACCTGGTAGTCGGCGACCACGATGAAGACTTCGGCGCCCTCGGACTGCAGGCGGACCCGGTTCTGCAGGGTGCCGAAGTAGTGACCAAGGTGGAACGGACCGGTGGGCCGGTCGCCGGTGAGCACGCGGGGGTGGGAGTGCGGCATCGGTTTTCTCCTCGTCATCGGGTGGGCGGCCGACCGGCGGCGGCCCCGGCGAGGATCACAACGAAGGGCCGTCCGTCCGGACGACCCTGGGCATGGTGGATGCGCGGCCGTCCTAGGACGGCCACCAGCTGAGGCAGAGCAGGCGAGTGCGCATGGGCCCTACTGTAACGCGTCCCGTGCGGTTCAGGGGACCGCTGCGCGCCGTTCACTCGCCGGGAGGGTGGGACGCCCTACCGTGAGCGGTCATCGGCGACCCGGAAGCGAGGACATCCATGGACCAGCCCAGCGACGCCCCGACCGAGCAGCACGGGGGCGGCACGGTGACCCGGCGCAGCGCCCTGCGGTTGACCGCGGGCGTGGGCGGCGCCGCACTGGCCGCCGCACCGCTGCTCGCCGCCACTCCGGCGGCTGCTGACGATGCGTCAGCCGAGGGCCAGGGCCAGGGTTCGCCGCTGCTGCTGACCCGGCCCGAGTCGCTGGGGGCGCCGGCCGTGGAGGGCCTGCACCTGACGTTCGGAACGGATCCGACCAGCCAGATGACCGCCTCCTGGACCACGGACGGCCCGGTGCGCCGGCCCCGCGTTCAACTGGGCAGCCTGGAGGGCGGGTTCGGCCGCACCGTGGACGCCGAGACCCGCACCTACGTGGACGGGGTCAGCGGCCGCACCGTCTACACCCACCACGCGCGGATGCAGAACCTGCGCCCCGGCTGCTATTACACCTATGCCGCGCTGCACGACGGCGGCCGCCCGGACGCCGGCACCTTCCGCACCGCGGGGCGCGGGCGGCAGGCCTTCACGTTCACCAGCTTCGGCGACCAGGCGGTGCCGATCACCACCTGGCAGCCCGACGGCAAGGGCGGCTACACCTCGGTGCCCAGCGGCATCGCCTCGCCGGCCTCGGCGGACATCGTGGCCGGCATCGAGCAGGTCGACCCGCTGTTCCACCTGCTCAACGGCGACCTGTGCTACGCCAACATCTCCCCGGACCGGCTGCGCACCTGGCAGGGCTTCTTCGCCAACAACACCCGCTCGGCCCGGTTCCGGCCGTGGATGCCGGCGGCGGGCAACCACGAGAACGAGAAGGCGAACGGGCCGATCGGCTTCTCCGCCTTCCAAACCCGGTTCGACCTGCCGGGCAACGGCGGTGACGCCGAATTCGCCGGGCTGTGGTACTCGTTCACGGTCGGCTCGGTGCACGTGGTGGTGCTGCAGAACGACGACGTGGCGTACCAGGACGCGGGCGACGCCTACGTGCACGGCTACAGCGGCGGTGCCCAGCAGGCCTGGCTGGAGAAGGACTTGGCGGCAGCCCGCGCGGACCACTCGATCGACTGGGTGGTGGTCTGCATGCACCAGGTGGTGATCAGTTCCTCCGACGCCAACGGTGCCGACCGGGGTGTCCGCGAGCAGTGGGGGCCGCTCTTCGACCGGTACCAGGTGGACTTGGTGGTCTGCGGCCACGAGCACGACTACGAGCGCTCGCTGCCGGTGCGCGGCGTGGTGTCCGGTTCGGAGACGCTGACCCCGAACCCGGTGGCGACGGCGACGGATGTGATCGACACCTCGCAGGGCACGGTGCACATGGTGCTGGGCGGGGGCGGCACCTCCTCGCCGACCAACGGCAAGTTCTTCGGGCCCGGCAAGGCCAAGGTGATCACGGGGGTGGGCCCGGTCGGCGGCAACGGCAAGCGTACGCCGGTGTACGTGTACGAGGACGCGCCGTGGGTCGGGGTGCGCGATCTGGACCATTCGTACGGCTTCGCGGCCTTCACGGTGGACCCGGGCAGCCACCCGGGCGCGACCACCAGCATGCACGTGACCTACTACACCGTGGCCCAGCCGGACGGGAGGATCAGCCCGTTGGAGAACTTCGTGCTGCACCGCAAGCGCTCCGACGGTAGGTAGACCCCCCTCTTCACCGAGAGCCGCACCCGCCTTCGGGCCGGTGCGGCTCTGGTGTTTCCCGGACTGCTCGTTGACATCGCCAGGATGGAGCGACAGGCTAAGCAAGCGCTTAGTCAGTCTCACCCCCCGAGGATGCCATGACCGACAATCCCCCCGGACTCGACCTTGCGAAGCTCCAGGCGTACCTGGGCACCGGCCCGTTGCGGGCCGAGCTGATCCAGGGCGGCCGCTCCAACCTGACCTACCGGGTGACCGACGGCACCGAGCACTGGGTGCTGCGCCGCCCGCCGCTCGGGCATGTGCTGGCCACCGCCCACGACATGGGGCGCGAGTTCCGGGTGCTCAGCGCACTGCACGGTTCCCCGGTGCCGGTGCCGCGCCCGGTGCGGCTGACCGAGGACCCGGAGGTGATCGGCGCACCCTTCTACCTGATGGAGTTCGTCGACGGCACCGCCCACCGGGACAGCGCGGCCCTGGCCGCCCTCGGCCCGCGGCGGGTCCGCGCGCTGGCCGACCGGCTGGTCGACACCCTGGTCGACCTGCACGCCATCGACCCGGCGGACGTCGGCCTGGCCGACTTCGGGCGCCCCGAGGGCTTCCTCGCCCGCCAGGTGCGGCGCTGGGGCAAGCAGCTGGACGCCTCCCGCAGCCGCGAGGTCCCCGGCATCGACGAGCTGCGCGCCCGGCTGGCCGAGACCCTGCCCGACTCCCCTGCGCCGACCCTGGTGCACGGCGACTACCGCCTGGACAACGTACTGGTGGGCCCGGACGACCGGATCGTCGCGGTGCTCGACTGGGAGATGTCCACCCTCGGCGACCCACTCACCGACCTCGGGCTGCTGGTGATGTACACCGAACTGGCCGAGCAGTTCGACGGCGTCATCCCCGGGGTGGCGCTGGCCCCCGGCTTCCCCGGCAGCGCGGAACTGATCGCCCGCTATGCGGCCGGTTCCGGGCGCGACGTCTCGTCGGTGGCCTGGTACGTGGCGTTCGCCTCCTTCAAGCTCGCCGTGGTGCTGGAGGGCATCCACTTCCGGTTCCAGCAGGGCGGCACCGTCGGAGCCGACTTCGACCGGATCGGCGACCTGGTGCCCGCCTTCGTCCAGCACGGCCTGAACGCCCTCAAGGAGCACTGAGACCCATGGACTTCGCCTTCGACTCCCGCACCGAGGCGCTGCGTGAGCAGCTCACCGCCTTCCTCACCGAGCACGTCTACCCGGCCGAGTCCCGGCTGACGGTCGAGCCGGACTGGTCCACCCCCGCTGTGATCCGCGAACTCCGGCTGGAGGCCCGCAGGCAGGGCCTCTGGAACCTCTTCCTGCCCGGCGAGCGCGGTGCGGGCCTGACCAACCTGCAGTACGCGCCGCTCGCCGAACTCACCGGCCGCAGCATCCAGTTGGCCCCGGCCGCGCTCAACTGCGCGGCCCCGGACACCGGCAACATGGAGGTGCTCAACGAGTTCGGCGACGAGGCGCAGCGCAAGCAGTGGTTGGAGCCGCTGCTGAGCGGTGAGATCCGCTCGGCCTTCGCCATGACCGAGCCGGAGGTGGCCTCCTCGGACGCCACCAACATCCGCACCATGATCACCCGGGACGGCGACGACTACGTCATCAAGGGCCGCAAGTGGTACATCACGGGCGCCATGAACCCCGAGTGCAGGATCTTCATCGTGATGGGCCTGACCGATCCGGAGGCGGAGGTGCACCGCCGCCAGTCGATGATCCTGGTGCCGCGGGACACGCCCGGGGTCACCGTCAAGCGCGCGATGACGGTGTTCGGCTACGAGGACCGCGACCACGGCGGCCACGCCGAGGTGGTCTTCGACGACGTCCGGGTGCCGGCAGGCAATCTGATCGGCGAGCCCGGCTCCGGATTCGCCATCGCCCAGGCCCGGTTGGGGCCGGGCCGGATCCACCACTGCATGCGGGCGATCGGCGTGGCGGAGCGGGCTCTCGAGCTGATGTGCCGCCGGGTCAGCGAGCGGGTGGCGTTCGGCAAGCCGCTGGCCGCGCAGGGCGTGATCCAGGACTGGATCGCCGAGTCCCGGGTGCGGATCGAGCAGGCCCGGCTGCTGGTGCTCAAGGCGGCCTGGCTGATGGACACCGTGGGCAACCGCGGCGCGCACACCGAGATCCAGGCGATCAAGATCGTGGTGCCGCAGACCGTCGAGTGGATCCTCGACAAGGCGGTCCAGGCGCACGGCGCCGCCGGCGTCAGCCAGGACACCCCGCTCGCCCAGCTCTGGGCCGGCCTGCGCACCTTGCGGCTGGCGGACGGCCCGGACGAGGTGCACCGCCGCTCGCTGGCCCGCCGCGAGCTGCGCAAGTACCAGGGCTGACCAGAGCCCAACGGTGAGCGGGGAGTACCTGGTCGGTACTCCCCGCTCACCGCTTCCGGGTTCAGGGCAGGATGACGACCCGTCCCGTGGTCTTGCCCGTCAGCACCCGCTGCACCGCGTCCGCGGCCCCCGCCAGCGGCAGCCGTTCGCTGACCAGCGGGCGGACCGCCCCGGTGGCGGCCAGTGCGGACAGCTCCTCGTGGCAGGCCCGCACCGCGGCCGGGTCCTTGGTGTTGTAGAGGCCCCAATGCAGGCCGAGCAGCGTGTAGTTCTTCACCAGTGCGTGCCCGAGTGGCGGGGTGGGGATGGTCCCGCTGGCGAACCCGACGACCACGATCCGGCCCTCGAACGCGATGCACTTGGTGGAGCCGGTGTAGGCGTCCCCGCCGACCGGGTCGAAGACCACGTCCGCGCCCCGGCCGCCGGTGAGCTCGCGGACCGCCGCGACGAAGTCCTCGGCCTGCCGGTCGATCACCGCGTCGGCGCCCAACTCCTTGGCCACCGCGGCCTTCTGGGCCCCGCCGACGACCGCGATCACCCGCGCGCCGGCGGCCCGGCCCAACTGCACGGCGGCGCTGCCCACTCCGCCGGCCGCCGCGTGCACCAGCAGGGTCTCGCCGGCCCGCACCGCGGCGCGCCGGTGCAGCGCGAACCAGGCCGTCTGATAGCCGATGTGCAGCGCGGCCGCCTCGGCGTCGTCGAGCGCCTCAGGCGCGGGGAAGAGGGCTCGCCGGTCCATCAGGGCGTACTCGGCGAACGCCCCGCTGGGTGCCACCGGGTTGCCGATCACCCTTTCCCCGCTGGTGAGTTCGCCGCAGAGCTCGACGCCGGGGATGAACGGCAGCGGCGGCTTCACCTGGTACTGGCCCAGGCACATCAGGCCGTCCGGGAAGTTCACCGCCGCCGCCCGCACCCGGACCAGCACCTGGCCGTCGGCCGGCACCGGCTCCGGCACGTCCTCGGCCAGCCGCATCACGTCCTGCGGCAGTCCCGCCGCGGTCACCTGCCAGGCCTTCACCGCTCCTCCTCCACCACGTACTTGCGCTGCAACCGGTTCATCGCGTCCAGCCAGCGGTCGGTGTCCGTCGCCCGGGCCGCGTAGTAGTCGGCGACCTCGGGGTGCGGCAGGATCAGGAACCGCTCCTCGCGGATCGCCCGCAGGGTGTCCGCCGCCACCTGCTCCGGCTCCAGCGCCGTGGCACCCATCAGCGCCTGGCCCAACTCGCCCGCCGATTCGAGGATCTGGGTGCGCACACCCTGCGGGCACAGTGCGTGCACCTTGATGCCGCGGTGCCGGTAGCTGGCGGCGAGCCATTCGGCGAAGGAGAGCGCGGCGTGCTTGCTCACCGAGTACGGGGCCGAGCCGAGCATGGTGAGCAGGCCGGCCGCCGAGACGGTGGCCACGAACCGCCCGCCGCCGCGCTCCAGCCACTCGGGCAGCAGCAGTTCGGCGGCCCGGACGTGGGCCATCACATTGACCTCCCAGGCGGCGGTCCAGAGCGCCTCCGGCGCCTCCGGTCCCCCGCCGGGCGCGACGCCCGCGTTGGCGCAGTAGACGTCGATGCCGCCGAGCTCGGCCCGGGCGGCGTCGATCAGCGCGGCCACACCGTCCCGGCTCGCCGCGTCCCCGGGCACCGCGACCGCGCCGATCCGGGCGGCGGTCGCCGCGGCGGCGGCCGCGTCCAGGTCGTTGACCACCACCGACGCGCCCTCGGCCGTGAAGGCCTCGGCGAGTGCGGCACCGATCCCGCGGCCGGCGCCGGTCACCACGCAGCGCTGACCGGTCAGGGCGGTGCTCACAGGCCGCCGCCCAGGGTCACGCCGCCGTCGATCACCAGGGTCTGGCCGGTGATCCAGGACGCCTGGTCGGAGAGCAGGAAGGCGACCGCGCCGGCGATGTCCTCCGGCACGCCGAGGCGCTTCAGCGGGTACGGCGCGGCGGCCTCGTCCTCGCGGCCGACGTAGAGCGCCTCGGCGAACTTGGTCTTCACCACGGCGGGGGCCACCGCGTTGACCCGGATGTCGGGGCCGAGTTCCCCGGCCAGTTCCATGGTGAGGCGGGAGAGGGCGGCCTTGCTCACCCCGTACATGCCGATGCCGGGCGAGGTGCGCAGGCCCGCGATCGAGGAGACGTTGACCACCGAGCCGCCGTGCTCGCCCATCCAGGCCTGGTGGGCCAGCTTGGTCCAGGCCAGCGGGCCGAGCACGTTGACGGCGAGGATCTTGGCGGCGGCGGCCGGGTCGGTGTCCAGCACGGGGCCGAAGATCGGGTTGATGCCGGTGTTGTTGACCAGCATGTCGAGCCGGCCGAACGCCTCGATGGTCCGGTCGATCGCGGCCCGCTGGTGCTCGGGGTCGTCGCTCTTGCCGGCCACCGCGATGGCGTTCTCCTCGCCGCCCAGCTCCCGCACCGCGTCGGCGAGCGGCTCGGGGTTGCGCGCGGTGATGCAGACCTTGGCACCCCGGTCGACCAGTTCCCGGGCGATGCCGAGGCCGATGCCCCGGCTCGCTCCGGTGACCAGGGCCACCTGTCCCTTGAACGTCAGCGTCATGGGTCGACCTCGCTTCGAAAACTGGACCTGCACCTGGACTCGTTGTGACTCAGCGCTTGCGCGAATACCCGCCATCTGGGGGTGACTAAGCGCTTGCTTAGCATGTTGTCCACAGGTCACACTGTCAACACCGCACGTCGGCCCGATCATGCAAGGATGTCGGCCATGACCACCGAGCAGCCTTCCGCCGACAACTGGCCTGGAGAGCGCCCTGAGGCCGCGCGGCGGCTGCTGGGCGCCGCCGTCGAATCCTTCGCCTCCCGCGGCTTCCACGCCACCACCACGCGGGACATCGCCACCGGCGCCGGGATGAGCCCGGCCGCGCTCTACATCCACTACCCGTCCAAGGCCGCCCTGCTCGCCGAGATCAGCCGAGAGGGCCACAGCGCCACGCTGGCTCTGGTCGAGGCGGCGGTGGCGAAGAGCGACCAGCCGCGCGAGCAGATGCGCCTGCTGGTCGAGGACTTCACCGCCTGGCACGCCCGCGGACACACGGTCGGGCGGATCGTCAACTACGAGCTGCGCGCGCTGCCGGAGGAGGACTTCGCGGTCGTCGCCGAGCTGCGCCGCCGGATCGAGGACACCGTCAAGCAGGTGATCGAGGACGGCATCGCGGCCGGCGTCTTCACCGACACCCACACCCGCACCGCCGCCCGCGCCATCACCGGCCTCGGGATCGACGTGGCCCGCTGGTACAACGAGCGCAGCACCGAGACCCCGGAGCAGCTCGGCATCCGCTACGGCGAGCTGGTGCTGCGGATGCTCGGCGCGGCCTGACCCCCGGGGGCGACTCCCCTGCCGGGCGGCGGCCTGCTCAGATGCCGGCCTTCAGCGTGTTGTCCAGGTGCGGCCCGAGGTAGCCCAGGTAGACCAGCCCGCTCCGGGCGGTGTCGTCATGGAAGTGCAGCCTGGGCGCCTTGCTGTTGCCCGCGCCGATCCGCAGGTGCGCGCCCATGAAGACCTCGCCGGCCGGGTCGACCCCGGTCGGCACCGGGAAGGTCCGCTGCCGCCGCCAGACCGGTCGGCCGGCGGTCTGCGCCGACTCGTCCCGCACCACCTTCCCCGGCGGGAACCGGTGCCCGCCCGGCGGGGGTTGGCGGCACCAGTGCAGGAAGTCGCGCCAGGCGGCGCCGGAGCGCCGGGCCGCCGCGTAGTCCTGCAGCGCCAGCAGCGCGTCCCAGGCGGTCGCCGCCCAGTCCTCGCCGAGCGCCTGGGCATCCAGGCCCGCGGTGATCCGCCGGTTCCCGGTGAACCGCAGTTCCGGCAGCTCGCCGACCCGCTCCAGCAGCGCCGCGAAACTTCTCGGCCCGGCCGGCACGGCATCCGGTGCGCGATAGGCCTCGGCCGCCTCCCCCAGCCCCGCGAGGTGCTGCTGGAGGTGCCGCAACCAGCCTTCGGTGCGCCGCAGTTCATCGGCCCGCTCGGCCAGCTCCACGGCCAGCCCGAGTGCGTACTCCTCCTGCTCCCGCAGTTCCAGGCGCAGTTGGCCGATCTCCGCGCGCCGGGCCGCCTCCTCGTGCCCGGCCTCCTCCAGCAGTGCCGTCAACACCTCACGGTCGGCGCGGAGTTGGTCCAGCTCACCGTCGGCGGCCGGCGCCAGGGCCGCAGACTGGGGGAGGGAGCGCAGTGCGGGCACGGCGGCCAGTTCGGCGGGCAGCGGGGCGCGTGCCGCCAGCCGCCTGGGCAGCCGGGCCACGACGGCGGCGGTGTGGGCCGGGTCGGGGTGCCGACTGTGCGGGTGCACGGCGGGGTGGCGGTAGCCGTCCACCGGGGAGGCCGGGTCGAGGCCGGGCAGATAGGTCCGCACGCCGCCGGCGGCGATCCGATGGTGCGGCAGCGCCCGGTTGAACGCGGGGACGGCCTCGGCCGTCAGCCGGTAGAGCACGGCCAGGCCCACCAACGGCTGCCACAAGGGCAGTTGGGCGGCCGAATCCGGCTCCCCGGTGTCCAGTACCCCGGCGTCCACCACGATGGGCAGCCGCCGCTCGGGGTGGCACAGCTCCGCGACCACCCGCTCGACGTCGGCGGCCGTCACCGGCGCGGGTTCGGGGCGGACAGCGGACGGCCCGTCGTGCGCGGCCAGTTCGGTGAGCAGCGCGGCGGCGAGCTCCGTCGGGTCGTCTCCGCCGGAGTTCGCCGCCGGACCCGGCAGGTGCTCGACTTCCAGGCAGATCCAGGGGGCCGCGCCGTGCTCCCGGGAGTGCAGCACCAAGGTGGTCTGCCGCAGGCCCGCACCCGCCGCGGTGGACTCGCGCAACCGCCAGCGGGTGTAGGCGCCCTCGCGCCCGGCCGCCGAGTCGGCGTCCAGCAGCACCCCGGGAGCCAGCGCGGTACGACCCGGGCCGAGCGCCGCGGAGTCGTAGCCGCACTGTTCGCCGAGCCGGCGGCGCAGCAGTTCGTCGGCGCGGGCCCCGGTGTCGACGTAGTCGTACCCGCTGGCGACGATCATCCGATAGGTGCTGCTCTCCACTGGTCCGCCTGTCTGCCGAGCCGAACCCGCCTGTCCGCTTGCCTGGTTGCCTACTGAACCGCCACGGTCGATCCGGCGGTGCGTCAGCCAGTCTCGCAGCGGCCCGGCCGGCCTCACCAGCCCCGGCCGGCCGACGGCCGGGACTACGTGCCGACGCTCCCTCGCTCACCGCGGGCCCGCGAACCCTGGGCGCGGGCCCGCGGCAGCGTGCCGGCGTCACTGCGGCAGGGTGCAGCCCGCCAGCGTCAGGTCCAGCTTGTTGCCGGGCGCGAAGCACGCGGGGATCTCGTAGGTCTCCTCGGCGTAGTTGGTGCCCTGGTGCACCGTCACGTTGCCGTTGGCGTCGACCTCGCAGGGGTTGTCGACGGTGCAGCGCTCGCCGTTCTCGTTGCCGGTGTTGTTGACGGCGACCACCAGGCCGGTGTTGGTGTCGATGACCGGGGAGCCGGAGGTCCCGCCGATGGTGTTGCAGCTGGAGGTGTAGCGGACCGAGTCCTTCCAGGTCCAGTCGCCCTCCTTCAACTGGTAGACGAAGCCGTCGATGTTGCAGCCGTAGGTGGCCTGCCAGTAGCCGGAGACGACCTCGATCGGGGTGCCGGCCGTCGGGTGGTTTGCCGATATGGTCAACGGGCTGATGCCGTACTGCTGTTGGATGTCGTCGTAGCTCTCGGGGAGCTGATAGATCGTCACATCCGTGTTGGTCATGGTCGAGTAGACCACGCTGCTCGCCTGGACGTCGCCGATCGAGTTGCCGGAGTCGTCGAGCAGGGTGAAGTCACGGCTGGACGGCTGGTTGGTAATCACCTGACCGGGGTTCGGCATGCCGGACTCCAGACAGTGCCCGTTGGTCATCACCAGAGCCGGGTCCGCACCTTGGGAGTTGGGCATCCTGACGATCGAACCGGAGCAGTCGTCGAGCGCCACGGTACCGGCGAAGGTGACGTTCGCGGCATGCGGGGCGTGCTGGGCGGCGGAAGCATGAGCGGTCAGCGCGCGGGCAGGTGCGGGGGCGGCCTGCGCGGGGGCGGAGACGGCCAGCGTGCCGGCGCTGGCGAGCAGGGTCACGGCCAGCGCGCCGCTGAGGGGCAGCTTCATGTGCGGGCTCCTCTGAGGTGTGGGGGTCCCGCAAATTTGTCCTGCGCATGACTGCATGTCAAGAGTTCCTGCGAGAAAGCTGGGAACGCACTGGTAGCACCCGCCTCGGCAATGCGGCGCGAACCCTCGTCAGCGCAGCCCGGAGTTGGACCCCATGATCCGCTTGACGATCTCCTCGGGGCGGGACGGCCGACCGAAGTACCAGCCCTGGGCCCGGTCGCAGCCCATCGAACGCAGCCGCTCCGCATGGTCGGCGTTCTCCACGCCCTCCGCGGTGACGGTCAGGCCCAGGGTGTGGGCCAGCGACACCAGGCCGCCGACGATCCGCCAACCCAGCACCTGCTCGCGCCCGCTCTCCTTGAGGTCGCTGACGAACGAGCCGGCGATCTTCAGGCTGGCGACCGGCAGGTCACGCAGGTAGGCGAGGTTCGACCAGCCCGTCCCGAAGTCGTCGATGGCCAGCGAAACACCCATGTCCACAAGCGAGTTGAGAGCTCGGAGGGAGTCGTCCTCGGGGCCCATCACGGCGCTCTCGGTGATCTCCAGCTGCAGCCGCTTCGGGTCGAGCCCGGTGGAGCGCAGCACCCGGTCGATGTCCGCGACCAGCCCGGCGTTGCGGAGCTGGCGGACCGCCAGGTTGACGTTGAGATGCGGCGCCCGGTCGCCGAACCGCTCCACCCAGTCGGCCGCTTGGCCGCAGGCCTGCTCCAGCACCCAGCGGCCGAGCGGCATGATCAGACCGGTCTCCTCGGCGGTGCCGATGAACTCGTCAGGCCCCAGCACGCCCAACTGCGGGTGCCGCCAACGGACCAGCGCCTCCACCGAGGAGAGCGAGCCGTCCTCCAGCCGGCAGAGCGGCTGGTAGTCGATGAAGAACTCGCCGCGGTCCAGCGCCACCGGCATCCGCACCGAGACGGCGTAGCGGCTGACCGAACGGGCGTTGCGCTGCGGGTCGAAGAGCGTCCAGCGGCCGCGGCCCTCCTCCTTGGCGCGGTAGAGGGTCAGGTCGGCGGCCCGCACCGCGGCCAGCGGAGTGGTCGCCGCCACCGGCCGCTCCAGCACGCCGACGCTGGCGCCGACCGCCAGCCGGTGCCCGTCGATCGGCACCGGCTTGGACAGCGCGGCCAGCACCGTCTTCGCGGCGGCCACCGCCTCCTGCTCGCCCCGGCAGTTCTCCAGCAGCACCACGAACTCGTCGCCGCCCAGCCGCGCCACCAGATGTCCGAGCGGACGCAGCGCGGACTCCAGCCGCAGCGCCACGGCGGCCAGCAGCTGGTCGCCCATCTCGTGGCCCAGGCTGTCGTTGACCACCTTGAACCCGTCCAGGTCCACGTAGCAGAGCCCGAACCGGGCGCCGGGCTCGGGCGAGTCGAAGACCGCCTCCAGCCGCTCGAAGAACGCCGAGCGGTTGGGCAGCCCGGTCAGCGGGTCGTGGTTCGCCTGGTGGCGCAGCCGCTCCTGGAGCCGGTAGCGGTCGGTGACGTCCTCCATCATCGCGACCTGGTAGACGGGTGTGCCGTTGTCGTCGCGGATCAGCGAGGACGTCAGGTGGGTCCAGACCACCTCGCCGCCCTGGCGGTAGTACGGCTTGTCGAAGGAGAAGTGGTCGCGCTTGCCGCTGACCAGCTCCTCGTAGGCCTCCCAGACGCCCTCGCTGTCCTCGGGGTGCACCAGGTCGGTCACCTGGCGCCCCTGGAGCTCCTCCGCGGTCACCTCGAAGATGTCCTGCATCGCCTTGTTGACCGCCAGGATGTTGCCCGCGACGTCGGCGATGCCGATGCCGATCGCCGCCGACTCGAAGAGCGCCCGGAACCGGGCCTCCGACTCGCGCAGCGCCCGCTCGGCCTCCCGGCGGGCGGTGTCGGCGGCGAAGCGGATCGCCTCCTGCTCCTGGAGGGTGCGCTCGCGCAGCGCGCCCGCCCAGCCGGCGGCGAACGCGCCGGCCAGCTCGGCGAGCACCGGCTGCCCGGGCTCGCCCGCGTGCAGCAGGCCGATCGCCCGGGCCAGCAGGTCGGGGTCGGTGAACTGGGCCTCGACCAGCGCGGCGCCGGCCTCGGCGGCCGGCCCGGGGTCGAGCAGCGGGGCGGCCTGCGCCTCGTGCAGCAGGGCGGTGGTGCGGGTGACCAGGCGGTGCAGTGCTTCTGGGTGCATGGCCGCGCCCTGGCTGCTGCGCAGCAGGCGGGCCCACTCCTCGGAGTCGGGCACGCCGGGGTCGCCGGGCGCGCCGGGGTGGGCGGGCGCGCCGGGGTGGGCGGGCGCGCCGGGGTGGGCGGGCGCGCCGCCGGGCGGTGCGTCCGCCGCGGGCGGGTTCGCAGCGGGCACGGCCGTCGTGGGTGCCGTCTCGCGTGCGTCCAGCGCGAGCACGTCCGCAGCAGGCGCTGTCTCGCGGGTATCCGCCTCGGGCCCGTCCGCGGCGGGCGCCGCCTCGTGTGCGTCCACCGCGGGCAGGGTCGTCTCAGGCGCGTCCGTCCCGGGCGCCGTCTCGCGTGCGTCCGCAGCGGGCCCGTCCGTCCCGGGCACGCCCGTCCCGGGTAGGTCCGGCGAAGCAGGGGTCGTCACGGCAGCAGCCCAACGCCGACCAGGCCGACCATCCGCTCCGGGTTCTCGCCGACCTCGGCGGGCTCGTCCGGGCGCCACTGCGGCAGGTAGACCACCCCGGGCTCGACCAGCCGGAAGCCGTCGAAGAGGCCGTTGATCCGCTCCTCCGAACGCATCGTCATCGGCGTCGGGGTGCGGTCGTAGAGGGCCTGGTGGGTCTCCGCCTGGTCCGGGCGGCCCTCCAGCGAGGCGTGGCAGACGGCCATCGCGCTGCCGGCCGGGAGCGCGTCGCGCAGGGTGCGCACGATGCGCTCCGGCTCCTGCTCGTCGGTGACGAAGTGCAGTACGGCGATGAGCAGCAGCGCGACGGGCTCACCGGGCGCCAGCAGATCGGCCACCTCGGGCCGGGCCAGCAGGTCGGCGGGGTCGGTCAGGTCGGCTTCCACCACGGTGGAGAGCTTGTCGCCCTCCAGCAGCAGCCGGCTGTGCGCGACCGCCACCGGGTCGTTGTCCACGTAGACCACTCGGCTGTCCGGCTGGATCGCCCGGGCCACCTCGTGCACCGCGCCGAAGGTGGGGATGCCGGAGCCGATGTCCAGGAATCGGGTGAAGCCCTGTTCGGCCAGGTAGGTGACCGCGCGGCGGAGGAAGGCCCGGTTGGCCCGCATGATCAACGGCAGGTCGGGCCACATCTCGATCGCCTTGCGTGCCATCTCACGGTCGGCCGCGAAGTTGTGCGAACCACCCAGGTAGTAGTCGTACACACGGGCCGCTGCCGGACGGTCCAGGTCCATGCCCTCGGGCACCCACGATGGTCGCCGCATCAGGGACCCCTTCCGACACATGTTTAGACAAGAGGCACAAAGATCATCCTATGGACGCTGATGGCGTCGCAACCGGCTCGGCACGCGGTAGGGGGATGAGGGCGGCCGACGCCCCTGAAGCTATCAGGGCCGTCGGCCGATCTTCGCACCGCCCGCTGGCTACTCGACGGTGACCGACTTGGCCAGGTTGCGCGGCTTGTCCACGTCCCGGGCCAGCGCCACCGCGGCGTGGTAGGCGAACAGCTGGAGCGGGATGTTCAGCAGCAGCGGGTCCAGCTCGGGCTCGTTCTTGGGCACCAGCAGGGTGTGGGTGGCGAGCTTGGCGTCGGGCGCGGTGTGCGCGACGGCCAGCACCCGGCCGGCCCGGGCCCGGATCTCGCCCAGCGTGGTCAGGTTCTTGTCCAGCAGCTCGTCGTCCGGCACGAGTGCCACGGTGGGCAGTTCGGGGCTGATCAGCGCGAGCGGGCCGTGCTTCAGCTCGGAGGCCGGGTAGGCCTCGGCGTGCACGTAGCTGATCTCCTTCAGCTTCTGCGCGCCCTCCCGGGCCACCGGGTAGCCGCGCACCCGGCCGATGAACATCATGCCGTCGCAGTCCGCGTACTCGGCGGCCAGCTCGGCGATCTCCTGCTCCTGCGCCAGCACCTGGCGGATCTGCTCGGGCAGCGCCTTGAGACCGTCGACGATCCGGCGGCCGTCGGCGGGCGACAGGTCGTTGATCCGGCCGAAGTGCAGGGCGAGCAGCGCGAACGCGATCACGGTGGAGGTGAACGCCTTGGTCGAGGCGACCGAGATCTCCGGGCCCGCGTGCAGGTAGACGCCGCCGTCCACGGCCCGGGCGATCGCGCTGCCGACCGTGTTGACCACGCCGAGCACCCGGCCGCCCTTGCGCTTGACCTCCTGCACGGCGGCCAGCGTGTCGTAGGTCTCGCCGGACTGGCTGACCGCGATGTAGAGGGTGTCCCGCTCGATCACCGGGTTGCGGTAGCGGAACTCCGAGGCCGGCTCCGAGTCGGCGGGGATCCGGGCCAGCTCCTCGATCAGCTGGGCGCCCATCTGGCCCGCGTAGTAGGCCGAGCCGCAGCCGATGATCTTGACCCGGCGGATGTCGCGCAGCTCGCGCGCGTCCATGTTGAGCCCGCCCAGGTGCGCGGTGGCGAACCGCTCGTCCAGCCGGCCGCTCAGGGTGCGCTCGACGGCGGCGGGCTGCTCGTGGATCTCCTTGATCAGGAAGTGCGCGTGCCCGGCGGTGTCGAAGGAGTCGATCTCCCAGTCCACGGTGGACGGTTGGCGGGTGGTCGGGCGGGCGTCCTCGGCGAAGGTGCGGAAGCCGTCGGCGCGGACCACGGCCAGCTCGCCGTCCTCCAGGTGCACCACCTGGCGGGTGTAGCGGACCAGGGCGGCCACGTCGGAGGCGACGAACATCTCCTTCTCGCCGACGCCCAGCACGATCGGGCTGCCGTTGCGGGCCACCACCACCCGGTCGGGCTGCTCGGCGTCCAGCACCGCGATGCCGTAGGTGCCGACCACCAGGGCGAGCGCGGCGCGGACCGCGTCCTCCAGGTCGGTGCCCTCACCGCTGTGCGCGGCGACCAGGTGGACCAGCACCTCGGTGTCGGTCTCCGAGGCGAATACCGCGCCGTCGGCGATCAGCTTGGCGCGCAGCTGGTCCGCGTTCTCGATGATGCCGTTGTGCACCACCGCGAACCGGCCGGCGTTGTCCAGGTGCGGGTGGGCGTTGGCGTCGCTGGGCTCGCCGTGGGTGGCCCAGCGGGTGTGGCCGATGCCGGTGCCGCCCTTGAACCGGGCCGGGATGGCGGCCGCCAGGTCGGCCACCCGGCCCTTGGTCTTGCGCACCTTCAGGCCGGTGCCCTTGCCGGTGACCGCGACACCGGCGGAGTCGTAGCCGCGGTACTCCAGCCGTTGCAGGCCTTCGAGCAGGAAGGGGGTGGCGTCCTTGGGACCGATGTAGGCGACGATTCCGCACATGGTGAGGGCTGGCTCCTGACGTGGGTGGAGGGACGGACTACCTGACTCTGCTGTGTCGTGCTGTGCGCAGCCGACGGTGCCGGGCTGCGCTCAGCCGTAGACGATGCGCCGCAGCTGGCGTGCCGACAGCTCCGGTGCGACGACCCGGCGGCCCGGCAGCTCCTCGGCGATCCGGGTGAAGATCTGGTCGTTGGTCAGCCCGCGGGCCTGCAGCTCGGTGTGCCGCCGGCGTACGAAGTCCGCGGTCGTCTCGGAGAAGTACGCGAGCACCTCGGCCACCACATGGGCGGCTTCCCGGGGCCCGAGCGCACTGGTCCGGGTCAGGTGAGCGAGCAGATCCGCGTACGGCGCTGGTGGAGGAGAGCTGGACACGGACGGTGAGCCTAGGTGGCCGCTCCGGGAAAACCAAGAATCCTGCCCGATATCGGGCACGATCCCGCCGTTCGGCCTGCTGGCTAACGTAGCGGGCAGGACTGAGCCGCGCATCCGGGCCGCCGGGTGCGGTGGAACCGAGCACGAGCCGTCAAGCCGCCCGGCCCACCGGTCGGCGCATACGGCATCCCTCCGCACGACGGGCCGGCGCCGGAGCTTCGGATCCCTCAGAGCGCGGAGGTGTACGCCTCCAGCCGGTCGGCCAGCTCCACCGGGTGCCCGAGCATCGGGCAGTGGTCGCCCGGCATCTCGTCAGGCGTGATGCCCAGGCGCTCCCGCACCACCCGGCGCATGAAGTCGACCGGGAGGAACCGGTCGTCGCGCGCCAGCAGGACCCTGGTCGGCACGGTCGGCCAGGCTGCCAGCGGCCAGGGTTTCTGGAACGGTGTCGCCGACTGCTCGCGGCCCCGCCGCAGCAGCTCGGCGGCCACCTCCGGCGGTGTGTCGTGCAGGAAGAGCGCCGTGGTGTCGTCCGGATCCCAGTCGCCGCGCTCATCCTCGGCCTGCCGGGCCGCCGCGTGGCCGGTGTTGGCCCACCACTCCCCGGGCGTCTCGCCCGGCGCCGGCACCAGCGCCTGAAGCATCACCAGCAGGCGCACCGGCAGCCGGTCGCACACCAGCGGCGCGGTGAACCCGCCGAACGAGTGCGCCACCAGCACCAGTTCACGCTGGTCACCGACCGCCCGCACCACGGTGTCGGCGTACTCGGCGAGCCCCGCCTCGTCGTCCTCGCACGGCAGATCGACGGCCACCACCTGCCGGCCGCGCCGACGCAGTTCGTCCGCCAGCAGGTGCCAGGACCAGGGACCCGCGCCGGCACCGGGGATCAGTACATAAGTCGTCATGGTCAGCCGACCTCCCTCAACGATCTTCCGCTTCGTCACCGTAGTCGGCTACTCTGACACTCATGTTCGCCTCCGAACCACACTGACAGGCCGTCAGGCCGCTTGCTCCGCCAAGTGGCAGACGGTGATCTGTCGTGCCCGCGCGCGATCCGGCGAGCGCCGATCGCGCTGTGTTTTCGGAGAATCCCCATGTCCAGTGCGTCCTATCGTGCTGTCTTCGCGCTGCCCCGAGCGCGCGCCCTCTTCCTCACCGGCCTGCCGGCCCGGCTCTGCTACGGGCTGCTGAGCATCCCCATGCTGCTGGCGGTTCGGGCCGGCACGGGTTCCTACGCGGTGGCCGGTACCGCCGTCGGCCTGGCCGGGCTGGCCACCGCGCTACTCGGGCCACTCCGCGCCCGCCTGGTCGAACGCCGGCCGGGAGCGCTGCGGCCGATGGCCGGCTGCTATGCACTGCTGCTGCTCCTGCTGGCCGCCGTCTGCACCGAGCGGCAGCCGACCGCGCTGGTCGTGGCCGTCGCGGTGCTGGCCGGCGCCTGCCCGCCGCCGGTCGGGCCGCTGCTGCGCACGGCCTGGGGCCGACTCGCGGCCGACGAGGCGCAGCGGCAGTCGATGCTCAGCCTCGACACCGCCACCGAGTCGACGGTCTTCGCTCTCGGGCCGGTGCTCGCGGGGGTGCTGATCGCGGTGTCGTCCGCGGCGACCGTGCTGGTGGTGTGCGCGGTGCTGGCGCTGGTGGGCTTCGGGTTGCTGCCGGGCGCGTTGCGGGCGGTGCCCGGCAACGTCGAGGTGCGGCCGGGCAGGCAGCGAACTCCGTTGCTGGCGGCGGGTTTTGTGCCGCTTCTCGGTCTGGTGCTGGCGGTGGCGGCGGCCCTGTCGCTGGTGGAGGTGGCGATGCTGGCCGCCTGGGGCACGGTCACCACCGGTGTGCTCACCACGCTCTTCTCGATCGGCGGCGTGATCGGCGGGCTGCTGTACGGACGCCTCGGCCTGCCCGGCGAGTTGACCCGCCGCCCGCTGCTGCTGGTCGCCGCCGCCACCGCCTGCTACGCCCTCCCCGCACTGCTGTGCGGGAGCCCGGCCGCCGCACTGGGGCTGCTGCTCGCCGGGGGTGTCACGGACGTGCTGCTGATCACCGCCTACCAGTTGGTCGAGTTGCTGGTCCCCAGCGGTTCCCGGACCGAGGCGGGCGCCTGGGTCAACACCGCCTACAACCTGGGCGCCGCCGCCGGCGCCTCGCTCGGCGGCCTCCTGGTCGACCACGCCGGCCCGCTCGGCACACTGGGCGCACCCGCCGCGCTGCTCGTCGTCGCCGTTCTCGCCACGGCACCGGCCGTACTGCGGCGGCGCCGTGCGGAGCGGGACGCAACGGCCTGATCCCTCGCCGGGACTGACGCCCTCACCGCCCCCACCCCACCCCACCCCGCGCCGCTTGACCTTGACGCTGGCGGCAGGGTTGGAGCATCAGCCCCATGAACACGCACACCACCCCAGCCCGCACCGTCCTCGTCACCGGCGCCGGTACCGGCATCGGCCGCGCCACCGCCCGTGCGTTCGCCGCCCAGGGAGCCCATGTGCTGGCGGTCGGCCGGCGGCCCGAGCCGCTGGCCGAGACCACTGCCGGGCACCCGCTGATCACGCCGCTGGCCGCCGACATCACGGCGGACGGCGCGCCCGAGCAGATCGTGCAGGCGGCAGTGGAGTTGGCGGGTGGGCTGGATGTGGTCGTCAACAACGCCGGGATCGTGCGCGGCGGCGGGCTCGGTTCGCTCGACGCGGCGCCGATCCACAGCCAGCTGGCGACCAACCTGACCGCGCCCATCCTGCTCACCCAAGCCGCGCTCCCCGCACTGGAGTTGGGCGGCGGTGTGGTGGTCAACGTCAGCACCTCGGTGGGCCTGCGGGCCTGGCCGGCCCACAGCTCGGTCTACGCGGCCACCAAGTCCGCGCTGGAACTGCTGACTCGCAGCTGGGCGGTGGAACTCGCGCCGCGCGGGATCCGGGTGGCCGCGGTCGCCCCGGGCGGCATCGAGACGCCGATCGGCGAGCACCAGGGGCTGACCGCCGACCAGCAGGCGGCGGTGCGGGAGTGGCAGGTGGCGCACACGCCGCTGGGGCGGATCGGGCGGCCCGAGGAGGTGGCCTGGGCGATCACCGCACTGGCCGATCCGCAGGCGTCCTTCGTCACGGGGGTGGTGCTCCCGGTCGACGGCGGTGCGGTGGTCGCGTGATAAACGGTGGTGGCGTGATAGGCAGTACTCATCGGTGCGGGTGAACGACGGGGGCGGTGCGGGGTGCGGATCGGCGAGCTGGCGAGGGCGACCGGCACTACGGCACGCGCCCTGCGCCACTACGAGCAGGCCGGGTTGATCCGCTCCGAGCGGGCCGACAACGGCTACCGCGACTACGACGGGCAGGCCGCGACCAGGGTGCGGAATATCCGCCATCTCCTGGACGCCGGGCTCACGTTGGAGGACGTGAGTGCGTTCGCCACTTGCCTCGACGGCGACTTGGCCACCGTCACCCCCAGCGATCACGGGCGCCGGATCGCCCTGGACCGCCTGGCCGTCCTCGACCAGCGCATCGCCCGCCAACTCGCCGCCCGCAACCGCTTGGCCTCCGCCCTGGGCCTGCACCCTTCCGCCCCAGCCGACGCCCCATCGATGACGTGCTGAACTTCTAATCCCTGCCCGGGAGTTGTGCCGCAAAGTCCGCCACGAAAGCGGTCAGCAGGCGAGCGAACGCGACCCGGTCAGCGTCCGGCCAGTCCCCCATCGCTCGCGCGAAAACCTGCCGGCGCCGCCCGTGCACCAGGTCCAACTGGCGCTGCCCCTCCCCGGACAGGGTGAGCAGGGTGCGCCGGGCGTCGGCCGGGTCGACGTCACGGTCCACCAGCCCGTCCGCCACCGCGCGCTGCACCAGCCGGCTGGCGCGCGGCTGGTCGACGGCGAGGCCGACCGCGACATCCGTCACCGAGCAGGCCCGGGCGCACCCCTCGATCACGTCGAGCACCCCGAACAGCGTGGGGTCGATGGGCCGTTCGCCCTCCGGCGGTGACAGACGGGCCAGCGAGCGGCGGGTCTGACTGCGGCGGATCGCCACCATGGCCCGCTCGACCGCGGCCACGGCCTCGTCCTGCTCCGATTGCTTGCTCTTCGACATGCATGCTAGGTTACATTCATTGTAAAAATACATGCATTAGGGGGAGCCACAATCATGACCACCACCGACACCGACGCCACCGCGCACTCGCTGCCCAACGTCCGCGAGCAGCGCCCGCTCGGCTACTGGCTGCGCCACATCGACGGCGCGATCGACGCGAGCTTCCGCGCCCTGCTCGCCGAGCAGGGCCTGAACCGGCGCTCGTGGCAGGTGCTCAACACCATCGCCTGCGGCCCGCTCACAGTGGCCGAGGTCGACGAGACCATGGCGGCGTTCATCGGCCCCGCCGAGCCGACCATGCGGCCCCATGTCGACGCCTTCGCCGCGCGCGGCTGGGTGCTGACCGACGAGGGCGGGCAGATCACCCTCACGGAGACGGGCACGGCGGCGCACCGGCGCGCCGATGCGGCGACCGGGCGGCAGCGGGCCGAGATGATGTCCTGCCTGTCGGCCGAGGAGTTCACGCAGCTGATGACGCTGCTGCAGCGCTTGGCCGGCCACCTCGACGAGTTGGCGGCGAAGGACTGACGGCAGGGGCCTGCCCCCGCGGAGTGGGTGGCCTCCGCGGGGGCAGGTCGGGGGGCCGGCTCAGGAGGTGCTGGGCCGGGTGCCGCGGCGCAGCAGGCGGCGCCGGGCGGGTTGGTTGGGCACCCAGCCGAAGGCCACGATGCTGCCGATCAGGCCGAGCAGCAGGCCGATGAAGAACCCGCCCAGGTTGGATGTGACCCAACTGGCCAGGGTGAGCAGCACCGACAGGATCGAGTAGAAGAGCCGCTGACCTGGACTGAAGATCAGCAGCAGGCCGCAGAGGACCATCACGGACGGCACCGCGAGGCCGGCCATGCCCTGCATGCCGATGTGCATGATCACCGGCAGCGGCATCTTCTCGGTGAAGAGGATCTCGGCCCCGCCGAGGAAGACGAGCAACCCGCCCCAGAACGGGCGGGCGCCGCGCCACTGCTTGAAGGTGCGCCGCTGCTTGCTCGTCGGCACCTCGGCCCGGCTCCGCTCGCCCTCGGGGGCGGCGGGGTCGCCGACCGGTGCGGGCCCGTCGGCCGTGCTCGCGGCAACCGCCGCCCCGACCGCCGAGGCGGGGTGGGGGACGGTGGCCTCCGATGCCGCGGCGGCCTGCGGGTCCGCACCGGTTCCGCCCGGCGCGGCGGTCGGCGGCGCCGCGATCCTGGCGGTCTCCTCGGTGCCCCGAGCCTCCCCGGCGCCCCGGGTCGGCTCAGGAGCCTCCCCGGCGGCCGGTCTCGGCTCGGGTGTCGGTGTCTGCTCGGCCATTCGTCAGCAGCCCGTGTCGCTGAAGCTGAGGTGCAGGTTGGGCAGCTTGAAGGTGGCGGCGGTGGTGGCGTAGTTGTCCTGCCGCAGGTGGTTGATGGTCACCGAGTCCGCTTGCTGGCCGAAGACGCCCGCCGGGCCTTGGACGCCGGCCTTGTCGAAGGTGCTGGCGTCGCCGCCGACCTCGATGTTGTTGAACGAGGCGTCGCCGGAGAGCAGGTCGGAGTCGGTGGTCAGGCTGTCCGCGGTCACCGGTGTGCCGTTGTCGCCCGCGGTGATCTTCAGGTTGGTGCCACCGAGGTTGACGCTCTGGCACAGGTTGGTCAGCGAGGCGGACTTGATCGCGGAGACCGCGACGATCACCTGGCCGCCAGTGTTACCGGCGTTCGGGCTGTTGGGGATCATGTTGTCCAGGCCGCCGAACTGCTCGAACCCATTGCCCTGCAGCTGGTCGGCGGTGACGGTGAAGGCCATGCCGGAGATGGCGAACTGGGCGCCGATGACACCCTGCGCGGTCAGCGCCATCAGCACTCCACCCGCCAGGCAGGCGGGGATCCCCATCAGGGCGGCTCGCTTCAAACGGACTCGGCCTCGACCGGATGCTGGGCTGGTTGGCTCTGCGGACTCGGCGGTCGGCTCGACGGACTCGGCCATGGCTGCTCCAGGGAGTTGGTGAAGGACCTGTGATGGACAGCGCGCGTTGCCCTGGCGCGGACAGCGCTCCCGCCGGGTGATCAACCACCCTCCCTGGCAGAGGAATTGATGATCAATCAGGCGGCAAGACAGCTGCCGAGAAGTTACCTCGGGGTAAGCAGAGGGTCAAGAGTCCGTGCAGGGTAGCAGCGGTCGCCGCCAGCCGACACCGGCCGCCTGTGCTGCGGCCACCTGCTCGGCCGCCTCCTCGGGACCGAGGAACGGAGCCAGTGCCGCGAACGACAACGTCGGGAGCAGATCCGTGAGTTCGTCCTGTCGACCGGTCGCGATGTAGCGGTAGACGGTCGAGTAGGCGCCGCCGACCACGCTGTCCACCAGCAGCTCGCGCGAGATCCCGGGTGGCACCAGCGGGCAGCCGGAGAACAACCGCCTTAGCCGCACCCGCAGTTGCTCGCGTGCCAGCCGTCCAGCCGGTCCCACGGCTTCGATCTCCACCACCGCCATGGTGGCGAACGCGGGCACCTCGGCGAGGATCGCCAGCATCACCCGCAGCGCGGCGTGCACACCGGCACACCAGTCCAGCTGGGCCGCGAAGGCCTCCTCCATGCGCCGGATCACCACCGCGCAGCCATGCCGGTGAGCAGCCAGGAAGGCCTCCTCCTTGCCGCTGAACTGCTCGTAGAAGACCGGCCTGGTCACCCCGGCGGCCTGGCAGATGTCGCTCACCCGGGCCCCGGTGTAGCCGCAGGCGGCCACCGTGTGGACCACCCCGTCCAGCAGCCGCTCGCGCTGGGTGGCGGCGACCACCTCGGGCGGCACCCGACTCGGTCCACGTCGGATCGAGCGGGCCGGATCCCGACCACTGCGAACTCCCGGAAGGATCAAGTCGCCTGATGTAACGTCTAGTTCAAGATTCTTCCGCAACTTCCGCTCCATCCCTTGACGCTGGCGTGGACCAGGCTTAAAACCTTCCCAGGTTTCCAATCGAGCTAGGGCTTCAACTAGCAAGATCTGCCAGTGAGTTGGCGGTCAAAATAGCCGATGACACAGTATGGCGCAGGAAGTGCCGAAAAGCGGTGGCAGCCGCCGAACCCGATGACCGAAACCTCATCCCCACGGCTGAGTGGCCGGACCCCCGTGGCGCCGGGACGGTCCGGCTGCCGCGCCGGCCCACCCGCCGTGCCCGAGGAGCGCTGCCATGCCCCGCACCGAACTGCCGCACTCCGCACCGCACCAGCTCCGCAAACCCCACACGACGCGCCGGCGGCTCGCCGCCGCGGTGGCAGGGCTCTCGGCCGCCCTGCTGGCCGCCACCGTCACCCCGGCCGAGGCCGCGACCCCCGGCGGCATCTACTCCGGCATGGGCAACTGCCCGATCAGCGCGCCGGCGATGCAGGACCCGAGCAACCTGCAGGTCGGTTGCGTGGTCGCGGTGACCAACGCCGGAAGCTTCACCATCGGCAGCACCACGGTGCCGCTCACCTCGCCGATCACGCTGCAGTTCGGAGCGTACTGGGACAAGTCAGCTCCCCAGGTCAACTTCCCCGACGGCAGCACCGCCAACCAGTACACCACCGTGGCCCCGACCGGCGCCCCACTGATGACCGCCCAGGCGGCCCAGATCACCATCCCGGGGATCATCAACTTCCTGCCCGGCATCACCAGCATCTTCGCCCAGGTCGAACCGGCGGGCCCGATAACGAACTTCACCCCGCTGGCAACCGGTGAGTCGTACCCGGTGTTCAAGATGCCGATCAAGCTGCACCTCTCCAACCTGCTCTTCGGCGACGACTGCTACATCGGCTCCGACAGCTCGCCGATCGTGCTCTCCCCCACCACCGGCACCACCGCACCGCCGGCCCCGGCCACGCCGATGACCGGCAACCCCGGCACGCTGGCACTGAACAGCGACCCCAATGGCTACAGCGCCTTCGAAGCCTCGTTCACCGGGGCCGAGTTGGTGGACAACACCTTCAGTGTGCCGGGCGCCAGCGGCTGCGGGCTGGGCGGCAGCCTGGACTGGATCATCGACCTGGCGATGGGGCTGCCCGCCAGCGCCGGCAAGGGTTCGGTGACCTTCGACCAGACCGACACCTCACTGGCCCTGGACACCAGCGTGTCCGACCTGACGTCGGCGCTCAACGCGTCCGCGGCCCACTGAGACCACTCCCCCACACAGAAACACCACCCCCACCCAGAAATTGAGGTAACCCTCGTGCGAAACCACCTGGTTCTCGGCGGCGTAGCCCTGGCGGCCGTCGCCGTCACGGCCCTGACCGCCATACCCGCCTCGGCGGCCGGTCCGGTGCTCACCTACGGCAGCCTGGGCGGCAGCGCGGTCGCCGTCGGCGACACCATGACCGCCTCGCTGCTCTCCGGCACCAACGCGACCCTCTACTCCACCACCGCAGGCGGCACCGGCCTGCAGTGCGCCAGCTCCACCTTCTCCGGCACGGTCGGCAGCAACCCGACCGCGCCCGGCACCGCCTCCGGCTCACTCACCGGCTTCACCCTCGGCAGCTGCAAGGTGGTCAACACCCCGGGCGTCACCGGTGTGAAGAGCCTGACCCTCAGCAATCTGCCGTACAAGGACAGCATGAGTGACTCCAGCGGCCTCCCCAACACCCTCTCCGCCGGCTCGTCCGGCCCGATCGGGGCGACCGTGGTGCTCAACACCCTGCTGGGCACGGTGACCTGCACCTACCAGGCGGCCGGCAGCCTCACCTCCAACGGCAACAACTCCAACTCGTCGCTCACCTTCAGCAACCAGCAGTTCAACAAGCTGACCGGCCCGAGCGCGTGCTTCTCGACGGCCTACTTCAGCGGCGTCTACGGGCCGTTCGTGGACTCCAGCCAGGCCGGCAGCCCGTCGATCTTCGTCAACTGACGATCGATCGCGGGTGTTCCATGCGCGCCGCCGCCCTTCCTGCTCTGCGGTCAGGAAGGGCGGCGGCGCCCACGTGTCAGCTCAGACGTGCGGCACCAGCGTGAAGTACCGCTCCAGCAAAGCCTTGTCGCCGCTGACCGCCAACTCCTCGGCGGGGCTGCGCCCCCACAGGTGGAGCAGCAAGTCGCTTGCCGTACCGGCGAGTTCCGCCTCAGCCTCACCCGCCGGCCGGGCCAGCCGCACTTCGTTGCCGGTGAACTCCACCGACCAGCTCTCCGGCCCGTCGGTGCGGCGGAACCGGTAGCGCTCACCGGCCCCGGGCGGGGCCTGCTTCATCATCCGGCGGGCCGACGCCATCACCTCGAAGTTCTGCGTGATCGCGTCGGTGGCGATGTCGGCCGTGATCGGGCTGCCGGGCTCGCCCAACGCCCGTTCCGCGTCCCAGCGGTGAAGCGACAGCTCGATGCACTGCACCCGCAGCCAGAAGGCGACGGTCGGGTCCGCGCCGTATGTCCACACCTCGGTGTCCAACGGCGTGGTGGCGAACACCTCGGCCAACTCGGCCGCCCCTGCGGCGAACCAGTCGGTCAGATCCGGCGCCACCGGACCGCGGAACGGCTGCTCGGCCGGATCGGGCGACGGCCACCCGATCGCGTCGGCCGGGATGTGGGCGGCGCGCTGGTCAGGCTGGGGCGGCACGGACGACCGCTCGGTGATCACCTGGCTCACCAAGCGGTGCACCGCACCGAGGTGGAGCGCCAGGTCGGCGGCCGACCAGCCGGGGCAGGACGGCACCAGAGGTGCGGCGTCGGCCTCGGCCGCCCGGCGGATCGCTTGCTCGAAGGCCGCGCTCTCGCGGCGGAAGTGGCTGATCTGATCCATGCCTTCACTCTGCTGACCGATCGTCAGGTGAGCAAACTTTGCGCGTCCCGCAATCTTGCGTGCCAAGTAATCTTGCGCTGCACGCAAGAATCGCTAGAGTGGTGCCATGACGACGGATCCCGCCGCCGGCACCCCGAGCGGGCTGCGCGAGCGCAAGAAGCAGGCCACTCGTGACGCGCTGAGCTGGGCCGCCCTGCGGCTCGCCGTGGAGCGCGGCCTGGAGAACGTGCGGGTCGAGGAGATCGCCACGGCGGCCGGGGTGTCGCCGCGGACCTTCAACAACTACTTCTCCAGCAAGTACGAGGCGATCCTCTTCCGCCACCTGGACCGCACCCGGCAGGCCGCCGCCGCCCTGCGCGAGCGCCCGGCCGACGAGCCGCTCTGGGCGGCGATCACCGAGGCCGTGCTGGCGCCCTACGGTCCGCCGGACCAGGGGCCGGGCCCCGAGTGGACCGCCGGTGTCCGCCGAATGCTGGCCGAGCCCGCCCTGCAGGGCGAGTTCGCCAGGGTCGCGGTCACCGCGCGGATCGAGCTCGCCCGGGCAATCGCCGAGCGCACCGGCACCGACGCCGACCGGGACCTCTACCCGAGCCTGACGGCGTCCGCCGTGCTCACCGCCCAGCAGGCGGCCGGCGACCAGTGGTTGCGCTGCGACCCGCCGGTGCCGATCACCGCACTGCTGCGCGAGGCACTGGCGCTACTCGCGGCCGGCTTGCCCGATCCGTCGTCACCCACACCGATCTGACGAATCGTCAGCAATTCCCTGGGGGACAATTCAATGATCATCGACGTGGCCATCGCGGGTGGCGGACCGAACGGGCTGATGCTCGCCTGCGAACTCGCCCTGGCCGGCGTGCGGTCCGTGGTGCTGGAGCAACTCACCGAACCCAGCCGGGAGCCCAAGGCCAACGGGCTGGTCGGTCAGGTGGTCCGGCTGCTCGACCACCGCGGCCTCCACCAGCGGATCACCGGGCGCCCGGACGCACCAACACCTAGGCCCGGCTACATGTTCGGTGCGTTCCCGCTGGACCTCACCGGCCTCGACCCCAACCCGCTCCACATCCTGCCGGTTCAGCAACGCGAGCTGGAAGCCCTGCTCGCCGAGCGGGCCGAGGAGCTGGGCGTCGAGGTGCGGCGCGGGCATCGGCTCAACTCATTCGAGCAGGATGCGCAGGGAGTCGACCTTCAACTGGCAGGCCCCGACGGCCCGTACCGGCTGCGGGCCCGCTACCTGGTGGGCTGCGACGGCGGGCGCAGCACCGTGCGCAAGCTGGCGGGCATCGGCTTTCCCGGCGTGAGCGGGCCCACGGTGGTCCACCGCGCCGCCCATGTCACGTTGCCCGCCGGCTGGGTGGACGAGCGGACCGGCGCGTTGGAGGTCCCGGGCCACGGCCGGATCGCACCGGCCGGCTACCACCGCACCGAGCGCGGCGTCTTCGTCTTCGCCGCCGTCGAGCCGGGCAAGCCGCTGGTCGCCGTCCTGGAGTGGGAGGAGGCCCCCAACGCTCCCCGAAGTCCCGAACCACCGTTGACCTTCCAGGAGTTGAGCGAGGCCGCCGGGCGGGTGCTGGGCGCCGAACTGCCGCTCGCCGCTCCGACCAGCCCGGGCCCGCACCTGCTGCGCCGCCTCCGCGGCGGAAACACCCGCCTGGCCGAGCACTACCGCAGCGGGCGGGTGCTGCTGGCCGGCGACGCCGCCCATGTGCATTCGGCGGTCGGCGGCCCCGGCCTCAACCTCGGCCTGCAGGACATCGCCAACCTCGGCTGGAAGCTGGCCGCCGAGGTGCACGGCTGGGCGCCGCCCGGCTTGCTGGACAGCTACCAGAGCGAGCGCCGCCCGGTCGGCGAGCGGGTCTTCATGCACTCCCAGGCGCAGCTCGCACTGATGGCCCCCGGACCCGCCGTCACGGCGCTGCGGACGCTCTTCGGCGAACTGCTGACCGACCCGGCCAACACCCGCCGCATCGCCGAGCTGCTGGCGGGCTCCGATCTGCGCTATCCGGTCGACTGCGTACACCCGTTGGCCGGGCGGTTCGTCCCCGAGCTGCCGCTGAGCGGCCCACGGGTCGCCGAACTGCTACGCAGCGCACGGCCGTTGCTGCTCGACCTGAGCGCCGAGGGCCGGTTCGCACCGGCGGCACACGGCTGGCGGGACCGCGTGGCGGTGCAACGGGCCGACTGTCCGGGTGAGTCGACCGCGGCGCTGCTGATCCGACCCGACGGGTACGTGGCTTGGGCCGCCGACGACCAGGACGGGGACCTGAAACCGCTTCACGAGGCGCTCACCAGCTGGTTCGGGGAGCCGCTCGCCGACTGACCCACGGAGCGGGCCGGGTGTTCGACAGGTCCGTCACCACTGATCGACGGACCCGCTATTTCGATGGCCCGGCCTCCCACCCGCTCCTACAGTGGCACCCACGCCCATTCACGGAGTCGATCATGCGCACGCACTATCCCCGGACGCCCCACCTGCCCTGGTCGCCGGGCGCTTCCGGGGACGACGTCCGCACCGGTGACCTGTCCGGCCTGCGCGGCCTGGAGGTGGTGGTCACCGAGAAGCTCGACGGTGAGAACACCACCCTCTACCAGGACGGCCTGCACGCCCGTTCGCTGGACTCCGCGCACCACCCGTCCCGCACCTGGGTCAAGGCGCTGCAGGGCCGGATCGGCCCGAGCATCCCGGCCGGTTGGCGGATCTGCGGCGAGAACCTGTACGCCCGGCACTCGATTCCGTATCGCGAACTGGCCGGCTTCTTCTACGGGTTCTCCGTCTGGAACGGCCAGGATTGGTGCTTGGACTGGGATCTGACGGTGCGTTGGCTACGCGCCCGGGGCATACCGGTGCCGCCGGTGCTGTGGCGCGGGGTGCTGGACGAACGGGCACTGCGGGCCCTGAAGCTCGACCTGGACCGCCAGGAGGGCTATGTGGTGCGCAGTGTCGCGGGGTTCGCCCGGGCCGAGTTCGGGCAACGGGTCGCCAAGTGGGTCCGGGCCGGCCATGTGCAGACCGGCACCCACTGGATGCACGCGGCGGTGGTGCCCAACGAGTTGGGCCCGACCGCCGAACTCTGGGCGATCCGCTCCGGCGCGGCGGCCGAGCCTGGCCGGCTGCTGGCGGCACTCGGGGTGACCGGGGGCCTCGAACTCGGTTCGCCGGAGCGCCGGGTGGCCGCGGCCGCCGAGCGGCTCGACGTGCTGGGGCGCACGGGAGACGCCCGGCTCGCCGGTGTGCTCGCCGCGCTGCTGCACGGCACTCCTCGGGGCCGACTGGCCGGGCGGCTGGCCCCGGTGGTCGGCATGCCGCTGGCCCGGCGGGTCGCCGATCTGGTCGGGCTGCACGACCGGCCGATGCGGCCGTACCCCGACCAGGATCGCCCAACCGGCCTGCGGCGCCTGGCGATCGCGGCCGATCTCGGGGTGCTGCACGCGGTGGCGGCGGCCGTCGCGGCAACCGATGAGGAACGCGAGCAGGTCGAGTGGTCCGCGCTGCACGCCGAGGACGCCGGGCTGCTCGGCCCCGCACCGCTGGCACCACTGCGCACTGAGCTGCGCGCGGAGTTGGCCGGACTGGACGCCGAGGTGGTGGACCGCTGCTGGGCGCAGGCCCGGGAGGCGTTCGCGGCCGGGCGGCTCAGCACCGCAGCGGAGGCGGCGGCCGCCACCTGGCGCTGGCGGGACGGCAGGTTTCCCCGGCTGATCCAGCTGGTCGGTCCGTCCGGCAGCGGCAAGAGCGCCTTCGCTCGGCGGCTCAGGGGAGTTGACTGCTTCGTAGCACTGGACGAGCTGCGGACCGACCGGGGTGACCGCGCCGACCAGCGCGCCAACGGCGAGGTGCTGCGCGACGGACTGGCCCGGCTGGACGCCGCGTTGGCGGCGGGCGGCACGGTCGTCTGGGACGCCACCTCGCTCAACCGGCACCAGCGCGCCCAGGTGCACGCGGTGGCGCAGCGCCGCGACGCGCTGACCACCCACGCGGTGCTGCTCGCCGACGAGGCCGAGCTGCGCCGCCGCAACGCCGTCCGTGAACACCGGGTGCCCGAGAACGCCCTCACCACCCAACTGCGCCGGTTCACCCCGCCGTATCCCGGCGAAGCCCACCGCACCTGGTACGTCGGGCCGGGCGGCACGGTGCAGGACAGGGATGACGCGCAGATCGACGACGAGCCCTTCGGCGACGTGCCGCTCGACCACGGGCGGTCCGGCGACGCGCGGTTCGCTCACGGGTGGTCCTGCGACGGGCGGGTCGGTGCCGCGCGATCCGGCGACGCGCGGTTCGACCACGGGCGATCCGGCGACGCGCCGCTCGACCACGGGCGGTCCGGCGACGCGCCGCTCGGCGACGCCCAGTTCACCGAGGAGCACTGATGCGCACCAGCGAGCAGATCTACCACCAGGTCCGCTGGGACCCGCGGTTCGACCCGGCCCGCTTCGTGCTCGGGGTGAGCCGGCGGCAGGCCGAGCCCAAGCGGATAGCGCTGCCGGCCTTCGTACCGGGCGGCGACATCCCCTGGCACCGGGTGCTGTTCGTGGAGGCCGACGGGGAGTTGGTGTGGGACCGGACCACCGGCCTCGACGTGCTGGACCGCAGCACGGCCGGCCGGGCCCGCGAACCGCGCCGACTGGGCGCGCCGTTCTTCACCGCCCGCCCGGCCTACCGGTGGGACGACGCGGCCGGTGCCTGGCGTGCGGCCGAGGCGGCTCCCGAACTCCCCAACGGCACCGCCGGGTTGCGCCCACGGGTGGTCACCTGGAACGTCCTGTGGGGCCGCTACGACAGCGACCGGATCGCCACCGCGCGGCGGCGACCGCTGCTGCTCGCCGCCCTCGCCGCCGCCGACGCCGACGTGATCGCCCTGCAGGAGGTCGAGCCCGCCCTCCTAGACCTGCTGCTACGCACGCCCTGGGTGCGCGCCGACTACACCGTGAGCTGCGCCCCGGACGGCCGGGATGTCACCGAGCACGGCCTGCTGCTGCTGAGTCGGCTGCCGGTGCGTGAGGCGGCGCTGCACAGCCTCGGCCCGCACAAGGCGGTCGCCGCGCTGACCGTGGAGACCGCCACCGGCCCGCTGGTGGTCGCGGCGACCCACCTGAGCAGCGACCACTCGGACGACGGCGCGGCCAAGCGCGAGCGTGAACTCGCAGAGCTGGCCGAGGGGTTGGCCGGGGTCCCGGGCGATCTGCTGCTGGTCGGCGACTTCAACGACGGCCGCGAAGGAGCTCAGGGACCAGGGGCGGCGCTGGGGATGCGCGACGCCTGGACCGAGGTGCACGGCGCGGCCTCGCACACCCCGACCTTCGACCCGACCGCCAACCCGCTCGCCGCGATCTCCTCGCTGACCGGGCGGGCGGCGCGGCTGGACCGGATCCTGGTGCGCCCCGGCGGCCCGCGCGTCGCCGCCACCGAGCTGCTCGGGCGCGTCGCCGGTCCGGACGGGCTGTTCGTGTCGGACCATTACGGTGTGGCGAGTCAACTCGATCTGGACGACCCGCCGGGCGGCGCGCTCGACGTCGCGCCCACGGCGCGCACGGCGGTGGCCTGGCTCCCGCCGGACGAGTTGTGGCCCGCCATCCAGGAGGTGCGCCGCCGGCACGACCGCCAGATCCACCGCTGGCCGCCGCATGTCAACCTGCTCTTCGGCTTCGTCCCGGAGTCCGCGTTCGACCGCGCGGCTCCGCTGGTCGCGGCGGCCACCGCCGAGGTCGCGCCGTTCACGGCCCGACTGGCGGGTGTGCACAGCTTCAAGCACCACGGCGATGCGACGGTCTGGCTCGACCCGGCGGCCGACGGCGAGGAGCCGTGGGCCGCACTGCGGGACGAGTTGCTGCGGCGCTTCCCGCGCTGCCGGGGGCGTGCGCCGGGATTCACCCCGCATCTGAGCCTTGGGCGGAGTAGCGACCCGCAGACCGTGATCTCTTTTGCGGATCAGCATCTTGACACCATGTGGGCTGATGTCGGCGGGGTGGTGCTGCTGTCCCGCCGGGGCGCCGGACCGATGCGTCCGCGTGCCGTGGTCGCGCTGGGCACGGGCGAGCTGCGGTGGCTGCCGGAGGCGCGGGGTGGCTGGCCGCCGTCGGGCGAGGAGCCCGATGCGGAGGCGGTCGACGCGGCGCTGGAGCTGGTGACGCGGGCGCTGGCGGCAACGGGCGCCGTGCTGGAGGTCGTCGGCTCGCGGCGGATGGGGTGCGCGCTGGATAGGTCCGACCTGGACTTGGTGGCCGTGCTGCCGGGTGAGGCGCGGCTCGCCGACATCGAGCAGCGGCTTGCCGCCGTACTGCCCGCGGGCACCGCCGTGCGCGAGGTGGTCGGTGCCCGGGTTCCCGGATTGCGGTTCCGGCTCGGCGGGCTCGGCGTCGATCTGGTGCTGGTGGGTGCCGGGGCGCTGCCGCCCGCCGAGGCGGTGGACCGGCGCGCCGAGCTCGGGGAGTCGGCCGCTCTCGCGTTGAGTGCGGTGAGCGATGCGGACGCGGTGCGCGTGGCCGTCGGCGACCGCCACCCGGCGTTCGCCCGGCTGGCCCGCGAGGTGAAGGCCTGGGCCAAGGCACGCGGCCTGGACAGCGCGCCGTTCGGCGGACTGCCCGGGGTGGCCTGGGCCGTGCTGGCGGCCCGCACGGTGCGCGCGCACCCGGAGCTGGACGGCGACGCCCTGCGGTGCGCGTTCTTCGGCGACTGGGCGGCCTGGGACTGGCAGCGGCCGGTGCGCCTCGGGGCATGGGACGGCGGTTCGTACCGGCCCGGCACCGTGCTGACACCGTCCGAGCCGATCCGCAGCTGCACGGGTCAGCTACTGCCAGGCGGGCTGGAGCTGCTGAGCCAGGAGCTGTACCGCGCTTGGGAGTTGACGGAAGGCGATGGTGATCCTGCCGACCAGCTGCTGGCCGGCCCGCCGCTGCACCGCCGCCACGCGGGCTGGGCGACCGTCTCACTGCGGGCCACCGACCCCGCGGCGTTCGAGAAGCTGCTCGGCCGGATGCGCGGTCGGCTGCTGACCCTGCTCACCGCCCTCGCCGAGGACTCCCCCGACCTCCATGCCTGGCCGCGCCCGTTCGAAGCCGGCCCGACGTCGGCCCGGTTCGCGATCGGCCTCGGCCAGACCCCGCCCGACCCCGCCCGCCTCGCCGAACTCGTCGCCCCCTGGGTCGCCGGCCTGCCCGGAGTCACCGTCGAGTGGCAACATGGCGGCGACGTACCCACTCTGCGTTGACCCGGACCAGCTTGGAGGAGCAATGACCGTCATCACCGGCTACCTGACCGCCGCCGAGCAAGCGGTAACTCTCGTGGCACATCCTGATGTTGCCGCGGCCTGGCAACAACCCAGCGCCCTGCCGGAGATGACGGTCGGCGCCCTCGCCGGCCACCTCGCCCACCAAGTCCTCAGCGTCTCGGCGGCGTTGACCGCCCCCGAGTCCACCGAGCCCCCGATCCCGCTGCTGGACCACTACGAGCGCGCCGCCTGGATCGGCGCCCCGCTCGACAGCGAGGCCAACGCGGGCATCCGGGCCCGCGCCGAGCAGCACGGCACCGAGGGTCCGGCGCCGCTGGTCACCCGGGCCCGCGCCGCACTTGCCGAGCAGCGCGGCGAGTTGGCGAAGCGGACCGGCGCGGAGGCGGTGTTCCTGCCGCAGACGGGATGGGCGCTGCGACTTGACGACTTCCTGGTCACCAGGCTGGTGGAACTGGTGGTACATCAGGACGACTTGGCGGCCAGTCTCGGTTGGGCCACGCCCGAGTTCGCCGACGACGCCTACGACCCGGTGCTCGCGCTGTTGTCCCGCCTGGCCACTCGGCGCCATGGTCAGGGCGCGATGCTGCGGGCACTGACTCGGGCGGAGCGGGCACCGGGGGCGATCAACGTGTTCTGATCGCGACCTACGGCACTGACCGCATAGGTTCCCGGGTTCCTGCCCGCGCCGAGGCTGGGGCGGCCGATTGGATGGGGGCTGACATCCCATCCAATGCGTGGAGGCGTGGTGGCAGAGCCGGTCGAAGTTCGCAGGCTGAGCGCCCAGGAGGGGCAGCGGCTGCAGCAGATCGTGCGTCGGGGCAGTACCAGTTGCCACACAGTCAGACGTGCGAGCTGCACCTCTACCTGCGCTGGCGCAACGCCAACGCCCGCCACGCCGACATCCTGGCCGCCCAACGCCGCGAACGCGCCGGGCATCCGATGCAAGAGGGGCGTCCGTTGGGGCAGACGCACCCTCAGCGCAGCCGCCTGACGGACCATCCGGTCGAGCACGCGCGAGGTCCCGCATGAGCTGTCTCGTGATCTGGAAACCCGATGGCCCCGCCCACTGAGGCGTGGCATCCTGCCTCGATACGACGTGATCAACTATCTGGGGGGACTCCATGAGTGCGAAGGATCCGAAGGTCGACGCGATTGAGCGGTTCTTCACCGCTTACGCTGCCGGTGACGCCGAGAGCATGAGCGCCGTGCTGGCCGAGGACATCGAGTGGACGATCCCGGGGCGCCATCCGCTCTCGGGCACCAAGCGAGGAATCGCAGAGGTGCGCAGCTTCTTCGACCAGCTCGGTAAGGCGGGCTTCAAGGCTGAGCCGATCTTCTTTGGCACGAATGACGAGTACGTGGTCGACATTCACCGTGGGTGGACGACCGAGGGTCTTGGCAAGGTGGATACCATGTGGGCCCTGGTCTGGCACTTCCGCGCCGACGGCAAGGTCGACCGCGTCGTCAACCTGAGTGGCGATCAGCACCAGATGGACCATTTCATCTGGGACAACTTCACCCTCGCCCCGCTTCCGGACCGGCTGGCCTGACAGGTTCTCCCCCGCAGTGCTGGTCAGAGCGACCCACGGCCAGCGCCGCGCGGGCCGGATCCCCGACCAGCACCGTACTGAGCACTAGGCCCTTCCTGCTCCGGAAATGGTGCCTGACGCAACGCGGTCAGGTCATCCGAGCAGCGTGGAGCGCCACCGATCGGGCACCGTGTCACTGTCACCGAACTCGACGGCATCGGCGCCCGCGAACGCGGCCAGGCCCGCGAGCTCGGCGCCGGCCGGCGGCCGGGCCCCGGACAGCAACTGCCGCGAGATGGCCAGCCGGCGCGCCTGCGCCTGACTGATCGTCACCGCAGAGGAGCTCATCGCGCGTCGAGGGAGTCGACGGAATCGAGGGAATCCAGGAACTCGATCACGCGCTGCGTCAGGAGCGCGGAGGCGCCCGGGTCATGGGAGGGCAGCGAACCGTCCGCGAACAGGTGCTGCTCTCCGGCGTACAGGAACAGCTCCGCTTCGGCGGCACCGGCGACGAGCGCGCGGGCGGCGTCGATGTCCTCGACGAAGAACGGATCGGCCTCCATCGCGTGCACCTGGACCAGCACACCGCCGGGCCAGGCCGCGCTGAATTCGGAGACCGGGAGGCAGGCGGAGAGCAGCAGCGCACCTCGGGCGCCCGGCCGGGTCTGCGCCAGCTTCTGCGCGGGGAGCACCCCGAGGGAGAAACCCCCGTAGACGATCCCCCCGGGCAGGCCCTCGGCCGCGCGGACGCCGCGCTCGGTGATCTCGTCGAAACCGACCTTCCGTGCGTAACCGACACCCTCGTCAATGGAGTTGAACGTGCGCCCATCGAACAGGTCCGGGGTGTGGACGACATGCCCGGCCGCCCCCAGCTGGTCGGCGAAGCCGACCACGCCGGGAGTCAGCCCCTGCGCGTGGTGAAACAAGACGATCTCTGCCATACCCGAGTCGCTCCCGCCCCTTGATGTCGACCTCGGCTGGTCGCACGATCGACAGAGATCCTAGAACAGGCGTTCGACCCATGTCGATCGGCGCCCACCACAGCCCGTCTCTGCAGCGGGCGGGCACTGGAAGCCCTGGCTGCCCTAGTCGGTAACCGCCGTGTCGCCGGTGCGGCGGTTCAGAGCGGCGGCGATCCGCTTGCCGAGCTTCTGGCCGGGTATCTCGACCAGCCGGTAGGTGAGTTCGCTGAACAGCAGGACCATCGCGATGAAGAACGCGGGCAGCAGCCAGCGGCCGGGGCCGTTGTCCGGGAAGTGGACGACCTTGTCCTTGAACCACCAGGTGGCCCAGAGGACCGGCAGGTGCACCAGGTACACCGAGTAGCTGATCTTGCCAAGCCAGGTCAGCACCCGGGGCCAGCGCCGGTTGCGCAGCAGCATGCCCAGCCCGAAGGTCGCCCACGCTCCCACGTAGGCGAGGGAGAAGCCCTGCCAGCTGCCGGTCCAGGTGATCTTCTGGGCATCCGGGTTGTCGTAGAAGTAGCCGACCAGGAAGCCGGTGGTCAGCACGAACGCGCAGCAGATCCAGGCCAGGCTGCGGTCGATCTGGCGCTGCTCGGCGCGGAAGATGACGGTCCCCGCGAACATCGTGGCCAGGATCGTCATGCTCTCGAAGAAGGTGGAGCGGGCGTTGATGAAGAGCAGCGCCGCACCGAGGCCGCCGAGCACCATGGCGCCGATCCGGATCAGCTGCGGGCGGCCGAGCATGATCAGGACCAGGCCGGTGAGCATCAGCAGCGCGGTGGCCACGATGATGTGGTGCGTGGGACCGGGAGCCACCCACGGCGCCTTGGGTGTGACCAACTGCGGCTTCCACCAGGCGCCGAGCAGCAGCGCGGCGCCGGCGAAGAAGAGCGAGACCGGGGCGCTCTGCCGGTGGCGGCCGTTGACGAAGAGCGCGCTGACGAAGAAGTAGAAGACCATCTCGTAGCAGAGCGTCCACATCGAGCCCAACGCGCTGGCGATGTTGGTCATTTCGTGCAGCAGCGTGAGGTTCGCCAGGTACGCCCAGAACGGCCGGTCGGTGACCTGCGACGGCACGGCCGAGTAGTCATGGGGCAGCAGGACGGCGGCCAGCGTGACGGCGATGATGACCAGCGGGTAGATCCGGAAGATCCGGCCCACCCAGAACCCCCGGACGTCACCGCGCCGTTCCAGCGAGGCGGGCACGATGTAGCCACTGACCAGGAAGAACAGCATCACCGGGTAGAGGCCGAGATCGAAGTGCTTCTCGAAGTCCTTTCCCCCGGGGATCCAGTCCGCCAGCCCGAAGTGGTGGATCGCCACCAGCAGCGCCGCGATCCCGCGCAGGCCGTCCAGCCAGCCGAGCCGAGCGCTCTTCGATCGGGCCGCCTTGCCGGCGGGGGGCCTCAGGGCGGTCGGTGCCATCTCCGACTCGGAGAGAGTGCCACTCATTTGTCTATTCACCAACCAGTCAGCAGATAGCGAAACATGACGCTGCATCAGGTACCTCCGCTCGGACGCATCCCAGTGGTTCGGGGCATCACGGGGCATGGGCGGGCGCACGGAAGTTGCGCGCGCCGTCGGCGGGGCGGACTCGTCGAGCCCTGTGAAGCAGCATACCGAGTATGCATACCTCGTATGCAAGAGGCCGATCAGCGGGATCGCTCCGCCTGGGCTTGTGACACGCTCGTTACCCGCACCCGACTACCGTTGCTCCGCATGACCCACACCGAGATGGACATCACTGCGGAGTTGGTCCGGGAGCTGCTGCGCGACCAGCACCCCGACCTGGCCGATCACCCCTTGCGGCTCGGTGCGCGCGGTTGGGACAACCAGCTGTGGCGGCTCGGCGACGACCTCGCCGTGCGGCTGCCCTGGGCGACGGAGTCCGCCGATGCGCTACTGCGCAAGGAGCATGCCTGGCTGCCGGCCCTCGCCCCGCGGCTTCCGCTACCGGTCCCCGTCCCGCAGCGCCTCAGTGAGCCCTCCGAGCGGTTTCCGCGGCCCTGGATCGTCACCACCTGGCTGCAGGGCGAACCCGCCGACCGCGCCCCCGCCACGCGCGCCGAAGAGGCGGCCGACACCTTGGCCGCCTTCCTGACGGCCCTTCACCGGCCCGCTCCCACCGGGGCGCCCGCCGGTCGCTACCGCGGCGGGCCGCTGGCCGAGTACGCCGAGGGGTTCGCCGCGCAGCTCGCCTCGGCCACCGAGCTGGGGCTGCTCCCCGACCCGGACGCGGTGCTGGCCGTATGGGAGGACGCCGCCGCGGCGCCTGCCTGGGCCGGCCCGGCACTGTGGCTCCACGCCGACCTGCACCCGGCCAACGTGCTCACCGCAGACGGCACCTTCTGCGGCGTGATCGACTTCGGCGACCTCTGCGCAGGCGACCCCGCCTGCGACCTCGCCGCGGCGTGGCTCCTGCTGCCGGACGGCGCCGCCGACCGCTTCCATGCCGCGTACCAGCCGACGCCGGACGCAGCGACCCTGCGTCGCGCCCGCGGCTACGCGGTACTGAAAGCCCTCGCCTGCATCCTCATCGGAGACGCCGGCGACCACGGCCGCCCCGGCGGCAAGCCCACCTGGGGCCCACCCGGCCACGCCTCGCTGCGGCGCCTCATCGCAACGGCCGGCGGCTGATCGATCGACCTTTTCCCATGTGCGCAGCAGGCGACTGCTCAGCCTGACGCGCTGTCAGGCATCAGCGGCGAAGGCACCACGCTTCACACCCAGGACGAAGGCGGCGAAGCCCTCGGGGCTGAAGACCAGGGCGGGCCCGTCCGGGTTCTTGGAGTCGCGGACGGGGACGGCGGTGGGGAGGCTGGCGGAGACCTCGATGCAGTCACCGCCCCTGTCACAGTGGGACGACTTGAACCAGGTCATGCCGAGGGCGACCTCGATGCAGTCACCGCCGTTGTCACTGTAGGACGACTTGAACCAGGTGACGGGGGACTTGTTCATGGCGAACGTCCTTTCGTACCACGCGGGTCGAGCCGGTACTCCTATCGGTTACCGGTGGGCGGATATAGGAAACCCCTGGCTCGCCTGGAGTCGGGCGAGCCAGGGGGTTACTGACCTGAGGCATGATCAGGCAGCGTCGAAGGTACCGCTCTTCACGCCCCGGACGAAGGCAGCAAAGCCCTGGGAGGTGAACACCAGGGCCGGGCCCTCAGGGTTCTTGGAGTCGCGGACAGGCACAGCGTTAGGGAGGCTAGCGGACACCTCTACGCACTCACCGCCATTGTTGCTGTGAGACGACTTGAACCAGAAAGCGTTGGACAGGTCAGGGATCACGGAGCAAGCCCCCTTCGAGCTTTGCGGATCAGTGCCAGGGAGGCCGCTTTGGGCAGCGCTTCCACCAGTAGCTGATCGTACTCTCTCTCCCATCCCGCTACGGTCTGGCGCCTACGCTCAAGATGACCCTGGGTCTGCGATTCGGCATACCCAATTACGGAGCTGTCCGGCAGATCAAGAAGGATCACTGGCAACGTGAACGGCAGGTTCTCGGCGAGCGAGAAGGGCGCCACCTGGATGGTGATGTTCGGCCGGGCTGCCAGCTCAGCCAGGTGATCGAGCTGCTTGCCCATCACAACTGGCCCGCCAATCGGTCGCGCCAGGCAGCTCTCGTCCAACACAGCATGGACGATGGGCGGCGACTTCTGCACCAGGAGTTGTTGACGCGTCAGCAGGAACTCCACGCGCTGCTCAGCCGCTGCGCGTGTGATGGCACCACGTTCCACGGCAGCTAGCGCCAGCGCCCAGGCATAGTCCGGCACTTGGAGGAGTCCCGTAACTACCGTCAGCGCCAGCGCCCGCAGCCGTCGGCACCGAGCCTCGGCGTCAGCGAACTCAGCGAAGCCTTCCAGTTGGGCGGCACGTGTGTAGCGCCGCCACAGTTCGAGGAACAGATCGCCCGTACCGAACACCTCATCAGCTTTAACAGCGAACGGCCTTGTTGGGGAACGCTGTCCTCTTTCGAGGTACGAGATGAGGGTGTTCGAGTACCCCATCCGCTTGCCGGTCTCGACCTGAGACCACCGCCTCGCCAGTCGTGACCTGCGGAGCTCGCTCCCGAAGCGCACCAGAGCCGATGACGACGCGTCATTTTCGACCTCGGTCATATTCGGACGCTCCTTAAACATAGGAGAACAGTCAACGTGGAAGTACTGGCGATCGTACGCCCTGATGCCGATCCTGTTACTGCACGATCACTGAAAGGAGCGACCCAATGAGCGCTCAGCCGACCTCTGCGCACCCTCCCCGCGCGCCGTACGCCCCCCACCCCGGAGAGCTCGTCCGGGACCTCACCACTGGACGCATCGGGACCTACATGGGCCCCGGCTACGAGAAGCACCCCACCGTCTACCTCCGGCCCCCGCGCGGCGGCTACGAGTGGGAGGTCTCCGCCGACCTCATCGAACCCGCCGACAACTCCCCGACCCCTTCGGCGCGGTGACGTCCATGCCCTCCCGTGCCGCCTGCGTCACCATCGCCACCGCCACTGCCCTCACCCTCAGCCTCGGCGCGGGCCTGGTCGCCGCCCTGCTCCTGGCCACCTCCCCGCTCTCCACCCGCGTCACCGCGTTCTGCTACACCGCAGCCCCGCTCCTCATGATCTGCGTGATCGCCGGCGGGCCGTTCCTCGAATGGGCCGAGCGCCACCGCGCCCGCAGGGCTCGCCGATGAGCAGCTGGCCGATCCCCCTCCCGCCCAACGACCTCTGGGGTCCTGGGCGTTGCCACTGCTGCTCCCGCTTCACCCTGGTCGCCCCGGGGCCGCTGATCACGACCAAGGGCGGACTCCAAGTCGCCATCCCCTGGTGCCTGTTCGGCTTCGAACGCGCCAACCGCATGCTCCACCGCGCCGCCCTGCGCGGTACCTGAGCACCCCGCCCCACCCCAACTCCCGTGCGGGGCCCCGCCGCACGACTACTCACCACGCCCAGAAGCGGAAACGGAACCCCATGAACCACGGCCACCCCTTCGACCACCAAGCCGCGCTCGCCGACCTCGACGCCCTCGGCCGCACCCTCGACGCCCAGGTCACCCAGCAGACCAGCCCCGCCGTCCCCGACCTCGACGCCACCCTCGCCGCCATGAGGGAGCTCCACGCCACGATCACCACCAACTTGGCCGCCGCCCGCTGAACCAACCGACCGCGCGGTGACCACAGTTGTCGCAGGTTCAAATCCCGTCTCCGCTACAGGAAAACGGCCCGGAACAGATGTCCTGGGCCGTTTTTCGGCTCTGTACTTGTGCGGGAATCGCGAGGCACGCGGGGGTCGTCTCCTCTCCGAGCGCGGACCGAATCGGCCCGGGTGCGAGTCCGCTTCACCCCGACGACTCGACCACTGCGGGGAGTTGAGATGCGTGGGCGGTGGTCCCGCGGCCGGCTCGGTAGCGGCCCGGGGTCGTGCCGATGATGTTGGTGAACGCTGCGATGAAGCCGCTGGGGTTGGCCCATCCGCAGGCGTAGGCGGTTTGGGTGGTGTCGTGGCCGTCGGCGAGGAGCACGAGTGCGTGATGGATGCGTAGCTGCGTGCGCCACTCGTAGAAGGTCATGCCGAGTTCGCTGCGGAACAGTCGGCTGAGGGTGCGACTGCTGGCTCCGATCGTCTTACCGAGTTCGGCCAGCGTTGCGTTGTCGTCCGGCGTCTCGTGCAGCATCCGGGCGATGGCTTGCAGTCGGTCGTCCCGTGGCTCCGGCAGGTGCAGTGGCTCCTCGGGTGCTTCGCGGAGTTCATCGACGAGGACGCGATGGAGGCGGGAGCGCGCGGAGCGGCTGTGGTCGGGCGCGGCATCCCCGCAAGCTCGGGGCCTGGTCAGGGCGAGCAGGACCTCGCGGGCAAGGCCGGAGGCCAGGAACACGGCGGGATGGCCTGGTATGAGCCGGGCGAGGGATGGCGCGAGGAAGACGATCCGCATATCGGTGTCACCGTGGGCGCGGTGGTAGTGCATGAACTCGGCGGGGGTCCAGGCGACCCGGTTGGCGGGAACGATCGACGTGCCGCGCTGGGTGTGAACTGCCAGGACGCCGCTGGCTGCGTAGACCAGGTGTCCCCGTGCATGCGACTGCTGTGCGCTCGTTCCGCCGGACGGCCAGAGGTGGCGCCCGCCAGACGGCCACATCTGTGACGTCACACCGGCGTTCCGGCGAGGTTGGCCGTGAACAGGCATCAGTTGGCGTCCTATCGCTAACAAGCCACATCTTGATCTGGTGACACTACTTCCATGCCACGTGGCCTTCAGTCGCGGACAGCGCCCGAGCGGACCACATGGCATCGAGGCAGCGTGCCTCGGTGCTGCGGCTTGAGTGAGATTGAGAGAGAAGGAGAAACGCATGGCGACGTTCGTCCTCGTGCCCGGCGCTTGGAAGGGCTCCTGGTCGTTCGAGGCAGTGGTTCCGCTGCTGGAGCGTGCCGGTCACACCGTTCATGCCCTGACCCTGACCGGTCTAGGGCCCGACGACGACTACGCGACGGTCGCGGCCGCCAATCTCGACACGCACGCCGACGACGTGTTGCGGCACCTCGATCGCGCGCACATCACCGACGCGACGCTGGTCGGCCACAGCTACGCCGGGATGGTGGTCGCCGCCGCCGCCGATCGCGCCGGGGGCCGGATCTCACGACTGGTGCACCTCGACGCCTACGTACCGCGCGATGGCGAGTCGTGCTGGTCGTCAACGAACGAGCACTTCCGGAACGTGTTCGCTGCCGGCGCTGCGGCCACCGGCTACGCCGTCCGACCGCCGGGCGGCGGCGATCCCCGCCGCCGCCCCCATCCCCTCGCCTCGTTCCTGCAGACGATCCGGCTCACCGGCGCGCTCGCCCAGGTCCCCCGTCGGGAGTTCATCTACTGCTCGGGATGGGAGGACCGGACGCCGTTCGCTGAACTCCGCAGCCGACTCCAAGCCGATCCCGAGTGGCAGGTCCACGACCTCCCGACCGGCCACGACGCCATGCACGAGGCCCCGGAGGCGGTCGCCGCACTACTGCTCGGCGATTGATCACTGGGCGCGGCAGCGCACAGATCATCAGGCATGACCTGAGACGGCAGCCGCGCCATCGACCACTACAACCCCGGCACCTGCCTCGCGCTCCCAACCCCGTGGCCCCGCAGGCCGATTGACGACGCAGTCCAATCCGTCGCGAGTCGCGCGCTGCCGAAGCAGGGGCTCGGTCGCGGGTGGGAGTCCTTGACCGCCGTCTGCAGCACCGCCGCTTGGAGCAGCGCGGCGATGACCGCCACGGGCAGGACGGCGTAGAGCAGGGCGTGCCCGCCGCTGGGCCGGTGCGACTTCGCCCGCATCACCGCGACCAACTGCCATCCGCCCCAGCAGACAGCAGCGATGCCCAGCACCAGACCGGCCCAGGCGAGGGGCAGCACGTAGCCCGGAGCGCCAGGGCTGTCCTGGCACTTGCGCAGCAGCGCTCCTATGTCATCGTCCGCCAGCAGTGTGGGAACGGTGCAAGCCCAGGCCGCAAGGACGAGGACCAGGGAGTACCGGGCCTTGAGCCACCCGGGTGTCCGATTGACGTCGGCGTCGATCACTGTCTCTCACCAGTCCGGATTCACGCGCACGAAGTGCAGCTTCTGGTGGCCGCGCCCCTCCTGGAAGGCGTCCATGCGACCACCGATGCTGACGTCCCGCTGGTCGCCGCTGTGCTGGGTGTAGCGGATGTCGCCGTCCGGGGTCACGGCCGTGACGACCGCCGTGTGGTGGATGACGCCCTTGCCGTCCTGCGAGTCCTGGCTGGAGTCCTCCTCGTAGTAGACGAGGTCTCCGGGCTTCACCTGGTCCGGCGGGACCTCCTGGCCGCCGTGGCGCATCATGAAGTCGTGCATGTTCTGCGCGCCGGCCCAGCTCTTCGAGTAGTCGGTGCGCTGGGAGAGCCAGTCGCTGCCCGGGTCGTCGCTGCGGCCCCAGGTGTCGTCGCCGCGCCAGCCCCACCAGGAGTCCCACTTGGGCTTGAGGCCGCCTTGGAGCAGTGCCTCGGAGGCGAAGTCGGTGCAGTTGTCGTCGAACCTGTCGACGCTGTGGTCGTTCCAGTGGTCGAGCGCCCACTGCACCGTCTTGACCCGGTCGTACTTGGCGCCGGGGCCACCGCGCAGTTGCAGCTTCACGTCGTCGGGGATGCCGGGGAGGTTGGCCAGCTCCACCGGGTTGGAGAGCATCAGTTGCTGGCGCTGGTCGTCGGGCAGGGCCTTCCACCAGTCGGCGACCAGGCGCGGGTCCTGGCCGTCGGGGATACCGCCCTTGTACTCGTTCAGCTCGACCTGGGAGGCCTCGTTCTGGAGGTCGTTCAGCGCCTTGTCCGGGTCGGTCTCGCAGGTGGCGTTGCCGAGTTTCTGGAGCTCGGCGGCCGCCTGCTGGTCGGCCTGGGTGGCCTCGCGCAGCGCCTCCTGGACCATGGCGTTGACCTCCTGGACGACGGAGTCCAGGGAGGAGTCCGCGCCACCGGAGGCCGCGTGGACCGTTCCGGACGTCTCGTCGACGGTCAGCCCGTAGTCGTTGGCCATGGAGAGCGCGGAGTTCAGCAACAACTGCGCTCGGTTGATCTCGGCACCGAGGCCGTCGAGGACCATGGCGACGCCGCGCATGATGTCGGCACCGGCCTCCAGGGCGCGGGCCTGCTCCTCGAGCTTCTGACCGGCGGCGGCGCCGACGCGGTCCTTCCAGTTCGCCTTGAGCGGGTCGACACCGTTGTCGTGGATGTCGTTGACGGCCTGCCAGCACTCCTTGGAGAGGGACATCCAGCCGCCGGCGGCGGCATCGACGTCGCCGCTCCGGGCAGCCTTGAGAGTTGCGATGTCCACGATCAGCTCTCCGTCGAATTCAGGTCGGTCAGAGCCTCGGTGATCCGCCGGTTGGCTTCCTGCTCGGCCGCGTCGTAGGACTGCGCCGAATCACGCAACTGCCCGGCATAAGTGTGAAGTTGGTCGACGATCGACTTGATGTGCGTCTGCCAGTTGTCCGCGCAGTCTTTGAGCGCGGGTCCGGACTGCCAGCCGGCCATGGAGGCCGCGGCGGTGGCGCTGGCGTCGAGCCAGTGCCCGGCGGCCGGCCCGACCTGCCCGGCGGTGGTCTGCAGGCCGTCTGCCGAAGTCCGCAGCGTACCCGGGTGGACGCTGATGTCGTTCATGTACTTCCCCCTGGTTTCCCCGTTGCCCTGGAGGTCGGGTCTCCTCCCGAGGCGCTGACCATTGTGACAGGTCAGCAGCGTGACTCAGCGCATTTATGCGATGCATACGAACCGCCTACCCGAAGCCCGCACCGGTCGAACTGTGCTTCGGCCGGTGCGGGCAAAGGCGCGGTATCGGCAAGGTCGACAGTCCGCCAAGTCCTACCGTTGCCGCCGCCGAGGAGGGGTCTACCCGGGCGCTTACGGCATCACGAGGGAGAGGACGACGAAGAGGACGAAGACGACGAAGACGACCCCGCCGGTGGATCGCAGAAGGTGCCGGACGCAAAGCTGAACACCGTGTACTTGCGGTCTGCCACGGCGAATTCCGCTACTTCGTGCATGCCCAGGTGTCGATGGACCGCAAGCGACTTGTCGTTGGACTGCTCCACGAACAGGACCCCGTGGTCGAAGCGCTCGCTGAGGTTCGCGTCGACTGCACGCAACAGACTCCGTACGACTCCGCGTCCGCGGAAAGCCCGGTCCACGACCACCGGCCCGTAGAGGTAGAGCCGGTCCGCGCTCGACGCGAGGCCGGCGCGCAACGCCGCGTCCACGGTCAGCCGCGGCGGGCCTTCGTCGATCACGGACGTGGCACTGGTGAGGGCGGCGCCGGCGATCTGCCCGTCCTCCTCGGCGACGTAGATGCCCGTGGTGGCTTCGATCGAGGCGAGCTTGTGCTCGTCGAAGTGCCCCTGCACGAAACCCTGTTCGGCGCGCTCGAGCGCGGACAGTCCGTCACCCCGAGCGCTGTCGATCAGGGCGAGCACTCTGGCGCGGTCCGCGAGGACCGCCTTGCGTGTCGAGATGGCCATCCGGGCACGCTACCGCAACGACGGCGGTGAGCCGGCGGCCGTGCAATTTCCGGACACCATAAGCCGCATGGGGCTGGCCCGTCCGTCGGCCGACAGCAGTGCTGTCCCGTCGGCCGCTGCCATCGCCGCGCGCCCCGGCCTGAAGCTGGCCGGTCAACGACCCGGCCATGAATGACCGGGCTTGAGGTTAACCATGTGCCCGATGAGTCGCCCCACCCGGTGGTCACCTCGTCTCAGCGGCGTTGAACGCTGCTGGGGCGGCCCCGGCCCCCGCCCGCGCCCCGCGCCTCCGCGAGCGCCAGCCCCGTCACCGACAGCAGCAGCAACCCGGTCCCGGCCACCGTGGCCGGCGCCAGGTGCTCGCCGAGCAGCGCCACGGCGATCACCGCCGCGCTCACCGGTTCGATCAACGCGATCACCGACGCCGTCGTGGCGCGGACCACGGCCACGCCCGCGAAGTACAGGCCGTAGCCGAGCGCGGTCGGCACGGCGGCGATGTAGAGCAGCAGCAGCACCGTCCGGCCCAACCCCTCGGTCTGCGGCAGCAATCCGCTGGTGGCAGCGAACGGAAGCAGCAGCACCGCGCAGACCAGGAACGAGTAGAGGGTGCTGGCCAACGGGTCGGCGGTGACGCCGCGTTGCGCCGACCGGCGCCCGTACAGCGTCATGCAGGCGTACCCGGCGGCCGACGCCAGCGCCCAGGCAACCCCGCCCGGCCGCACGGCCCCGCTGCCCGCGCCGCCCAGCATCAGTACCGCCAGGCCGGTGACCGCCCCGGCCACCGCCGTCGCCCCGGCCAGGCCCAGCCGCTCCCGCAGCAGTACGCGCGCCCCGAGGGCCACCAGGACCGGCGCCGCGCCCAGCGTCACCACGGTGGCGACGGCAAGCCCCGTGCCGGCCACGGCCTCGAAGTAAGCGATCTGAAAGAGCGTCAATCCCAGGCCGTTGATGGACAGTTGGCCGAGTGGCGGCCGCTTGGGAAGCCGCCGGCCGCGCACCGCGCAGGCGAGCAGCAGCAGTGCCACCCCGCCGGCCGAGCGCCAGAAGGTGAGCGCCACCGGGCCCAGGCCGCTGCGCCCGTAGAGCAGCGCGGCGGCGGCACCGGCGGTGCCCCAGGAGGTGGCGGAGACGAGCAGGTAGCAGAGGCCGCGCCCGACGGTGAGGGTACGCGGAGCCGACAGGGGTGTCGCAGACAAGGAGGTCTCCCACAGGGGACGAGAAATGGTCGCGTGCTCTCGTCTGCGGGCAGCACCGACCGCCCCGGGACACCCGGGGGTTCACGTCATCCGTGGCCTGGCCGCCCGCTCAGGCGGCGGGCGGTGGGAGGACAAGACTCGTCGGCATGCGTTCCACCCTACCCCTGCACTCCGGCCTCGGCCGAGCCCGCTGCCGCGCTGCGGCGGCCCTTGCGGCTGCGGCCCAGACGACTGCGAAGGGCGGCCCACGCGAGGGCGGCGACGGTCGCGGTGAGCGCCCCCGCCTCCGGCCATGCGCCGACCCGGTCGGCCAGGGTGAGGCCGGTCCGCAGCGGCACGCGCTCGGTGAGGGTCTGCTGCTGCCACAGCCCGGTCTGGGCGGCGACCGTGCCGTCCGGCCGGATCACCGCGCTGACACCGGTGGTGGAGACCACGGCGACCGAGCGGTTGTGCTCGACGGCCCGCAGCCTGGCCATCGCGAGTTGCTGGTCGGTCTCGTCGGGGCTGCCGTCGCGGGTGAAGGCGGCGTCGTTGGTCTGCTCGACCAGCAGGTTGGCACCGGCTCGCACGCCGTCCCGGACCAGCCCGTCGTAGCCGATCTCGTAGCAGATCACGTCGCTCAGGTGGATGTTGCCGGTGTTGAAGATGACGGTCTGGCTGCCCGGCGTGAAGTTGCGCGGGATCAGCTGCAGGTCGCCGAGGCCGCCGAACAGGCTGCGCAGCGGGATGTACTCGCCGAACGGGACCAGTTGGCGCTTGGCGTACCAGGGGCCGGGGCCGTTGAGCGGGTCCCAGAGCAGGCCGGCGTTGTAGGTCTGGCCCTGCGGGCCGTCGAGGATGGCTCCCACCAGGATCGGCCGGTTGACGGCGGCCACCGACTGGTCGATCAGGAAGCTCAGGGCCGGGTCGGTGCGCGGCTCGGAGTCGGTGGAGTTCTCCGGCCAGAGCACCAGGTCCGGCTGCGGGACCTTGCCGGTGTGGATGTCCTGGGCCAGCTTCAGGGTCGCGTCGGCATGGTTGCTCGTCACCTGCTGGATGCGGGCCTGCTCCGCGAGCGAGCGCTCGCGCGGCACGTTGCCCTGGACCAGCGAGAGCACCGCGGTGGAACTGCCGGCCGCGGTCTTGTCCGCCGAAATCGAGTTGCCTGACGCGGTCTTGTCCGCCGCCGTAGGACTGCTGCCGGCCGCGCTCGGCAGCGGGATCGCGGGCGACACCGCCAGTGCGACGACGCACCAGCCGGCCGCGAACAGCCGCCGCCGGGTCGTGGGCGGCGCCAGCACCAGCCCGGCGATCGCGGCGCCCACGAGCGCGACGACGAACGTGACGGCCGGCGCCCCGGCCACCCGGGCCCACCCCAGCGCGGGTGAGTCGGCCTGGCTGAACGCCAGCCGCCCCCACGGGAACCCGCCGAGCGGCAGGCGGCTGCGCACCGCCTCGGTCGCCGTCCACCACAGGGCGATCAGCGGTACCCGGCCGCGCAGCCGCAGCAGCAGCGGCAGCGGCGCGGTCATCGCGGCCAGCAGCAGCGACTCGGCGACGCTCAGTGCCACCCAGGGCAGCAGACCGATGTTGCCGGACAACCAGCGGACCAGCAGACCGAAGAAGACCAGTGAGAAGACGAGGGCGATGCCCGCGGCCGTGCGCATCCGCTGCCCCGCCACCGCCACGACCAGCAGGGCGACACCGACCGGGGCGAGCGGCCACGCGTTGATCGGGGGGAACGCGCAGAACAGCAGCGCGCCACCGACGACGGCGGTCGCCAGCGCCCACCGGGTGCGAAGGCGGCGGTCCGGGTGCGCTCCCGCCGTAGCGGGGCCGGCCTGACGGGCATCCAAGAGCATTCGCAGAAAGTAGCATCCAAATCTTATTTACCTCCCCGTAAGGCCGGGGCCGCACAGCAGCTCACCGGCGGTGCCGGTCCGGGGCGAGGATGCGCAATGGCGCCCTCGCCGCCGCCGTGCCCGCCTAGGGTGGAACCTGATGTGCCGTTGGTTCGTCCATGTACAGACCGCGTGATCGTCGAGAGGGGAACTACCGAATGGCTGGGCGGATACGGAAGCGCGTGCTACGGGCAGCGGGGGCGGTCGTCACCTTCGCCGCAGTAGCCGCACCCACGGCACCCTTGGCTGCGGCGCCGCCGCCGCTGGGTGCCGAATCCCCGGTGGGCGCGGTGGCCCTGCCACCCGGGCAGGCGCTGGACGGTGGTGCCCACCGCAGCCTGCCCCAGCCGCCGACTCCGGCCGGCGTCGCGCCGAGCCCCGGCCCGGTGCAGCCGGTGGTCCCGGTCATGGGCGGGGCCCAACTCCCGGCGACCGTGTTCGCCGCCTACCGCAAGGCCGAGGCGTCCCTCGCCCTGTCGACCCCCGACTGCCACCTGCCGTGGCAACTGTTGGCCGGCATCGGCCAGGTGGAGTCCGGGCAGGCCGACGGCGGCCGGGTCGACGCCAACGGCGCGACCTACACGCCGATCCTGGGCCCGCTGCTCGACGGCACCGGCGGCAACGCCGCGATCCCCGACAGCGATGGCGGCAAGTACGGCGAGAGCACGGTGTGGGCGCAGGCCGTCGGGCCGATGCAGTTCATCCCGTCCACCTGGGCGACCTGGGGTGCCGACGGCAACGGTGACGGTGTGGCGGACCCCAACAACATCTGGGACGCGGCGCTGGCCGCCGGCCGCTACCTGTGCGCGGACGGGCGCGACTTGGCCGTGCCGGCCCAGCTCGATCAGGCCGTCCTCGGCTACAACCACTCCGACGACTACCTTCGCACCGTCAAGTCCTGGATGACGTTCTTCCAGACGGGCGTCTCGACGAGCCCGGACAGCCCCGCGCTGCCCGGCCCGGTGCTGCTGCCGACCGGACCGGCGTCACCGCTCGTGCCCGGCCCGGCTTTCGGGGCGTCGCCGTCCCCGTCGCCTTCCACTCCGGCGTCGACGCCCACGGCCAGCCCTTCGCCGTTCGCCAGCCCGCCGGCCACGCCCAAGCCCACGCCGAAGCCCACGCCCACCGCCATTCCTTCGCCGAGTGGTTCGCCGACGACCGCCTCGCCGTCCCCGTCGCCCTCCACCCCGGCGCCGACGCCGACCGGCTGCCCGTCGCCCACGGCAAGCACCTCGGCCGCGCCGACCGGCGCGCCCTCGCCGACCGGTACGCCGTCCCCGACGGCCACGCCCTCCCCGACGGCCACCCCGACCGGCACGCCGTCGCCCTCGCCCAGTGCGACCGGCCCGTCCGCGCCGCCCTCGGGCTCCCCCGCACCGGGCTGCGGCTCCCCCTCGCCCAGCGGCTCACCGGCCGCGCCGAGCCCCTCGCCGTCGCACTCTCAGGTCACGGGCTCGGCAAACCCGGTGACGCCAACTGCCAAGGAGAGCCCGTCGCTTCGTTAGGTGCTTGGTGGGATTCGGTGAAGGCGCGAACGCAATGCGTAATGGCGCCTTCGTCTTTTGCACAAGGCATTGACCTGGTCTGAACAAGTCTGGTTCGCTACCTGAGGCCAAGTGGTGCACCGCTCGTCTGATCCACCGTGAACTTCCTCAAGCACGTTTTCCCCCACGCCGGTTGGTGATCCCCCGTGCGGCTGTGACAGCCCCACGGGGGATCACGCTGGCCGACTGCGCCGATTCCCCCAGAGTCAGCGCACCGCAGAGAGGACACCATTCCATGGGTCACCCCCAGCAGCGCCGTGCGAGCCACAAGCTCCTTGCCGGAATCGCCTCGCTGACCATGATCACCGGCGCCGCCTTCATCGCGGCCCAGGCCCCGGCCTCGGCGAGCACCCCGCAGGACGCCTCGCAGGCGAGCTCGGCCGGCCAGCACACCCGGCACGGCGAGTTCCCCACCCTCGGCCACGCCAACGCGGCGAAGACGGCGACGGCGGCGACCGGTCCCCAGACGCTGTCCTACGGCGGCGGCATCGACGGCATCGGCGTGCAGAGCGGCCACTCCAAGGTCTACCTGGTCTTCTACGGCAGCCAGTGGGGCACCAAGAGCACCGACTCCAACGGCAACGCCAAGTTCACCGGCGACAGCAAGGGCGGAGCCGGCGCGGCCCAGCAGATGTTCAAGGGCATCGGCACCGGCGGCGAGACCTGGTCGGCCGACCTGACCCAGTGGTGTGACGGCCCGAACGTCGCGGCCGGCGCGACCAGCTGCCCGTCGAACGCCAACTTCATCCCGTACCAGAGCGGTGGCGTGCTGGCCGGCGTCTGGTACGACAACTCGGCCAAGTCGCCGGCCGCCGCTTCGGGCCACGCGCTGGGCCAGGAGGCCGTCAAGGCCGCCTCCCACTTCGGCAACACCACCGCCGCGGCCAACCGCGACGCCTACTACGTGATCATGTCGCCCCACGGCACCAACCCGGACAACTACCAGAACCAGTACTGCGCCTGGCACGACTACACCGGTGACTCCTCGCTCACCGGCGGCGCGGTCAACTCGCCCTACGGCGACCTGGCGTTCAGCAACCAGCCCTACAACATGGACTCGGGCGCGGGCTGCGGCGTCGGCTTCATCAACTCCCCCGGCACCCTTGACGGTTGGACGATGACCCTCGGCCACGAGTGGCACGAGATGATGTCCGACCAGAACCCGGCCGGCGGCTGGACCAACAACCAGAGCAGCAGCTCCTACTACGGCCAGGAGAACTCCGACGAGTGCGCCTGGCTCTCCCCCGGTACCCCGGGCGGCGCCGCCAACGTCAAGTTCGGCACCTTCGGCACCTACGCCGAGCAGGCCAGCTGGTCCAACGACACCAACAGCTGCGCCATCTCGCACGCGATCCTGCACTGATCCGGATTGGTAGCGGCCGGTAGCCGGCCGCTACCGGTCCACAACTGACAACGGCGGGGCGGGCCTTCGGGCCCGCCCCGTCGGCGTATGGCGACGCCTCGCAGACTCGTACTGGCGCTGGAGCCAGGCCCTGGCGCCGGCACTGAAGCCGGCACTGGCGCTGGAGCACCCGGGCGTCGGCGCTGGAGCGCAGCGGCGAACTGCCGTGCGGCAGCCCGGCCTCAGGCGCGGATCAGTGAGATCAGCTGGGTGGCCAGGCCCAGCATGGGAGCGGCGGCATCGCCGATGTCGCGGGCCAGGTTGGTCAACAGGTAGAGGGTGTTGCGCCAGTGGCGGCGCTCGGCCCTGGCGGGCTGGCTGAGTACCGGCAGGGTCTCGGTCAGGCTCTGCCGGTCCTCGTCGCCGACCCGGGAGTCGACGGCCAGCTGGGTGACCAGGGTGGCGAGTTGGGCGAACATGGCGGCGATCTCGGGCGGCAGCCCCTCATCGCCGCCCCGCCCGTGGTTGTGCTGGATGCCGATGTGCTTGCTGCCACCGTGGATGCTGACCTGGTCGCCGTAGTGGACGCGCGGGCCGTCGTCGCGGTCGTCGCTGCTCATTTGATGATCCCCGTATTCCCCTGGCCACCATAGATGTTGACGTTGTCGCCGTACTGGTACTGCCGCAGGTCCACCACGGTGTTGTGGATGAACTGCCGGAACTCCGTCTGCGGGTGCTCGATTGCGTCGATGATCGCCTGCGCCAAGTCGAACGCGGGCTCCGCCTTCTTCCAGGCAACCAGCGCGGTCGGCGGCCCCGCCGTGTCGACGGTCAGTGCGTAGAGCGTACGTCTGAGCAGGACCGGCAACGTGTCGAGGAGGAAGTAGAGCACCAGCAGGATCAGGGACACCCCGATGATCCACCCTACGGGCCGTCCCGGGTCGTCGCTGGAACGGCCCGGGCTCGCCAGGTCCACGACGGCCACCGCCGCGGCGAGGCCGAACCCGGAGAGCAGGAGGCGCCCCGCGAACTTCATGAATCGCCGCATCGCCTCGCCGTAGGCCGGCACGATCACGGTGACGCTGACCCGGGTGATTCCCGCGAGCGGGTAGGCCGCGTTCCCGATCCAGAGGATGCGCCTAGTCACCGCGACATTCAGCGTGTGCGGGGCGAACCAGGGCTTGGGCGGAATCGGCGGTGCGGCCGATGGCGGGGGCGGCGGGGCAGGCGCGGCGGGCCCGTCCCCGGCCGGTTCCGATGGATCGGTCGGTTGCATCGGCGCCCCCAAGGCTGTCGGTCACAGCTCAACCTGGCGCGGGCGCCGTGCGGCGCGGCGTACGGCGCGGCAGGACGACAGGATTCCGGGCACGGGCCGAGTGTGTGACGACCATTAACCAACAGCATCCGGCGAGACGCAAGTGGGCTGCGGATCAAAGAAATTGACGAACAGAAGTAGTCCCCTAAGGGGCCACCCCCGCTGCCGAGCCCGTGTTCCCTGGGGTCACTGTGCAACTCTGAGGCGACGTCAAAATCCGTACTCCGACCTAGCGTTCACCTCATGACCAGAATCCGTCGCACTGCCGCGACCGCCGTAATCGCGCTCCTCCTCCCGCTGCCGATCGCCGCGGCGGGAACGGCGTTCGCCGCCGCCCCCGAGACCTCCGCTGCCACCCCTTCGACGGCCCGGGCCGGGTCCAGCGTCCAGCTGCACCTCCCCCGCCCGACGGGCCCGCACGCGGTCGGCCGCAGCACCCTGCACCTCGTCGACGAGCACCGCCAGGACCCCTGGGTACCGGCTGCGGGCCCGCGGCAGTTGATGGTGTCGATGTACTACCCCGCCCGGCCGCACAGCGGCGAACCCGCCCCCTACATGACCACCGAGGAAGCCCGGTTGTTCCTGGATATGGAGGACATTCCCGACAGCGCCGTCCCGGCCCGGGAACTGGTCGACACCCGCACCTTCGCCTACGACAACGCCCGCCCCGAGCAAGGCAGATACCCCCTGGTCGTGCTCTCCCCCGGCTTCAAGCTGCCGCGCGCCACCCTCACCGGTCTGGCCGTGGACCTGGCCAGCCGCGGCTACGTCGTCGCCCTCGTCGACCACACCTACGAGGACTCCGGGACGACCTTCCCCGACGGGCAGACACTCGGCTGCGAGCTCTGCACCCATCCCACCAACGACCCCGCCGCTATCGAATCGAGCCGGGCCGAGGACGTCTCGTTCGTGCTTGACCAGTTGGTCGGCCGCCACCCGGCCTGGCTGTACGCGCACATGATCGACCCGAAGCGGATCGGCATGGCCGGCCACTCCATCGGCGGCGCGGCCGCCGTCCCCACCATGGTGGCCGACCAGCGGGTACGGGCCGGGATCGACCTGGACGGAAGCATCGACACCTCGATACCGCCCACCGGCCTCAACGGTCGCCCGTTCCTGCTGCTGGGCAACCCGGTCAACCACGACGTGGGCGGCGACGAACACAGTTGGGGTGTCGCATGGCCCCAACTGGACGGCTGGAAGCGCTGGCTGACCATCGCCGGCACCACCCACGTCAGCTTCACCGACGGACCCCTCCTCGCCACGGAGGCCGGCATCCCCGGCGCCGACGGCTCGATCTCCGCACTCCGAGCCCTGGAGATCACCCGCACCTACGTCGCGGCCTTCTTCGACCAGCAGCTGAAGGGCACCCCGCAGCCCCTGCTCGACGGACCGTCGCAGACCTACCCGGAGGTCGACTTCCAGCACCCGTGACCGCGCCAGCCGCCTGGGGGTGCGTCGACCGCCTGGCGGGCATGGTCGGACAGGACCTACGAACGGCGGGCCAGCAGGTGGGCGTCGAGGAAGCCCCGTTCGGAGGCCGGGTCGTGGAGCAGCCGGGCGAAGGGAACGAGCCCGGCGTCGGCCAGCAGTTCGGCGAGGCGGTCCACCGGCCAGCTGTAGGCGGGCGTCACCTTGTGGTCGAATCGGACCGGCTCGGGTCCGTCGGTCCCGAAGAAGGAGACCAGGAGCAGGCCGCCCGGCGCCAGGACGCGTACCTGCTCGGCGAGCAGCTCCGGCAGTTCCCCCGGCGGGGTGTGGATCACCGAGTAGTGGGCCAGGACGCCGCCGAGCGCGCCGTCCTCGACCGGCAGGGACTCCATCCGCGCCTCCTGGAAGCGCAGCGCCGGGTGGGCCCGCCGGGCGTGGTGGACCATGCCCGGGGAGAGGTCGAGTCCGAAGGCGTCCAGGCCCAGTTCGTGCAGCATGGCCGTCAGATGTCCGGGCCCGCACCCGACGTCCGCTGCCCGCGGGTTGCCCGTCGCGCGCACCAGTTCGGCGAAGGTACCGATCATGGCCCGGGCGAACGGCTGCCTCTCCAGCCGGTCTGCGAACAGCGACGCGTACAGCTCCACGACCCCGTCGTAGGCCGCCCTGGTCTCGTTCTGATGATCCGCCACAGGAAGGACTCCAAGCCGGTCTGATAATTGATCTTGTGGCAGGTCGAGGTGAGGTGACGTGAGCGGCGTGGGAGCGGGTTGGGCCCTGTTGCCGCAGGTGGACGGGCGCGGCCGGCGCTATTGGCCTTGCTCCGTGAGAACCGGCCGGAGCATCGACTCGATGGTGTCGGCGGTTTGGCCACCGAATACCCTGGCGGCCAGTTTTCCGTCGCGGTCCACCACGAGTGTGGTCGGGATGAACTGCGGATTGAGGCTGCCCTTGGGGAACTTGAGGATCTGGATGCCGTCCGGATCGTAGATGCTCGGAAAGGTGACGCCCTTGTCCTTCTCGAATGCGACCGCATTGGCTGGGCTGGTGTCGCGGGTGTTGATGCCGAGGAACTGGACGCCCTGGCTCCGATACTTCTCCCACAGCGACTCCAGGCCCTTGGCCTCAGCGCGGCAGGGGTCGCACCAGGAGCCCCAGATGTTCAGGACGACCACCTTGCCCCGGTAGTCGGCGATGCGGACCGATGGACCGTCAAGAGCGGCGCCGGATATGGCTGGGGCATCCTTGCGTTGGCCGAGCGGGACGGTCGCGATGGCACTGCCCTTGGCGGAGACGAAGCCGCCCTGGCTTCCGCCGCCGGTGGGTGATCCGGGCGAGGAGCAGCCCGCGAGAGCACACGCAACGCCGGTGGCCGCTGCGGCGAGGCAGATCCGAGAGCGCTTCGTGCCATCCATGCGGCGAGTCTTGCACGAAGCACCCGAACGCCTGGCAGTGGGTGTGGTGTTGTGGACCTCCCCGTACCTCACGCCGGCGCGGCATCCAACCCCAGCAGGGCGCTGAGCCGGCCGACGGTCTCATGGTGGGGCTTGGCGGCCAGCACGGTGGTGATGCCCATTGCTTCGGCGGGTGGGAGGTTGCCCGGATAGTCGTCGACGAAGACGCAGGCCTCGCCCGGCAAGCCGAGGCGGTCCAGGGCGAGTTGGTAGATCTCCGGGTCGGGCTTGGCCATGCCCTCCAGTTCGGAGACCACCGTGACGTCGAACAACTCCCATACGCCGCAGGCCGCGTACGGGTCATAGGGGTCGAGGCCGAAGGAGTTGGACAGCATCGCGAGCCGGTATCCGGCCGCCCGCGCGGCCTTCGCCAAGGCGACCATGCCGGTGGAGGGCTTCACCCGGGCCCAGGCGCGGCCCATCAGGTTCTCGTGGTCGGCGACGCCGAGGATCGGCGCGGTGCGCCGGTTCCACTCGGCCTGGCTCATCGTGCCGCGCTCCAGCTGCCGGTACCAGGCGCCAACATCCGGGTTCTGGCCGAGAGTTCGGCGCCAGGCAGCCTCGTCCAGCCCTTCACTGACGCACCATTCGCGGATCGCCAGGCTGGCATTGTCGGTCAGCACACCCCCGAAGTCGAGGATGAGCGCGCGGTACTCACGGTCGGGGGTCTGCGAGGTCATGAGGGTTGTCTTCCCGCGCGGTTCGCCGCCCTACCGCGACCGGGGCGAACCGCGCGTGGCCATTGTCCGAAAATCCTGCGACGGCCACGATCAGCGCTGGGACAGTGCCCCGCGCGGGCAGCGGGCGTGACCCGGATGCTCGTCGCCTCAGACGGGCAGGAGCCGAGCGTGCAGGAGGCAGAACTCGTTGCCTTCCGGGTCGGCCAGGACGTGCCAGTTCTCGGTGCCGGTCTGGCCGACGTCGACGGGCTTGGCGCCGAGGGCGAGCAGCCGCTCCAACTCGGCGTCCTGGTCGCGGTCGGTGGCGTTGACGTCGATGTGCAGCCGCAGCTTCCCGGTGCGCGGGTCGCTGCTGGGGCTGAGGATGAGGGTGGGCTGGGGGCCGCCGAAGCCGGTGTCGAGCGGCCCGATCTCGATGCTTCCGTCGTCCTCCCGGTCGAGTTCGACGTAGCCGAGGACTTCGCTCCAGAATGCGGCGAGCCGCTCGGGGTCGGCGCAGTCGATGACCAGCTCACTGATGCGGCATGCCATGGCCGTCAGTATAGGTGGACGGCCCAGGAGTTGATCGTCGGCCGAACTATCCCTGTCGCACCAGGAGTTCGACGTTCAGGCGCTTCAGGGTGTCTTCGAAGCCGTGGAGCAGGGCGGACAGGCCGAGTTCGAAGGTGCGGGCCTGCTGGCCGGGAGGCGGGTCGAGGAGGGGGCCGAGGCCGGGCGGCAACTCCTCGGCGGGCAGCGGGAGGTGCCGCGGTGCGGTCAGGACGGGCAGGGAGCCGATGATCAAGCTCTCGATCGAGTGCACGACGACGAGCAGGTGGTCCTCGGGCCAGCCGGCGGCGCGCAGGGTGGCGAAGGCCTCGGCGTAGATGTGCAGGGCCGAGGGTGACCGCGCCGGCTGGGTGCGGAACAGCGGTACGGCGTGCGGGTGGGCGGCGAGGACGGCGCGGTAGCGGCGCGCCCAGGTGACCAGCGCGGTGGTCCAGGGGCGGATGCTCAGGTCGAGGTCCATCTCGGCGACGATGAGCTCGCTGATCCCGTCGAGGATCTCGTCGCGCCCGGAGATGTGGTTGTAGAGCGAGGGGCCCTTGACGCCGAGCCGGGCGGCGATCCGGGTGGTTGAGAGGGCCTCAGGGCCCTCGTCGTCGACCAGGGCGAGCGCGGTCCGCATGATCCGTTCCTTGGTCACCAGCGGTCTGGGCGGTCTGCCCATCGGCCCGTCCTCTCATTCGGCTTCTGACTTCGTCGCCCCGTCAGATCGCGCTGTTCCCCCGGGTTTGAGCTGTGGGTTCGGGCTAGTGTACGTTCTCGCTCAGGCAAAACTACTGGCTCTAGTTTTACAACGGGTCTGGTGGCGTGTGCTTTACGGCCGACGGCGGGTTTCGGCCACCACCAAACCCAGAGCCGGGTTGCCGAATCGGTTCTTCTTCCCTGCCTTGTTCTTACGCCGAAGGTGACCCTCCGCATGCACATGCGCACCATCGCCCTGCCCGCGCTCGCCGCATCCGTGGTGCTCTCGCTGAGCGCCTGCGACCCGACCGCGTCCACCGGCCAGCCCGCCGGCCCCACCAGCGAGGCCGCCGCCCAGGCCGCGGCCGGCTCGACCGCCACCACCCTGTCCGCCATCACCGGCACGTCGGACGTGACCCTGGTCGACCCGGCTGCCGCCACGACCGCCTCGGCCACGGCCTCATCGGCCACCCCGGGCACCCCGGGCACCCCGGCCGCGTCAACGCCGTCGGCCCCGTCCCGTGCGGTCGCCGCCGGCGCGCCCGCGAAGAGCGCCTCGGCCGACCCGTCCCCGTCGGGCAAGCCCGTCGCGACGGGCGGCTCCGCGCTCAAGCTGGACGCCTACAACAAGCAGACCGGCAAGGTCGTCCTCGCCGCCGTCACCAGCTCCGGCAGCACCCCGAGCCCGTCGGCCTCGGCCGCCGCCACGGCAGCGGTCAAGCCCGGCCAGATCATCGACAGCCCGCCCACGGCGGCCGCCCCGCACGGCGCGCTGCTCGCCGTCACCGACGTCAAGCCGGCCGGCGACGGCAAGGTGGAGGCCGCCACCCGGCCCGCCACCATCTCGGAGCTGCTGGGCCAGGCCAAGGCCGCGATCAGCACCGCCCTTGACCCGCACCAGATCCAGGTCACCCCGCAGCTCAAGGACGTCAAGGCCTCCTACGTGCCGAAGCCCGACGGTGGCAGCGGCTCCGCCTCGGCCGTGCTGCAGCTCGACGCCAACGACAGCGTCCCGCTGCCCGGCGGCGGCTCCATCAACCTCTCGGGCTCGATCGCCCTCGACCCGAGCGTCGACTTCAGCTACCACGGCACCAACGGCATCCTCAGCACCGACCAGGCCAAGGTCGGCTTCGAGCTCGGCGCGCACGCCAACTGGCATGTCAGCGGCGCGCTCAGCGCCGCCACCGGTCCGGTGAAGATCCCGATCGCCGACCTCACCGCCACCCCCACCATCATGGTCGGCGCGGTGCCGGTCGTGATCGTCCTCAACCTGACCGTCTACGCCGAGGTGTCCGCCGACGGCACCGTCACCGTCGACCTCGGGCAGAGCGTCGACGGCGACTGGGGCATCCACGCCGACTACGCCAAGGGCACCGGCTGGACCTCCGCCACCGAGCCGGTCAAGACCGAAGTCTCCCCGGTCAAGGCCACCTTCGCGGGCAACGCCGATGTCCGGGCCGGCCTGGTGGCCGACGGCTCGGTGGCGCTGTACGACACGGTGGGCGTGAAGGCGACCATCGAGCCCTACCTGCGCGCGGCGGTCAGCGGCAGCGTCACCATCGACTCCAGCGCCGGCAAGCCCACCCTCACCGGCAAGGCCGGCCTCTACGCCGGACTCGACGTCAACGGGGCGGTGCTGGCCCGCATCGCCATTCTCGGCACCCCGCTCCTGGAGAAGGACCTGCCGTTCAAGGTCTACCAGAACGAGTGGCCCATCGTGACGGTCTCCACCCCGAACGCCTCGCCGACTGCCGGGCAGCGCAACTGATCTGATGGAGCATCAGTAAACGCCACTGCCGGGCCCTGGATGTCGTCCAGGGCCCGGCAGTGCGTCGTTGCCTCGGTAGGCCTCAGTCCTCGGCCCTCAGTCCTCAGTCGTCGCAGTCCTCGAAGTCCTCCGGGTCCGGCATGGCCTCAAGGGATCCGAGACGGCGGGAGAACCGCTCGTGGGCGGCCTGCCGGCTGCAGCCGAGCGACTTGCCGATCGCCTGCCAGGAAAGGAGGTTGGCGCGGGCGAGGCGGACCGCGTCCAAGGTGCAGCGCGAACTGGCCTGCTCCATCTGGGCCGTGATCCGCAGCGCCGCCATCGACTGGCCGGCCATGGAGAGTTGCTCGACGCGCTGCGCCAGGGTGGCGAGCAACTGCTCGACGTCGCGCGGGATCCCGCCCTCGGCCTGGTCGATGTGGTACTCCCAGTCCGCATACGGGCCGGTGCGGCGGCCGGTCCCCTCGGTCTTCTCGTCGTTGCCGAAGTCGATCGGATGCGTGTCGGTGCCGCGCCAGCCGCAGTTGCAGGCGCCCCGGACCGCGACGGCCCGCGGACCGTCCGCCCCGTTGTACAGCCACCAGGTGGTGCGCCCGTCGGCGATCGGCCCCGGCTCGCTGCCGTCCGCCAACACTGCTGCCAGATAGCCCTCATGACGGCCGGTCTCATCGCCCCAGACCACTGTGCCGCCCCCTTCCACGGTCGGAATGTGCGTCAAGGTTCCCTGACACACCTCGCGCCGTCAAGGAAGCACAGGAGTTCGGCTACTGGTGCCACGGGGACGGCGAGGGGGCGTCCGACCCGACACGGCGAGCTCGGCGCGGTGGGCCCGGCACTGGAGTTCGGGGGTGGCGGTGAGTGGACGTCCGGGCCCAGCCGCACTGGGCCCGCACGAGGCCGGTTCAGCGTCCGGTCGCCAGGCTGGCGCCGCCGTTGCAGTCGATCACGATGCCCGTGATGAAGGTGTTGGCGGCCAGCATGTGGATCGCCTGGGCGACGTCCTGGGGCCGGCCGACGCGGCCGACGGGGGTGGTGGCGGCGAGCCCCTGGAAGAGCTGCTCGCGCTGCTCCTGGGGCACCCGGTCCCACCAAGGAGTGTCGATCACGCCCGGGGAGACCGCGTTCACCCGCAGCGGTGCCAGTTCCACGGCCAGGGGCGGGACCATCGCGTCCAGCGCGCCGTTGATCGCGGCCAGGCCGGCCGTACCGGGGAAGGCCGAGCGGGAGGAGCCCGCGGTGATGAAGGTGACGGAGCCGTCCTTGCGCAGGTGCGGCAGCGCGGCCTGCAGTGAGCGGATCTGCGGCCAGAACTTGCCGTCGAAGCCCCGAGCCAGCTCGGCCAGGTCGAGGTCGGCGAAGGCGCCGCCGCCCGCCGAGCCGCTGACCGACAGCACCAGGTGGTCCACCGTGCCCAGTTCGGCGAAGAGGGCCGCCACCGCAGCCTGGTCGACCGCGTCCACGGCCCGCCCGGTGGCACCGTGGCCGATCCGGGCCACCGCCTCCTGCAGCCGCTGCTGGTTGCGCCCGGTGATCACGACCTCGGCGCCGTCGGCGGCGAAGCCCGCCGCGGCCGCCTCCCCGATCCCGGAGCTGCCACCCATGACGACCACGCGCTGACCGGTGAAAGTGCTCATCGTGTTCCCTCCCCATTGTCGAGACCGTTGGTCCCGGCAATGATGATTGTCGAGACCGGTAGTCTTGTCAAGCTGCTCGATGCCGAGCTGCCGCCATACCGAGCCACCGAGATACCGAGCCACCGCGAGCCGGCGAGCCACCGAGAGAAGGCACCCACCCATGGACACACCGGAGCCCCGCCCGCACACCGGCCGCCGCCGCAACGAGGCGGCGCGCCAAGCGATCCTCGACGCGGCGCTGCGGCTGGCCGGGGCCGCCGACGGCGCCTCGGTCACCATCGACGCGATCGCCCGCGCGGCCGGCGTCGGCAAGCAGACCGTCTACCGCTGGTGGCCCTCCAAGGGCGCCGTCCTGCTGGACGCCCTGATCGACCGGGCCGGCCAGGACGTCACCGTCCCCGACGCCGGCACCCTCCACGACGAACTGCGCTCCTTCGTCGCCACCACCTTCGAAGCCGCCCAGCAGGATCCCACCAGCGCCGTCCTGCGCGCCCTGCTGCGCGAGTCGGCCCGCGATCCGCACCTCGCCGACCTGCTCCAGCGCTACACCGCCACCCGCCGCGCCGTCCTGCGCGCCCTCCTGGAGCGCGGCCGCGCCCGTGGCGAGCTGGCCACGGGCGCGGACCTCGACCTCATGGTCGATCAGGTCTACGGCCTCTTCTGGTACCGCTTCGTGCTGGGCCACGGCCCGCTGGACGCCCCGACCGCCGAGCGCCTCACGGACACCCTGCTGGCGGGCGCGGGGCAGGACGGCCGGCTCCCTTCAGCGACTGGGCACGCCGACTAGCGCGCCCGGCGGAACAGGCCGGTCAGCAGGAAGTCCACCCCGAACAGCGGGGACTCGGCGGGCTGCGCGCGCATCGGGCGGATCTCGACCTCCTCCAGGTCGGCGAAGAGGTGGCGCAAGTCGTCTGCGGTGTAGGCGAGTCCGCCCTCCAGTCGGCCCCGGCGGTAGAACTCGGCATCGGAGAGCTCGGAGCCGTGGCCGGTGGCGAAGGCGGTGAGGGCGAAGTGGCCGCCGGGGGCCAGGCGGCGGGCCAGCAGGGCCAGGTAGGAGATCCGGCGGTGCGGCGGGAGGTGGTGCAGGCAACCGGAGTCGTAGATCAGGTCGTACTGCTCGTGCGGGAGGTCGACGGTGAAGATGTCGCCCTGGTGGAAGCGGGGCGGGGTGACATGGTCGGCGGCGCGGTCCTCAGCCCAGGACAGGGCGGCCGGGGAGAGGTCGACGGCATCCACCTCGTAGCCGTGGGAGGCCAGGTGGAGGGCGTTGCGGCCGGGCCCGCAGCCGAGGTCGAGGGCGCGGCCGCCGGTGAGCAGGCCGCGCTCCAGGTGGCCGGCCAGGCTCTCGTCGGGCTTGTCGACGAAGAACGGGACGCCCCGGTCGCGGTCGGCGTAGAAGCGGTCCCACCAGTCGGCGCCCCTGGGTGTCCAGCGGTCGGCCTCGGGGGTGAAGAGACCGTCGAGCAGACTCAGGACGTCCTCGGCGGTGCGGATCTGACGGTTCATCAGCAAACTCCTTGCGATGTCGGTGCTTTGGAGCTTAGTGCTGGTCAGCGGGGATGCCGGGGGCCGGAACGGGGGCACCGCACGGCCCTGGCGGAGCCGATCAACTCCCCCTCCAGGGCCCGCTTGTACGCCCCGGCCCACCCGGCTCAAGGCCCCGCACGGGCCGTTTCCGGGCGGCGGCGGAGCCTGCCGATCAGGTGGGCTCGGAAAACTTTCCCGCCGCGCGCGCCGATCTCACCAGGGCCCGCTCGCACCGGCCTGCCACCCGCACCGGCCTGCCGCTTCAACCGGCCTACCGCCCCATCCGCCTCCGCCGCCCTGGAGCCCCAATGTGTCGTCACCCCGTTGCAGTTGGTAACGTCGCATCCACTCGACTCCTTCATGGAATCGACACGGTTCGCCTGGGGAGGAAATCATGAATCACGGAGCTTCACGGCGCCGGACACAACTGGCTCTCGCCATCGCAATTCTCACCGCTGCCCCGATCCTGTCACCGGCTCTCGCCGACGCATCACCGTCGAGTTCCCCGGCCGGAGCTGCAGGGTTCACGGATGATCAAAGTGGTAGCCCTGCACGCGGAGTGACTCTGCAGGACGCTCAGGTGATGAGCAACCAGGAGAAGCTCGACAAGGTCGTCGACCAGATCACCGGCGGACGGTCCGAATCGGATCGGGCCGAGATACCGGGCTTCACCGAGGTGGAGGTCGACCCCGCCCACATGCACATCCGCCTCCACTGGAAGGGCGCGGTCCCGGCCTCGGTGGCGGCAGTTCTGGCGAAGCTCCCGGCCGGCATTTCTGCGGAGGTAGTGCCGGCCAAGTACTCGAAGGCGGAACTTCACGCCGCCCGGGACAAGCTCATGCCGAACGGGAAGCAGAACGACCTGGCGTCGAAGGTGACACCGGCCGCCACCCGAATAACCAGCATCGCCCCCGCGGTTGACGGCAGCGGGCTCGACGTGACCTACGACGAGGACCGCGGCCAGGGCAAGTTCGATGCGCGTGATTCCTTGTCGTCCGCGACACGGCAGGACAAGACGCGCGAGGTCCAGGCGACAACGGAAGGCATCACCGGTGTCGACACGCATGTCCGGTACCAGCTGCTGAGCATCGACGCCTCGGCAACACGTGAGGCTGACGCGGCTCCGTGGCAGGGCGGGGCCGGCCTGAAGACGTTCGCCGGCACGATCTGCTCGACCGGCTTCGCGGTCACGAGGAAGTCGGACGGGAAGAAGCTCGTCACGACCGCCTACCACTGCGGCGACAAGGGCAACTTCTACACGTGGGGTGGCAGCCAGGCGTTCGTCGGCACCGCCATGAGCGAGAACGAGTCGGCCACCGATGACGTCACCGGCCTGGACCCCGGCAGCAGCCCCTCCGGAAATCGCGTCTACGACGGACCGTGGAACGCCACGAACGGCTACTCGAAGCCTGTTTCGGGTTGGGGGAGCAACAACGTCGGCGACCAGGTGTGCACATCCGGTGCCAACTCCGGCGCCCACTGCGGACTCTCCATCCGGCAAACGGACATCAGCGTGACCGGTGAGAACGGCATCACCAGGCCGGATGTGGACTTCGCCTACTCCAACGGCATAGCCGCGGGCAACGGCGACAGTGGTGGCCCGGTGTTCACGGGGTCGAACGGCTGGACCAAGGATCAGGCTCGCGGGGTGATCACCGCTCTCGACAACACCATGGACTGCGGCGGTTTCACCACGGCGGATGCCTGGCAGCGGAAGCCCTGGTGCTTCCACGGGGTCTACTACGTGCCGATCGGCATCATCCTCCATGACAAGGGCTGGACCATCAACACCGGCTGATGAAAGCTGTGGGGGCGGGTGGCTGCGCTGCTGCCACCCGCCCCCGAGCGAGGCGGGGCCCGCCGATCAAGCCGTCACGGAGACCTCTCAGGTCCGCGCCGTGCGCTCCGCCCGCTTCGCCACCAGCCGCTGCCGGGATGCCTCGTAGAGCACCGCCGTGGCCGCATTGGCCGCGTTCAGCGAGCTCGCCGACCCGCTCATCGGGATGGCCACGGTGTAGTCGCACAGCTCGCGCCAGGCGTTGCTGAGACCGGCCGTCTCATTGCCGACCAGCAGCAGGGTGGGCTGGGTGAAGTCGAAGTCGAAGACGTCGCAGTCGCCGTGCTCGTCGGTGCCGACCAGCACGATCGGGTGCCCGGCCGCCCGCTCGGCGGTCACCCAGTCCATCACCTCGCGCGGCGACGGCACCCGCACGGCGGGCAGGGCGAAGAGCGAACCGGTGCTGGCCCGCACCGACTTGGTGTCGTAGACATCGGCCGCGTGGCCGCTCACCAGCATGCCGTGGGCGCCGAAGGCATCGGCGGAGCGGATGATGCTGCCGATGTTGCCGGGGCTGGTGGGGCGGTCGAAGAGGACGCCCAGGAAGTCGTCGGAGACCGGGATCCGGGCCAGGTCGTCGGCGGGCAGCTCGACCACGGCGATCAGCTCGGGCGCGGCCTCGTTCTTCTCCCCCAGCTCGGCCAGGAGTTCGGGGGCCATCGCGATCCGCTCGGCGCCGGGCACGGTGCGCAGCAGGCGGGCCGCCCACTCGGACGGCTTGCGGTCGGCGTCGTGGATCAGGGCGTGGATCGGCCAGCCGTACTCGACGGCCAGCGAGATCGGCCGCACGCCCTGGACCAGGAACTCGTGGGCGCGCTGCCGCTTGGTCCGGTTGGTCAGCAGCGACTGCCACTGCTGGAAGCGGGCATTGCGGGAGCTGATCCTCAACACGGGCAGGCACCTGGTGTTTCGCGTGGCGGCAACTGTGACCGGGGCAACTATACGCAGCCCGCCATGGATTCCGGCCGGGCGATAGGCTGCCCGGGTCCGCCCCCTTCGTCCCGCTGACCTGCGAGGAGTCCCGTTGAGCAGCACCACCGCGCCCACGCCGATCACCGTGGTCGGGATCGGCGCGGACGGCTGGCCGGGGCTGAGCGGCACGGCGCGGGAGGCGCTGCGCGCGGCCGAGGCGATCGTCGGCGGGGGCCGCCAGCTGGCCCTGCTGCCCGCCGACGTGACGGCCGAACGGGTCGCCTGGCCGTCCCCGCTGCGACCGGCCGTGGCGGGCCTGTTCGCCGGGCTGGCCGGGCGCCGGGTGGCGGTGCTGGCCAGCGGGGACCCGATGTTCTACGGGATCGGGCGGACCCTCACCGAGGAGCTGGGCGCCGAGCGGCTGCGGGTGCTGCCGCATCCCTCGTCGGTGTCGCTGGCCTGCGCCCGGCTCGGCTGGCCGGTGGAGGAGACCGCTGTGGTGAGCCTGGTGGGCCGCGACCCGGCGGGCCTGCTCGGCGCGCTGCACGACGGGCGGCGGCTGCTGGTGCTGAGCGCGGACGCGGGCACCCCGGCGCTGGTGGCGGCGCTGCTGACCGAGCACGGCTACGGGCCCAGCCGGCTGCGGGTACTGGAGCAGCTCGGCGCGGAGCGGGAACGCCACCTGGACGGCACGGCCGCCGACTGGCCGCACCCGAGCGGCGAGAACCTCAACCTGGTGGCCGTGGACTGCCGGGCTGCCGACGCCACCCCGCGTCGCGGCCTGACCCCGGGGCTACCCGATGAACTGTTCGAGCACGATGGGCAGTTGACGAAGCGTCACATTCGGGCCGTCACCCTGGCCGCGCTGGCGCCGGCCCCTGGCGAGCTGCTCTGGGACATCGGCGGCGGCTCCGGCAGCATCGGCATCGAATGGCTGCGGGCGCACCCGAGTTGCCAGGCGGTCAGCGTGGAGAAGAACGAGACCCGGGCCGCCAGGATCGAGCGCAACGCCCGTGCCCTCGGCGTGCCGCGGCTGCGGGTGGTGACCGGCCCGGCGCCCGCCGCGCTGGCCGAACTGCCGGTGCCGGAGGCGGTGTTCATCGGCGGCGGGCTGACCGCGCCGGGGCTGCTCGAGGCCTGCTGGGCGGCGCTGCCGGTGGGCGGGCGGCTCGTGGCCAACACCGTGACGCTGGAGTCGGAGGCCCTGCTGGCCGAGTGGTACCGGCGCCGCGGTGGGGAGTTGGTGAAGCTGGCGGTCGCACATGCGGTGCCGGTGGGCGGGTTCACCGGGTGGCGGCAGGCGATGCCGGTCACCCAGTGGTCCGTCGTCAAGCGAGGGTCGGAGCGAGGAGAAACCCTGTGACCGTCTACTTCATCGGTGCCGGCCCCGGGGCCGCCGATCTGATCACCGTGCGCGGGGCCCGGACCCTGGCCCGCTGCCAGGTGTGCCTGTACGCGGGCAGCCTGGTCCCCGCCGAGCTGCTGGCCGAATGCCCGCCCGGCGCCCGCCTGGTGGACACCGCGAAGCTCAACCTGGACCAGATCACCGAGGAGTTGGTCGCCGCCCACCGGGCCGGCCAGGACGTGGCCCGGCTGCACTCGGGTGACCCTTCGGTGTTCAGCGCGGTCGCCGAGCAGATGCGCCGACTGGACGCGGCGGGCGTGCCCTACGAGGTGGTGCCCGGCGTACCGGCCTTCGCGGCGGCCGCGGCAGCGCTGAAGCGGGAGTTGACCGTGCCGACGGTCGGCCAGACGGTGATCCTGACCCGGATCGCCCAGCAGGCCACCCCGATGCCGCCCGGCGAGGACCTGGCCACCCTGGGGCGCAGCGGCGCGCTGCTGGTGCTGCACCTGGCGGCCCGCTATGTGGACCGGGTGGTGGCCGAGCTGCTGCCGCACTACGGCGCCGACTGCCCGGCCGCGGTGGTGGCGATGGCCAGCCGCCCGGACGAGCTGGTGCTGCGCGGCAGCCTGGCGGACATCGCGGACCAGGTGAAGGCGGCGGGGGTGCTGCGCACCGCCGTCATCATGGTGGGCCGCACGCTGGCCGCGGAGCAGTTCCAGGACAGCCACCTGTACTCCTGCGACCGCGACCGGTCCCTCCAGCCCTAGTGCGTGGCCCGGTTGGCGGCCGGCGCGCAGTAGCGGACGCGGTGTGGTCAGCGGTCAGCGGTCGGCGCGCAGTAGCGGACGCGGTGCGGTCAGCGATTGGCGGCCGGCGCGCAGTAGCGGACGCGGTGCGGTCAGCGATTGGCGGCCGGCGCGCAGTAGCCGACGCGGTGCGGTCAGCGATTGGCGGCCGGCGCGCAGCGGCCCACGATGGTGCCGGCGCGGTCGATGCAGATGACGTCGACCGCGACCGGCGCCTCGCGCAGCACGTCGAGGGCGGTGGCGCGGGCCGCCTCGGCGACCAGGTCGCCGAGCGGCACCCCGGCCGCCCGGCACAACTGCACCGCCTGCAGCCCGGTGTTGGCACCGGCCACGGCGGACACCAGCTCGGCGTCGGCGCCGCCGATCCGGGCCAGCCCCGCGAGGTAGCCCTTGTCCACCTGGGAGCGGGCGGAGTGCAGGTCGAGGTGGCCGGCGGCGAGCTTGGAGAGCTTGGCGAAGCCGCCGGCGATGGTCAGCCGCGGCACCGGATGGCGGCGCAGGTACTTGAGCACGGCGCCGGCGAAGTCGCCCATGTCGAGCAGTGCGTCCTCGGGCAGCCCGTACTCGGCGATCGCGACCTTCTCCGAGGTGGAGCCGGTGCAGCCGGCCACATGGGTGCGTCCGGCGGCCCGGGCCACGTCCACGCCGCGCCGGATCGACTCGATCCACGCCGAGCAGGAGTACGGCACCACCACGCCGGTGGTGCCCAGCACCGAGAGCCCACCGAGGATGCCCAGGCGCGGGTTCCAGGTGGAGCGGGCGAGTTCGGCGCCGTTGTCGATGGCGATCTCGATCTCCACATCGCCGCTGCCGCCGTGCGCGGCCGCCACCGTGGCGATCGCGGTGCGCATCATCTCGCGCGGCACCGGGTTGATCGCCGGCTCGCCGACGGCCAGCGGCAGGCCGGGCTTGGTGACGGTGCCGACGCCGTCGCCGCCCCGGAACACCACGCCGCTGCCGGGCGCGCCGTGCCGCACGGTGGACCGCACCACGGCGCCGTGGGTGACGTCCGGGTCGTCCCCGGCGTCCTTGACCACGGCGGCCATCGCGCTGCCGTCCGCCAACCGCTCGCCGGCCAGGGCGAAGGCGGGCTGCTGGCCCTTGGGCAGGGTGATCCCGACCGGGTCCGGGAAGGCCCCGGTGAGCAGGGCGGTGTAGGCGGCGGTGGTGGCAGCGGTGGCGCAGGCCCCGGTGGTCCACCCGGGGCGCAGTCCGCTGCTGCGCAGCTGCCCGCTGCGTCCGCCCACGCCCGTACCCGTACTCTCAGCCACGCCAACCCCTTCGTCCGTCCGGGCCCGCCGCGAAGAGCCCGTCAGCAAGCCCCGAGGAGACACCCGTGAAGCACATCCTGATCCTCGGAGGCACCACCGAGGGGCGGCAGCTGGCCGCGGCACTGGCGGCCGAGCCGTCGGTGCGGGTGACCAGTTCGCTGGCGGGCCGGGTGGCCGAGCCGCGGCTGCCGGCCGGCGAGGTGCGGGTGGGCGGCTTCGGCGGGGCCGCCGGCCTCGCCGCCTGGCTGCGCGAGCAGCAGGTGCACACCCTCATCGACGCCACGCATCCCTTCGCCCAGGTGATCAGCCGGAACGCGGCCGAGGCGGCCGCCGCGACCCATACTCCCCTGCTGGCGCTGCGCCGGCCCAGCTGGGTCCCGGTCCCGGGTGATCGGTGGCACTCGGTGGATTCGCTGGCCGCCGCCGCGGCCCTGCTGCCGAGCCTGGGACGGCGGGCGCTGCTGACCACTGGGCGGCTCGGGCTGTCGGAGTTCACTCAGGTCACCGGCGTGCACCTGGTGGCCCGCTCGGTGGAGCCGCCCGAGCCACCGCTCCCGGCCGACCTGACCGTGCTGCTGGAACGCGGTCCGTTCACGCTGGACGGCGAGCGGGCGGTGTTCCGCGAGCACCGGATCGACCTGCTGGTGACCAAGGACAGCGGCGGCGCGGCGACCGCCCCGAAGCTGGCGGTGGCGCGCGAACTGGGTCTGCCGGTGGTACTCGTACGGCGGCCCGAAGCGCCCGCCGGTGTCCAAGTGGTGACTGATGTGGCGGAAGCTCTAGGCGAGTTGGGGCTTTGGTGAGGTACCGTCCTGCTCGAACCACCAATCGGCCCTGAAGGGAGCCTGCGATGGCCCGTCGGACCACGCCCCAGCAAAGCGCCGGACCACGGGGGCGGAACATCGCGATCCCCGACCAGAGCGGCCGGCTGGCCGTCGTCACGGGAGCGAACAGCGGAATCGGCTACCACACCGCGCGGCTGCTGGCGCTGGCCGGCGCCGAAGTGGTGCTGGCGGTCCGCAACGGCGCCCAGGGCGAGGCGGCGGCGGACCGGATCCGCGCCAATGCCCCGACCACCGGGCCGGTCTCGGTGGCCACGGTCGACCTGGCCAACCTGGAGTCGGTCGCCTCGTTCGCCGACGTCCTGCTGGAGCGCGGCCGGCCGGTCGACCTGCTGGTCAACAACGCCGGGGTGATGGCGGTACCGACCAGGCACACCACCAAGGACGGTTTCGAGCTCCAGTTCGGCACCAATCACCTGGGCCACTTCGCGCTCACCGGCCGACTGCTGCCGCTGCTGCGGGCCGCCACCGCGCCCCGGGTGGTCACGGTGAGCAGCCTGGCCGCCCGGCTGGGCCGGATCGACCTGGGCAATCTGAACGCCGAGCACTCCTACCGCCCTTGGCCCGCCTACAACGCCTCCAAGCTGGCCAACCTGCTGTTCGCCCAGGAACTGCAGCGGCTGAGCGACCGCCAGCGCTGGGGCATCCTCAGCGCCGCCGCGCACCCGGGCCTCTCCCGGACCAATCTGGTCAACTCGGGCCCTCGGCTCGGTCGGCAGGCGAGCCCTGGTCGGCAGGCAAGCCCTGGTCGCCCATGGAGCCTCGGTCGTCAGTCGAACAGAGTCGCGGGTTTGGTCATGCGGTTCCCCATGGGTTCGCAGAGCGCGGAACAGGGCGCGCTGCCCAGCCTGCTGGCGGCGACCGGTGCGCGGGTGGTCGGCGGCGGGTACTACGGGCCCGGCGGGCCGTTCGAGATCGTCGGTGCGCCGAGCACGGCGCGGCTGCCGCGACAGGCCACCGACCTGGCGATGGCGGCCCGGCTCTGGACGGCGTCCGAGCAGCTGACCGGGGTGGGGTTCCCCGCCTGAGCCCGCCCGGAGCTGTTACTTGAGCGGAGCCGTTACCTGAGCGGAGCCGTTACCTGAGCGGCTGCCTCGGCAGCGCGGCCGCTCCGCTGATCCACAGCGCCCAGGCCAGTTCGTACGCGCCGCTCCGGCCCGCCGTCAACTCCCGCTGCAGCAACCGCTCGGCGGTGCGCAGGTGGTCCAGCACGGTCTGCTGGTGCAGCCCCAGCGCGGTCTGGGTGTCGCGGGCGTTGGCCCCCGCCGCCACCCAGCCGGCCAGGGTGCGCAGCAGCGGGCGCCGGTCCTCGGCCAGCGGGGCCAGGAACGCCTGCGCCCAGGCCCGGGCCGCCTCGCTGGACAGGATCGCGGGCAGCCCGACCCGCCGGCCGGCGCTCCGCTGGTCCGTTGCCCCGCTTGCCCCGGTTGCCCCGGTTGCCTCGGCTACCTCGGTTGCCTCGGTTGCCTCGGTTGCCTCGGTGAGCAGTTGCAGTGCCAGGTCCAGCAGTGCCCGGTCCTGGAACGAGCCCCAGTCCAGGCCGAGCAGGCCGACGCCGCGTTCGATCCGACGGGCCACCGTGTTGCGGTGCACGTCCAGTATCTTGCCGGTCTGCGCGTGGCTGAAGGCGAGCGCCAGGCGGGTGGTCTCGATCACCTCGTCGCGCTGGTTCCGGGGCAGCTCCAGCACCGGGCCGAGCAGCCGCTCCGCCCAGCCCGTGGCCGGTTGGCCGACCAGCTGGGCGAGTTGGGTCTGCGCTTGGTAAAGGGCGTGCCGGTGCGGCAGGTTGCGGGCCACGGTGAGCGCGTGGAACGCCTCGCGGTAGGCGTCGGCGGTGTGGGCGATGTCCACCGTGGTGCTGCCGCCCAGGTGGTGGTCGGGGCGCGGCTCGACCACGCCGCGCAGGGTCAGCCCGGTGGGGCACCAGCCGTGCTCGTCCAGCGACGCGTCCAGTGCGAGCGGGGCGAGCACGATCAGGTGGGTGTCGTTGGCCGGGCAGCGGACCAGGAGCGCCTGGCCGGCGAGGCTGCCGCCGAGCACCCGGGCGGTGACGTCGCGGTCGGTGGTGGTGCAGTCGACCAGGTAGACCCGGGCGCGCTCGTGCACCAGGACGCCCGGGAGCAGCGGCGCCGCGGCGCGCCGGGCCAGGGTGATCTGGCCGCCCATCAGCAGTTGGAAGGCGGCGACCCGCAGGGAGGCGGACACCTGGTGCAGGACGGCGCGCTCGGCGGCCGACTCGCGGGCGGCGAGCAGGCGGGCCAGCACCGTCTCGGTGTGGGTGATCAGCCGGACGTCGAGGGCGGTGAGCGGTTCCTTCCGGCGCAGCGCCAGCACCGCGTCGGGGTGCCGGCCACCGATCGGGAAGAGCCGCACGGTGGGGTCGGGGGTGGCGGGTGTTGCGGGGGTGGGAGGCAGCGGGGCGCCGTTCAGCAGGCGGCCCACCGCTGCGGCGGCCGGTGCGAGCCGCTCGGCGGCGCCGGCGGGTGCTGAGGCCTCGGGGGCGGGGGGTGCGGTGCCGGGGGCGGGGCGGGTGGGGACGACAGGAGTGCCGGGGGCGCGCACGGTGAGGGTGACGTCGGCGGTCAACTGCCGGGCCAGCCAACCGACCAGCCGGGCCGGACCGTCGGGACGGTCGGCCTGCAACCGCAGTTGGTCGCACAGGGCGTCCAGCCGGTCGCCGTGGCGGGCGGCCTCCGTCCGATCGCCGGGCCGGCCACTCCCCGGCCGCGGTTCGTCGGCCATGGACCTCGAGCCCACGGACATCTGCGGTCCTCCTGATCCGGTCTCGGCTGCCGCCCCCTCAGGGCCCCTGGGTCCGGCGTCGTGTCGGTGGTGGTGCGGTGGTGCGGTGGGCTGTGCAGTGGTGAGGGTCCGGCCGTGGCGAGAGTGCACGGATGAGGTATCCGCAGGTGGTCACCCATCCGTACCCTCAGGGGCAGGGGGCAGATCCGGCTGCCATACAGGGGAGGGCAGCCGGGCGTCCTGGGCATGGGTTTCTACCACGCTTGGGATGCTTCTCGGGCCGAGCCCGGCCGGCCCCCACCCGGCCGGGCTCGCGCCGAACGTCCGCTCAGCGCTGCGGCGATGACCAAGCGCTCAGCCACCGCCGCACCTTGACCAAGCGCTTGCTCAGCCCTCCCGCTCCGGCTCCGGGTAGCGGCGCGGGGTCCACACCACCTCGGTGCCGTTGCCGCGCCGCACCGCCTGGGTCTGGGAGGACCCGATCAGCAGGATGGTCCGCATGTCCACCTCGGCCGGGTCGAGCTCGCCCAGCTTCACCGTCCGCACCCGCTCGGTCGGCCCGCCGACGTCCCGGGCCATCACCACGGGGGTGTCCGGGGCGCGGTGCTCCAGCAGCACGTCGCGGGCCAGGCCGACCTGCGTGGTGCGGCTCTTGGAGCCCGGGTTGTACAGCGCCAGCACCAGGTCGGCGGCCGCCGCGGCCCGCAGGCGCTCGGCGACCACGGACCACGGCTTGAGCCGGTCGGAGAGCGAGACCACGGCGTAGTCGTGCCCCAGCGGCGCACCGGCCCGGGAGGCGGCGGCGTGCGCGGCGGTCATGCCCGGCACGATCCGCACCGGGACCTCGCGGTACGGCTCCTGGCAGGCGACCTCCAGCACGGCCGTGGCCATCGCGAAGACGCCCGGGTCGCCGGAGGAGACCACCGCGACCCGGCGGCCGCGGCGGGCCAGGTCGAGGGCGAACTCGGCGCGCTCGGACTCCACCTTGTTGTCCGAGCCGTGCCGCACCTGTCCGGGGCGGACCGGCACCCGGTCCAGGTAGGTGGTGTAGCCGACCAGGTCGGTGGCGGCGGCCAGCACCCCGCGCGCCTCGGCGGTGAGCCAGAGCGGCCCGGCCGGACCGGTGCCGACCACCACCACCTCGCCCTGCTCGGGCTCCGGCTTGGGGTGGTTGATGCGGCTGGGCAGCACGGCGACCGAGAAGTACGGCACGCCGTCCGGGTCGATCTCGGCCAGCTTGCCGGTGCGCTCGCCAGGCATGGTGGCCCGCTCGACGTACCGGGCCTCGTCCAGCCGGCCCGCCCGCTCCAGCGCCCGCCGCACGGTCGGGAAGGTGCGGCCGAGCTTCATCACCACGGCGGAGTCGGTGGCGGCCAGGCGGGCCGTCAGCTCCTCCTCGGGCAGCGTGCCCGGTATCACCGTCAGCACCTCCTCCGCCTCCACCAGCGGCTCGCCCAGTCGGGCGGCGGCCGCGTTGATCGAGGTCACCCCGGGGATCACCTCGGTCGGGTAGCGGTGCGCCAGGCGCTTGTGCATGTGCTGGTAGGAGCCGTAGAAGAGCGGGTCGCCCTCCGCCAGCACGGCGACGGTCCGGCCGGCGTCCAGGTGGGCGGCCAGCCGGGCGGCGGCCTCCTCGTAGAACTCCTCCAACGCACCCCGGTAGCCGCCCGGGTGGTCGGTGGTCTCCACGGTGATCGGGTAGACCAGCTTCTCCTCGATCTGGTCGCCGGTCAGGTGCGGAGCCGCGATCGAGCGGGCTATCGAACGGCCGTGCCGGGCGCTGTGGTAGGCGATGACGTCGGCCTTGGCGATCACCTGGGCGGCCCGCAGGGTCAGCAGGTCGGGGTCGCCGGGGCCGAGCCCGACCCCGTACAGCTTCGCCTCCTGGCGGTCCTGCGATTCCTGACGATCCGTCACTCGACCTCACTCGCAATCGCGTTGAGGGCGGCTGCAGCGATCGCGCTGCCGCCGCGCCGACCGGTCACCACGATGTGCTCCAGGCCGGACGGGTGCTCGGCGAGCGCCTGCTTGGACTCGGCCGCGCCGACGAAGCCGACCGGCACACCGATCACCGCGGCCGGGCGGGGGGCGCCGTCCTCGATCATCTCCAGCAGGCGGAACAGCGAGGTCGGCGCATTGCCGACGGCCACCACCGAGCCCGCCAGCCTGTCCCGCCACAGCTCCATGGCGGCCGCGCTGCGGGTCGTGCCCAGCTCGGCAGCGAGCGCCGGCACGGACGGGTCGGACAGCGTGCAGATCACCTCGTTGTCGGCGGGCAGCCGCTTGCGGGTCACCCCGCTGGCCACCATCGAGACGTCGCACAGGATCGGCGCACCGGCGCGCAGCGCGGCACGCGCGTCGGCCACCACATTGGGGGTCCAGAGCAGGTCCTTGACCAGGTCGGTCATGCCGCAGGCGTGGATCATGCGCACCGCGACCTGTGCCACGTCGGCCGGGAGGGCGGCGAGGTCGGCCTCGGCGCGGATGGTGGCAAAGGACTCGCGGTAGATCGCCGCACCGTCCTTCTCGTACTCGATCACGGGGTCCTCCGGGCCGCGGCGACCGCCGCTGCCATCTGTTGATTCGTCACTTCGGTTGTGCTGCCGGTCGGTTGGGAGATCAGGTAGCCGCTCGGTCCGGCGGCGAGCACGTCCACCCAGGCGCCGGCGGGGTGGCCGCAGCGGCGCGCGCAGCCGGACCAGTGGACGGGCAGGGCACCGGGTTCGTGGGTGGCCTCCAGCGCCGCGGCCGCGTCGGCGCGCACATCGGCGAGCGACTTGGCGCAGCCGGGGGCGCCCGTGCAGGCGGTGGCGCCCTCCCAGGGCGAGCGGGGGTCGGTGCGCAGGCCGAGCGCGGCGAGGCGGGGCAGCACGGCCAGGTCGGCACCGGGCAGGATGACGGTGCGCCAGGGGGTGACCCGCAGCTCGTTCGCGGCCGCCGAAGCCGCGCCGGCCAGGGCTCGCCACTGGTCGGCGGTGGCCCGGCCGAACCGCAGGCCCGCGCCGAGCGCGCCGGCCTGGACGCCGACGACGGGCCGACGGCCGATCAGCTCGGGCAGCGGGCGGGGCGTCAGGCCCAGCCGGGCCGCCAGCCGGGCGCCGTCCGGGTCGGCCTCGCGCACCCGCCAGGCGCCGTCGGCCAGGGCGACGAACGCCTCGGCGGCCCGCAGGGCGGCCCGTGGGCCGTCCACCGCCTCCGCGCACCAGTCGGCGCGGCCGAGCCGCACCAGGGCGCTGCCGTCGGGGCGGGCGATCAGCGTCACGTCGGCGTCCAGCGCGGCGACGTCACCGCGCCCGTCGTCCAGGGCGAACAGGAACCGTCCGGAGAGCGCACGGGCGGTGTCGCTGGCGCAGAGCAGCGCGTCCAGTTCGCGGAGCCACGGCCGCAGGTCGGTGCCGCCGTCGAGGCCGGCCAGCGGGGTGGCGACGATGTTGCGCACCCGGTCGTGGCTCAGCGACGGCAGGAGTGCGGCCTCGGTCAGCCGCGCCGCCAGCTCCGCACCGGCATCCGCCGCCAGGCCGCGCAGTTGGACGTTGCCGCGTGAGGTGGTCTCCAGTGCCCCGTCGCCCAGTTCCTCGGCAGCCGTCGCCAGAGCAAGCGCTTGTTCGGCCGTCAGCAGCCCACCCGGCACCCGGATCCGCGCCAACGCCCCGTCATCCGCCGCGTGCAGTCGCAGCGCCCCGGGGCAGGCGTCGTCACGGCCCCGACCTGCGCGTTCGCGGGCAGGCTCCGGGGCGGCGAGTGAGGGTGACATGGCCGCGAGCATACCGATCATCCGACCAGACGTATGCCCTCCACCCGGCGTGATCCATATCTCCACATGCCGCCCTATCGATTTCTCATATTCCCTGCGCTGATAATCCCACCGGCGCGCGCTCCAATCGCACCCCGAGCGCCCCCAGTTCCACATGCTGCCTCAGCTCCGCGCTCTGCCCACGGCTCCACTTCGCACAGCTCCTTCCCGCAGCTCCTTCGCACCACTGCGCGCCCGATCGACGCAGACGCCGAGCCCACACCTCGACGCGGCTCCAGCCGAGGACCACAAGGAGAACGAACAGTGAAGCTCAAGCAATTCGCCCGCCGCTTAGCCGCCCTGGCCGCCGCCATCCTGGTGGCCGGCCTGCTCGCCTTCTTCGACTCCCCGGCCGCCACCGCGGCGGCCGGCGGCAACGCGGCCTCGCTCGCCGCCGCCAACATCGGCAAGAGCGCCGGTACGTGTGCCGACAACCCGACCTACAACAGCCTCGGCGGCTCCCAGTACGAGCACAGCTGCTCCGGCGGCTACTCGGGCGGCCCCGAGTACTGGTGCGCCGACTTCGCCATGTGGGTCTGGGAGAACTCCGGCTTCTACACGGGCGGCCTGGACGCCGCCGCCGCGAGCTTCCAGACCTACGGGTTCAACAACGGCACCCAGCACACCTCGACCACCTACAACCCGCAGCCGGGTGACGCCGTCGAGTACGGCAGCATCTACGACTCCTCGATCCACCACGTCGGCATCGTGACCGCAGCGAACTCCGACGGATCGATCACCACCGCCAACGGCGACTGGGACGGCACCACCGGCACCGGCTCGATGGCCGGCTTCGCGGTGAGCTCCCACGTGGCGTCCATCACCATATCCGCGGGCCAGAAGGCGGTCGGCGACGAGCCGAGCAGCGTGGACCCCGGCGACGGCTACTACATCGTCGGCTACACCACCCCCGTCGCCAGCGGCACCGGCAACAACCCGCCGCCGGTCCCGGGCGGCAACCCGTACAGCCCGAGCACGATCTGCGGCAGCGGCTACGGCGTGATCGACTCCCACAGCCTCGGCAACGCGGTCGTCTTCCTGCTCTACAACTCCTCCACCGGTCGCAACTGCGTGACCACCCTGGCCGGCAACCCGACCGGCGCGGCCGCAACGAGCTCCACCCTCGCCGTCCAGGGCGGCCCCTCGACCAGTGACTCCGGCAACTACACCTACTACGCCGGCCCGGTGACCGAGCCCGCCCCCAACTCCTGCGTCCAGTGGGGCGGTTCCTACGCCGGCAGCTCCTGGACCAGCGGCTGGTCGCACTGCGGCGGCGGCTCCGGCGCCCCCGGCCCGGTGGGCAGCAACATCTACACCCCGGTCCAGGTCTGCGGCAGCGGCTACGGCGTGATCGACTCGCACGACCTCGGCAGCGCCACCACCTACCTGCTGTACAACGGCGCCACCGGCCGCAACTGCGTCACCACCCTTGCTCACAGCCCAAGCGGCACCGCGGCGATGAGCGCCAACCTGACCGTGCAGGGCGGCAGTCCGGCCGGTGACTCCGGCAACTACACCTACTACGCCGGTCCGGTGACCGCCTACGCCCCCAACTCCTGCGTCCAGTGGGGCGGTTCCTACGCCGGCAGCTCCTGGACCAGCAGTTGGAGCCACTGCGGCACCGGCTCGCCCACCCCCTCCCCCGCCACCGGCAACCCGTACACGGCGGGCCAGGTCTGCGGCAGCGGCTACTCGGTGATCGACACCCACAGCCTGGGCGACGCCACCGTCTACCTCCTCTACAACACCTCGACCGGCACCAACTGCACCACCACCCTCGCCGCCAACCCCAGCGGCGCCGTCGCCATGAACGCCACCCTCGCCGTCCAGGGCGGGCCCTCCGCCGGCAACCCGGGCAACTTCACCTACTACGCCGGCCCGGTACGCGAGTACGCCCCGAGCACATGCGTGGAGTGGGGCGGCTCCTACGGCAGCACCTCCTGGACCAGCGGCTGGTCCCACTGCGGCTGACACCCCACCCCCGGGTCCCTCGGAGCCTCCCCCTCCGGGGGCCCGGCACGCTCACCGCTCCGCCCACACACACAAGGTCAGACGGGCGGCATCAGATCACTCTCGCTGATGGTGTACGTCAGCAGGGGGTAGCTGAAGTCCGTTTCATGGTTCTCACGGCGCCGCAGTTGGTAGAACTCGCGCCTCTGCCGACACCCTGCCGGCCCGGCGCACGCTGACCATTCATGACGCTCAGTCAGCCGCATTGCCGGCCACCCGAGATGGGCAGCGCACACCGGCCTTCCTTTGCCAACCGATGACCCCTACCATGCAATCCCATGGGACCTTTGCAGCCTCATCTCGCCGACGTCGTCGTCGGCCTCGTCTGCTTCTTCGTGATCTTCGCCGTGCTCGGCGGGATCCTCTTGCCCCGGATCGAAAAGACCCTCGCCGCCCGTGAGGACGCCATCGGTGGCGGCACCGAACGCGCGGACGCCGCTCGCGCCGAGGCGCACGCCACCTACGAGCAGACCGGGTTGGCCAACGTGGTGCTCCCCCAGGCCCCCTACAGCGTCAGGACGGCGTGACCGGGGACCACATGCCGAACCACTGCTCGGCGCCCCACTCCTCGAACCGCTCCACCTCGGTGAACCCCAGCTTCGCCGCGATGCGCATCGAGGCGTCGTTGGCGGTCTGGGTGGAGAGCACCACTGACTCGCCGGGATGCGCGTCGGCGAACCAGTCGAGCGCCGCTGCGCCCGCCTCGGTGGCGTACCCGCGTCCCCATGCCTGCGGCAGGAACATGTAGCCGAGCTCGGGCTCGCCGCCTTCCGGACGGATGTGGCCCTTACGCTCCGGGTCGCGCCGATCGAGCGTGATCATGCCGATCGTTGTTCCGTCGAGCTCGACCACGAAGAAGCCGAAGCGCCGCCCGGGCACCTCGGGCATCGCGCGCTCGAGCTCGTCACGCGGTCGGGAGCCACCGACGTAGGTGCCCACCTCCGGTGAAGCGAACAGCTCGATGAACGCCGCACGGTCCCGGGCCTCGGACTCACGGAGCACGAGCCGCTCGGTCCGTATCGGGGCAGGCGGCCAGGGGACGGATCCGGTTTCAGTCATGTCGGGCAACCTATCGCAAGCCCACCGAGTACGAACCTCAAAGGGCCTCCAGCGAAAGCGGCTTCTGGCTCGTCGGGCCGATGGGGGTTGCCGATTTCCCTGGCCGGACACGGAGGCCGACAACGCCGTCCACGGCGCACGCTCGGCCTCGCCCGGCCCCACGATCCCGGAGCTGGCCAACTCCCCTCCGGGCCCGCCACTTCAACGGGCATGGCAGCATGCGGCCATGCCCACCACGCACCCGAACGGCGAATACGCGATCACCGTGATGTACTCCGTCCCCGATGACGCCTGGTACTTGGAGCTCGGGCTCGTCGCGGATCGGCAGGCCCTCGTCATCGCGATCGTCCCCGATGAGGACCCGGCCCGGGAGCCGACAGTCTGCTTCAACTCCCAAGGGCAGCACGTGGACATCCCGTACGACGTCATGCGGTGGTTCATGGACAAGGTCGAGGACGAGATCCGGACGTCCCGCGCCTGGATGCGCTTGCGGCCCGAACTGGTCGAGCTCATCTACCAGTTGCGGCAGGAGTATCTGGGAGTCATCGACGACCCCGACGTCCCCGCCGTCCTCGCGAAGGTACGCGCCGCCGTCTCCGAGGCCGATGTCCCCGCCGTCCTCGAGGCTGCCTTCGGGCGGAACCCCGGTGGCACCGCCTGAGCGAACACGGCGCGACATCGGCAACGGCAATGACGGCAGCCGGATCACCGTCCGGCAGCTGCTGCAGCACACCAGCGGCATCCCCGGCGTCGTGGGCGACATCCCCGCCTTGAACACGGCCGCCGGCTACCAGGCCGAGCACTCGCGCACCTACACCCCTCAGGACCACGGTGCCCGCGCCGCAACTGGGCGCGGACTACGGGCTCGGGCTGGGCGAGCTCCCGTTGTCCTGCGGCGGCAGCTACTTCGCTCACCCGGGCGGAGTGCCCGGCTACCGGACCTGGGTCGGCGTCACCCCGGATGGAACTCGCACGGCCGTGGTGTTCGCCACCGGCGACGGGGACGACCACACCCAGCGGGCGATGAGCACCCTCGTGGACCGGGAGCTGTGCCGCGACAAGGTGCGATAGCCGCCATCGCCAGTGATCCGCGATTGCCCCGAGCACGCCCACGCCCCCGAGACCCGAGTGCCGGGGCCTCGCCGGCCACCGCTCCGTCGTGCGATCGCTGACCTGACATCGCCGTCACGTGGTCGCCAACCGTGACATCACCAACACCGAATTTGCCACGAGATTGGATGAAAGTACGATGACCGCTACTGTGCAACCCGCGTAGAGTTCCTAGAACGTCCGTTTTGGCCCAATTCCCCGTTTCCCTCGCCGGAGAACCACCTATGGACAGTCTGTCCTCCGCCGACTCCAGCGGCGCCATCGAAACCCGCGGCATCGAGCCCGTGCCGGACCACGAGCGCCACGGTCGGGTCAGAGAGCTCTTCCCGACCTGGGTCGCAGCCAACATCAGCGTCCTGCTGCTCACCATGGGTGCGGCCCTGGTGGTCTTCAACTCGCTGAACTTCTGGCAGGTCCTGATCGTCGCCGCGTGCGCCGCGGTCGTGTCGTTCGGCCTGGTCGGAGTGCTCTCGGTCTCCGGCAAGTGGGGCGGCGCACCGGGTGCGACGCTCTCCCGGGCGACCTTCGGGGTGCGCGGCAACCTGTTCCCCGGCGCGATCCTCTGGATCGCCCGGTTCGGCTGGGAGACGATCAACGCGGTCACCGGCGCCTACGCCGTGCTGACCGTGCTCAAGCTGCTCTTCGGCATCAAGAGCAATGACGCACTCATCGTGATCACCCTGCTGCTCTTCGTCGCCTGCACCTTCCTGGTCAGCGGCATGGGCCGCAAGGTGCTGAACATCTGCAACAAGTGGTCGACCTACTTGTTCGGCCTGTTCAGCATGCTGGTGCTCGCCTACCTGGTGGCCACCATCCACTGGGGCGACGTCTTCGCCAAGCCCGCCGGGACGACCGCGATGATGGTCGCCGGTGTCGGCACGATCGCGGCCGGCGGCATCAGCTGGGTGCCCACCGGCCCCGACTTCGCCCGCTACCTGCCCCACCAGGCCTCCGGCAAGCGGATCGTCGGCGCGACGGTCTCCGGCGCCGGCCTGGTGATGGTTCCCATGGTGCTGATGGGCGCCGTGATGGCGGTCGCCACCCCGGGGCTGGCCAAGGCGCAGGACCCGGTCTCCTTCCTCGGCGACCTGCTGCCGACCTGGCTGGCGGTGCCGTACCTGCTCACCGCGATCGTGGGCATGCTGCTGATCAACAGCCTGTCGATGTACTCGGCCGGTTTCACCGCCCAGACCATGGGTGTGAAGCTGCCGCGCGCCATGGCCGTGAGCATCAACGCCGTGATCTCGCTGGTCGCCGGCGGGCTGCTGATGCTGGTCGCCACCAGCTTCCTCGGCTCCTTCATCACCTTCCTGATCCTGCTCGCGGTCTCCTTCTCCGCCTGGATCGGCGTCTACGCGGTCGACATGTTCCGCCGCCGCTCCCGCGCGGTGCGCTACGACGCCGAGGCCCTGATGGACACCGGCCGCACCAGCCGCTACTGGTACGTCGGCGGCTTCTGCTGGCAGGCGATGACGGCCTGGGGCGTCGCGCTGCTCGCCGGTCTCAGCTTCACCAGCTGCGACTGGTTCTCCGGCCCGCTGGCCGGTACCCCGATCGGCAAGTACGGCCTCGGCTGGATGGCCACCATCGTGGTCTCCGCCGCGATCATGGCCGTCCTCCCGACGCCGCGCGAGAACGTCCCGACCGCTGTTGCCGAGCCGGCCCAGGCCGCTGCCGAGCGCGAGAAGGTCACCGCGTAGCGCACGGGTTCCGATCCGCACGTTCCGCACCAGCACGGCGCCCCTCGGCCGATCGCGTCCCGATCGGCCGAGGGGCGCCGTGCTGCGCGACGCTGCGGGTCATCCCCCGCCGGGGTGACCCACGCCGTTCTCACGGCTCGCACCGGATCCGGGCCCGGTGTCCACGGTGTCGATGACGGCTACTCGACGAACCCGGCGAACTCCGTGAGCAGCTTCGCCGGCGCCTCCGGCTGCGGTGAGTGGCCGGAATCCTCGATCACCTGGACGGCGCCGCGCCGCAGCGGCGGCAGGTGCAGCGACTCCAGGTAGGCGGGGCTGACCAGCTGCTCGTCCCGACCGTGCAGGACGGCCAGCGGGCGGTCGAGGCCGGCGGCGACGGCCACCTCGTCGGCGAACGCTCCGGCCGCGAGGCTCGCCCCCAGCCCGGCCCGGGCGGCGCCGTCGGTGGCGAGGATCTGCTCGGCCATCGGCGCCACCGGCAGCGGGGAGCCGGGTGCGAGCTGGCTCGCCGCGTACGCCCGGGCGTCGGCGTAGCTCACATGCCCTCAGCCAACCGCTCGATCAGCGGCGCCGCCACCGCCAGTGCCTCCAACTCCCCTGCGGTGAACCCCCGTTCCAGCACCTCCCCGAGCTGTCGGGACCGCGCACCCCGTCGCCGGTGCAGCATCGCCACGCCCTCCCCGGTCAACGACATGACGACCCGTCGCCGGTCGTCCGGATCGGGGTGCCGCTCGACGAGACCGCGCGCCTCCAGCCCGCTCAGGGTCGTCCCCATCGCCTGCGGGGTGATCTGCTCGGCCCGGGCGAGCGCCGCGGCGGTGGCCGGGCCGCCGCGGGCCAGCCGGGACAGCGCGGAGCGTTCGGGAAGCGTGAGGTCGCCCGGGATCGGCGCCTGGCGAAGCCGCCGAGCGAGCAGGGCGATGCCGTCGTAGAGCGCCGCGCTCAGGTCATCGACATTCACGGGCTGGACCATATCCGCAGGCTATCAACCCAGGTTGTCAATCCAGCCGGGATCCTGGCGGGATCCAGGCGGAATCCGGGCAGGACACAGCCGGGATCCGGGCGGGACACCGGCCGGATCCGGGCGGGACACCGAGCCCCATGCCAGGCGGCATGCCGGCCGCTATATCGGGCGGGATGCCAACCGGGTTGTCGGGCGCCACACCACTCGCCACACCGCGCGCGATATCCGCCCGGACAGCGCCTTCTCGACACACTGGCCCGGCCGCAGAGGCGGCCCACTAGGATGACGCCCGGACGGACCGCCAGGTCCGGCCACGCCATGGACGGCGCAAGGGGAGGAAACCGGTGCGAAACCGGTGCGGTCCCGCCACTGTGACCGCGGCTCACTGAGCTCGCGGGAGTCAGGAACTCCCGCCGTCCTCCCCTCCCACCCGGGGCGCGGACCCCGAGGAAGGCCGCCGCATGATCCTGCTCCTGTCCACCTCCGACACCGACCTGCTCTCGGCCCGGGCCGCCAACGGCCCGGTCGGTTACCGGCTCGGCAACCCGGCCCGGCTGGCACCCGCCGACCTGCCGGAGCTGCTGGAGGGCACCGACCTGGTGGTGGTCCGGCTGCTCGGCGGCCGGCGCGCCTGGCAGGAGGGGCTGGACGCGCTGCTGGCCGGCCCGCGCCCGGTGATCGTGCTCAGCGGTGAGCAGGCGCCGGACGCCCAGTTGATGGAGCTGTCCACGGTGCCCGCCGGTCTGGCCGCCGAGGCGCACGCCTACCTGGCGCACGGCGGCGCGGCCAACCTGGCCGAGCTGGGCGCGTTCCTCTCCGACACGGTGCTCCTCACCGGCCACGGCTTCGCCCCGCCGGCCTCGGCGCCGGACTGGGGTCCGCTGGAGCGCGCCGCGGCCCGCACCGAGGGTCCGACGGTCGCCGTCCTCTACTACCGCGCGCACCACATGAGCGGCAACACCGCCTTCGTCGAGGCGCTGTGCACGGCGATCGAGGAGACCGGCGGCCAGGCCCGTCCGTACTTCTGCGCCTCGCTGCGCGGGGCTCCGGAGGAGCTGCTGGCCGAACTGGGCCGGGCCGACGCGATCGTGACGACCGTGCTGGCGGCGGGCGGCACCCGGCCGGCCGAGGCGCAGGCCGGCGGCGACGAGGAGGCCTGGGACGCCGGTGCGCTGGCCGCCCTGGACCGCCCGATCCTGCAGGCGCTCTGCCTGACCTGGTCGCGCGAGCAGTGGGAGGGCAGTGACGACGGCCTGTCCCCGCTGGACACCGCCACCCAGATCGCGGTGCCGGAGTTCGACGGCCGGCTGATCACCGTGCCGTTCTCCTTCAAGGAGTTGGACGAGGACGGGCTGACCGTCTACGTCGCCGACCCGGAGCGGTCCGCCCGGGTGGCCGGTATAGCGGTCCGGCACGCCCGGCTGCGCCATGTCCCGCCCGCCGAGCGCCGGTTGGCGCTGGTCCTGTCCGCCTACCCGACCAAGCACGCCCGGGTCGGCAACGCGGTCGGCCTGGACACCCCGGCGAGCGCCTCCAGGCTGCTCAACCGCCTGAAGGCGGAAGGCTGGGACCTCGGGGACGGGTTCCCCGGCATGGAGCCCGCCGAGGACGAGCACGAGGGCGACGCCCTCATCAAGGCCCTGATCGACGCCGGTGGTTACGACCAGGACTGGCTGACCGAGGACCAGTTGGCCCGCAACCCGGTGCGCATCCCCGCCGCCGACTACCGCCGCTGGTACGCCACGCTGCCCGCCGCGCTGCGCGAGCAGGTCGAGGAGCACTGGGGCCCGGCGCCCGGCGAGCTCTATGTGGACCGCACCCACAACCCGGACGGCGACATCGTGTTGGCCGCCATGCGGGCCGGCAACCTGCTGGTGCTGGTGCAGCCGCCGCGCGGCTTCGGCGCCAACCCGGTGGCCATCTACCACGATCCGGACCTGCCGCCCAGCCACCACTACCTGGCCGCCTACCGCTGGATCGCCGCCGCGCAGTCGGACGGCGGCTTCGGCGCCGACGCGATCGTGCACCTGGGCAAGCACGGCAACCTGGAGTGGCTGCCGGGCAAGACGGCCGCGCTGTCCGCCGAGTGCGGCCCGGACGCGGCGCTCGGCGATGTGCCGCTGATCTACCCGTTCCTGGTGAACGACCCGGGTGAGGGCACCCAGGCGAAGCGGCGCGCGCACGCCACCCTGGTGGACCACCTGGTGCCGCCGATGGCCCGCGCCGACTCCTACGGCGACATCGCCCGGCTTGAGCAACTCCTCGACGAGCACTCCAACATCGCCGCGATGGACCCGGCCAAGCTCCCCGCGATCCGGGCCCAGATCTGGACCCTGATCCAGGCCGCCAAGTTGGACCACGACCTGGGTCTGGACGAGCGCCCGGAGGACGACGGCTTCGACGACTTCCTGCTGCATGTCGACGGCTGGCTCTGCGAGGTGAAGGACGCTCAGATCCGCGACGGGCTGCACGTGTTGGGGCAGGCGCCGACCGGCGGGGAGCGCGTCAACCTGGTTCTGTCGATCTTGAGGGCTCGTCAGATCTGGGGCGGTGTCAGCGCGTTGCCGGGTCTGCGGGAGGCGCTGGGCCTGGACGAGGCGGCGCTGAAGCTCGGCGCCACCGACGCGGCCGAGGCCAAGGCCCGGGAGCTGGTCGAGGCGATGGAGGCGGCCGACTGGGCGCCGGAGGCCGTCGAGAAGGCCGCCGAGGGCCTGCCGGCCGATGTCGCCCGGGTGCTGGACTTCGCCGCCCGCCAGGTGGTGCCCCGACTCTCCTCCACCACCGACGAGTTGGATGCCGTGATCCACGCCCTGGGCGGCGGCTTCGTACCGGCCGGGCCGTCCGGTTCACCGCTGCGCGGCCTGGTCAATGTGCTGCCGACCGGCCGCAACTTCTACTCGGTGGATCCGAAGGCGGTGCCCAGCCGGCTCGCCTGGGAGACCGGCCAGGCGCTGGCCGCCTCGCTCGTCGAGCGCTACCAGGCCGACAACGACGGCGCGTTCCCGCCCTCGGTGGGCCTCTCGCTCTGGGGCACCAGCGCGATGCGCACCGCCGGCGACGACATCGCCGAGGCCTTCGCGCTGCTCGGCGTGCGGCCGGTCTGGGACGAGGCGTCGCGCCGGGTGACCGGCCTGGAGGCCATCCCGCTGGCCGAGTTGGGCCGTCCCCGGATCGATGTGACGCTGCGCATCTCCGGCTTCTTCCGGGACGCCTTCCCGCACGTGGTGGCGCTGCTGGACGACGCGGTGCGGTTGGCCGCGGGCCAGGAGGAGGCGGCGGCGGACAACTTCGTCCGCGCCCACGTGCAGGCCGACCTGGCCGAGCACGGTGACGAACGGCGGGCCACGGTCCGGGTGTTCGGCTCCCGACCGGGCACCTACGGGGCCGGTCTGCTGCAGCTGATCGACAGCCGGGACTGGCGCACCGACGCCGACCTGGCCGAGGTCTACACGGTGTGGGGCGGCTACGCCTACGGGCGCGGGCTGAACGGGCGGCCGGCCCGGGAGGAGATGGAGACCGCCTACCGGCGGATCACGGTGGCGGCCAAGAACACCGACACCCGCGAGCACGACATCGCCGACTCGGACGACTACTTCCAGTACCACGGCGGCATGGTGGCGACCGTCCGCGCGCTCACCGGCTCGGCGCCGGCCGCCTACATCGGCGACTCGACCCGCCCGGAGACGGTGCGCACCCGCACCCTGACCGAGGAGGCGGCCCGGGTGTTCCGCGCCCGGGTGGTCAACCCGCGCTGGCTGGAGGCGATGCGGCGGCACGGCTACAAGGGCGCCTTCGAGATGGCCGCCACCGTGGACTACCTGTTCGGCTACGACGCCACCACCGGCGTGGTGGCGGACTGGATGTACGAGCGGCTGACCCAGGAGTACGTGCTCGACCCGGTGAACCGCGAGTTCCTCACCGACGCCAACCCCTGGGCCCTGCACGGCATCAGCGAGCGGCTGCTGGAGGCGGCCGAGCGCGGCCTGTGGGCCGAGCCGGACCCGGCTCTGCTGGCGGAACTGCAGGCGGCGTTCCTGGAGGCGGAGGGGGACCTGGAGGGCGACGACCAGGGCTGACCGAGCGTCAACTCCACTGGGGTGGCGGTGCTTCCGGCATCGCCACCCCAGCCGTTTTCATATCGTCATGCTATTTCCGACTCGCTTGATTCGTGTCCTGACCGGCCCGTATAAACGCCGTATGCGGATCGATTTCCGCTCCGCTCCGGGTCTACCTAAGGACCTCCCGTGCGCATCAACCGGCTCTCCCTCTCCCTTCTCGTCGCAGCCAGCGCCCTGACCATGGCCGCCGCCACCCAGCCGGCCCAGGCCGATGGCCGTGGCGCCGCCCAGCCTTCCTCCAACCCGGCCGCCGGCCGGATCGTCGTCGACGTCACCTCGCCCAACCAGATCCCCGGCGTCGGATCGCAGGCGAGCACCCTCCCGGCCGGGATCGACTCGGCGAAGATCACCTACCGCACCAAGGCGTTCACCAACAACGACGGCGGCCAGTGTCTGGACGGCGACCGCAACACGATCCCCAACAACGGCGCCATCGTGCAGCTGTGGAGCTGCAACGGCTGGGACAACCAGAGCTGGTACTGGACGCCGGTCGCAGGCCAGCCCTCCGGGTACTACACGCTGCAGAACGGCGAAGCCATGCAGTGCCTGGACGGCGACACCAACACCATCGGCAAGAATGGCGCCAAGGTCCAGCTCTGGGCCTGCAACGGCTGGGCCAACCAGACCTGGGTCTGGAACGGCACCACGCTGCGGAACTCCGACCAGTGGCAGTGCCTGGACGGCGACACCAACACCATCGGCCGCAACGGCGCCAAGGTCCAGCTCTGGGCCTGCAACGGCTGGACCAACCAGAGCTGGACCTTCCACTGATGACTCGCACCTGACGGACTCACCGGCGGTGAGTCAGCGCCTCAGGGGTGCCGCCCCCGAGTGGTGTGCCCGCGATCAGCGCGCACCGCTCGTCGTCCACCCTTCATGCGAACAGCTCCCGCCTGTGCGTCACAGGACATGACGCGCAGACGGGAGCTGGGGAGAGTTCACACCGAGTAGAACAGTGCAGTAGCTTCCTGGATCTTCACGATGGCTTCAGCGAAGTCCCCTCGGCCACCACCCCACGGATCTGCGATACCTGAGCCAAGGATGCGAACGGGTCGGTCCGGACCGGCCGGCACTTCCACGGCAAGTGCGGTCTCGTCGTCCACCGCGATCAGGTCGTCAGCCCACGCGATGAGCCCTTCATCCAGCACCTGACCCCGGTGCTCGGTCAGGTCATAGCCGAACCCGGCAGCAGCCTCGATCATCAGCGGGTGCGCAGGCTTGCCCACGTGCCAGTTTCGGGTGCCGGCTGAGCGGACGTCGAAGGTGCCGCCGGAACGTTCGGCGATGATCGGAGCGGCTAGCGGGGACCGGCAGTGGTTGCCCTTGCAGACCAGCAGCACTCCGCGCCGACGGCTATTCATCGGGGTTCACTCGCTACGGTACGAGTTCCGGGTCCTACGGCTGTGCCCTATGACCGTCCCGGCCGCGATCCGGCTGGCGGGCCCCGCGACCGGCGGCTGGAGGGGTGCGCGGTCGCAAGCGCTCTCCCTGTGGCCCGAACATGATCAGGTACTCGACCGGTCCGCCGGGTCCGGCGTTCGCGACTCCGTGCGCGGTGCGGGTGTCGAACTCGGCGACGTCCCCGGCGGTCAGGACGAGGTCCCGCTCGCCGAGAGCCAGCCACAGGCGCCCGTACAGAACGCACAGCCATTCGTACCCGTCGTGGGAAACCTGCCGCGGTCGCGCCGGCGGCTCCTCGACGGCGGGCAGGACGTGCTTATGGGCGTGCAGGCCCCCCACGTACCGGGTCAGCGGCAGCACCGCCTTGTCGTCGCCGAGGCGCTGCGGCACCGGGGCGCGCGGTCCGGTCGCGGCGGCGGGTGCGGTGCCGGCCAGCTCGTCCAGGGAGACGCCGTACTCCTTCGCCAGCTGCAGCAGCACCTCCAGGGTCGGCTTGCGCCGGCCGGTCTCGATCCGCGACAGCGTGCTCAGCGAGATGCCGGTCGCACAGCTGATGCCGGTGAGCGTGGCGCCGCGCTGCTCGCGCGCGGCCCGCAGCCGGGGGCCCATCGCCGCCAGCGTGTCGGCTATGCCGTCGTCCGCCATCCTCGCCCCGCTCCCTCCGGCCACGCCGCCCGACCCTGTCCTGCAAGTTTGCCGGATTGGCAAGACTGATCGCGTCGGACGGCTGCCGCGCCGCATGATCGACGGGTACCCGCGTCCGCCCGTGAACCGAGGAGAAGCCCATGCACCCCGAGCCGTCCGCCCACCTTCGCCACCGCACCATCGAGGCGCCGGCCGGGCGCCTGCACCTGGTCGAACAAGGCACCGGCCCGCTGGTCCTGCTCGTCCACGGCTTTCCCGAGTCCTGGTACTCCTGGCGCAACCAGCTCCCGGCCCTCGCCGCGGCCGGGTACCGGGCGGTGGCGCTCGACGTGCGCGGCTACGGCCGCTCCTCCAAGCCGGCCGCGACGGACGCCTACCGGATGCTCGACCTGGTGGAGGACAACGTCGCCCTCGTGCGCGCCCTCGGCGAGGAGAGCGCGGTGATCGTCGGCCACGACTGGGGCTCCAACATCGCGGCCACCTCCGCCCTGCTCCACCCCGAGATCTTCCGCGCCGTCGCCCTGCTGAGCGTCCCCTACACGCCGCCCGGTGGCCCCCGCCCCACCGACGTCTTCGGCCAGATCGGCGGCCCCGAGCAGGAGTTCTACGTCTCGTACTTCCAGGAGCCCGGCCGCGCCGAGGCGGAGATAGAGCCCGACGTCCGGGGCTGGCTCGCGGGCTTTTACGCGGCCCTGTCCGCCGACACCATGCCCGCCCAGGGCGAGCCCGACCCGCACTTCGTGACCCGCGACTCCGGCCGGCTGCGCGACCGCTTCCCCACCGGCAAGCTGCCCTTCTGGCTGGGCGAGGACGACCTCGACGTCTACGCCGGGGAGTTCGAGCGCACCGGCCTGACCGGGGCCCTCAACCGCTACCGCAACATGGACCGCGACTGGGAAGACCTCGCCCCCCACCGCGGAGCCCCGATCAAGCAGCCGTCGCTGTTCATCGGCGGCGCCCTGGACGCCTCCACGGCCTGGATGGCCGACGCCATCGACGCCCACCCCGCCACCCTGCCCGCCCTGGCCGCCTCGCACGTCCTGGACGGCTGCGGGCACTGGATCCAGCAGGAGTGCCCCGAGGAGGTCAACCGCCTGCTGACCGCCTGGCTCGCCTCCCTCCAGGGCTGAACCAGGCAGGCTACCCGGGCAGCCTCGCGGTCCGTTCCGGGTGGGCCGCGCCGATGTAGCGCACGGCGGTGACTCCGTGACGCCGAACCGCCTCATCAGCGTCAGGGGGTCGGCGCTCACGCTCGGCCTCGTCCCCCGGTCTTGGGGAGCCGTGTGAGACCCGACCTGTTGTCCATCTCGACCCCCTTGGCGTACAGCCCAGTCGGACCGCCTGGCCACGACGCTGGAGAGTCGCTCGGCGCCGGTCTATGACAGGACCGCGATATTCCCGTGTTGGACTAAGGATCACGGGTTGGGAGCTGGAGGAACACCAGCGCTTCCGGATCATCCACCTCGCCGCCCTGAATGATCAGGTCCTCCGCGCCGTCCACGGCGTACACCGTGGGGGTGCATGGCGGGAGCGCCGGCCCCCTGGTGGACCCGCGCTCCCGCGCTGGTGCGCGCGGCCGCCCTCTTCCCCTCAACTGGGTGCTGAGCGGCCTCGCGCCGGGGGCGCCAACTGCGACGTCAGCGCCCCCGGTACTGCCCGTGCGCCAATCGGGGCGCACGCGCCCTCCGCCCCTGGTGTGGGCGAACCGAGGTACTGGTGCCGTGACTTCGTGCACCTTGGGGCGACTACTCCACGGACGACGGGGAGTTGGCTTCCTCCCGCAGGGTGACCACGCAGGCCTTGCCGCCGCCGTCCGACTCCCAGCAGGACTCATGGGCAAGGAGCCCCACGAGAGGCAGGCCGCGCCCGCTCTCCGCGAGCTCCGCCGGTTCGGGCATTTCCGCTCTACTCGGCGGCACCACAGGGCAGTTGTCCGCCACGCGGAGTTCCAGGTAGCGGTTGCCCACCCCGTCGTGCCGGCAAGCCCCGACGGTGACCGTCAGCTCCGTGGCGGCCTTGACGGCGCCGTCCTGCTCGGCAACGACGAGCGCTTCTACCTCGGCGAGACGAGTACCTGGCCGTCCTGGACGCCGTGAAGACCGGCGACGTGGCCACCGCCATCGCCAAGCTCAAGGATCTCGCCAGCGCCTGACCCTCAAGCCGACAACTCCCGAAGCCCTCTGGACACGTCACCCAGAGGGCTTCGACCGTGATCGTGCCCGCAGGCCAGGACAGCTACCCGGCGATCAGCGCGTACCGCTCGTCGTCCACCGCACGCCCCCACAGAGCGTCGTCACCCGACAGGTCCACCACGCGGACCGGCAGGCCCAACTCGGCCACCGAGTCGGCCAGTCGCGCCCCGCCGACACCACCGGCCCAGGGCAGCACACCGGCACCCGGCACATAGGGCTCCGGGTCGGCGCTCTGCCGCCAGCGCCCCTCGACCAGCACCAACCGGCCGCCGGGGCGCAACCGTTCGACCCAGCCACGCAGCGCGGCGGCCGGGTCGGGCAGCGTCCAGAGCAGGTGGCGGGCCAGCACCACGTCGAACCGCCCGTCACCGGTGGGCGGTTCGGCCGCGTCCCCGACCAGGAAGCTACCGCTGAGCCCGGCGGCGGCCAGCTTGGCGCGGGCCCGCTCGACCATGGCGGGCGCGCAGTCCACCCCGGTCACCCGGTGCCCGGCCGTGGCGGCGAGCAGCGCCAGCGAGCCGGTGCCGCAGCCCGCGTCCAGTACGTCAGCGGGGGCGGCGGGCAGCCAGTCGGTCAGCCGCGCGGCCCAGGCGGCCCTGGTGGCGGCCGCACCCAGCCCGTGGTCCGGCTCCTCATCGAACGAAGAAGCGGCGGCGTCCCAGTACTCGGCGATGTTGCTGCGCAGCGTGGTCATCCGCCGATCCTGGCAGCCGGCACTGACATTGATGCATCAGCGGGCCGGCGCGGGAACGGCGACCAGGAGCTGGCCGGTCGTCAAGTCCCGCACCTCGAAGTGGGACAGGTCATCGGGAGCGAAGCCGGTGCCGCCCGTGGTGTGGAGCTGCGGCGCGGCCTTGCCGTAGCCGGTCGCCGGGATGGTCCAGGTGGTGACGGTCTGCCGCCCGCCGTACTGGGAGACGGCGACCAGGTCGCAGGTGCGCGGCCCGGTCACGCCGGAGAACGCCAGGGTGATCGTGCTGCCCCAGGCGCTGGGGGCCACGCCCACGGTGGCGGCGGCCCCGCCAGGGCCGGTGGCGCCGGCGGTGGTGGTGGGTCCGGTGGCGGGCGCGGTGGGTGAGGGGTTGGACGAGGCGGCGGTGCCGGTCACCGTGGTCGCCTCCATCACCACGGCGGTCGCGGCGGGGCCGCCGAGCACCAGGACGGCCGCCACCGCGACCAGCCAGCGCCGCCGCACGGTCTGTCGCCGGCGGCCTGCCGCGACCTCGTCGAGCAGCCCGTCCAGCAGCCGCGCGCTCGGCTCCACGGGCTCCGCACCGCCGGCCGCGTACTCGGCGAGCAGCGGTTCCAGGGCACCGAGGCGCGCCACCTCCGCTTGGCAGCGCGGGCAGTCGGCGAGGTGCGTCTCGAAGGCCGCCCGGTCGGCGCCGTCCAGCAGGCCGAGCACATAGGCGCCGACGTCCAGGTGGGGATCGTCCGGGCCGTTGGGGTCCGCCCGGAACCGGGATTCGGTCACGACGTCACCCCTCGTTCCTCCAGTGCGACCCGCAGGGACCGCAGTGCGTAGTACACCCGCGACTTCACGGTACCTTCCGGGATGCCGAGTTCGGCCGCCGCCTCGGCGACCGAGCGGCCCCGCAGGTACGTCTCCACGATCACCTCGCGGTGGGCCCGGGTGAGCGCACCCAGTGCGTCGGTGATCGCCATCATCTTCAGCGCCCGCTCGATCTCGTCCGGGGCCGGGATCAGTTCGAGCGGCGCCGCGTCGGTCTCGGGTGGCCGGGCCAAGGTGCGCCGGTGGCTGTCGATGACGATCCGCCGCGCCACCGTGACCAGCCAGGGCCGCACCGACCCGCTCGCCGTCTGCAGTTGGTCCGCGTGCCGCCAGGCCCGCACCAGGGTCTCCTGCACCACGTCCTCGGCCCGCTGCCGGTCGCCGCCGACCAGGTGGATCACGAACCCGAGCAGGGGGCCGGCATGCTCCCGGTAGAGGGCTCGCATCAGCTCCTCGTCGCTGTCGGCCCCGGGGGCGTGGCGGCGGTCCTCGGTCATGAGCCAGTCCTGGCGCACCTCGGGCTCACTTCACGGTTCCTGACGGCTCGTCAGTAGCCGCCGCCGGTGCTGGGTGGTGCGGTCGGACTGCTGGAGGCCGCCATCGCCTTGCCGCCGCTCGGCGTCACGGCCCACCAAGTGCCGCCGATGCCCTGCCCGTTGGTCTGGCCGGCCTTGCTGTCCCCGGAGTAGCGGTAGAGCGGCCAGCCGTGGAAGGTCAGCTGCTTGGTGCCGTCGGGCCGGGTGATGGTGGACAGCTGCGAGGCGTCCACGCCGGTGCCGGTCGGCTGGCCGGTGACGGTGGCGGGCGACCAGGTATCGATGCAGCCGGTGTTGCAGTTGGAGGTGGGCGGGTTGTTGCTGTCGACGTCGAAGCGGTACAGCGTGAAGCCGTTGGAGTCGGTGAGGATCTGGCCCAGGCTGCCGTTGTTGATCACCTTGACCGTGGTTGCCGACTGGCCGGGCGACGGCATCATGGGCGCGGTGCTGCTCGGCCCGCTCGGCGGCGGCGTGGTGCTGCTGTGGTACCCGCTGGAGCCGCAGGCAGTGGCGAAGGCGAGGACGGCGGCCCCGGAGGCCGCCAGCAATCCGACCCGGCGGATGGTGGACATGGTATTGCTCCGTCCGTGTGCGGCGCGGCTGCCCAGCCGCTCCAACCTGGGGTACGCGTCTACCCCAGGTCGCGTTCAACCACACGCGGAGCCGTCTGCGCTCACCCGGTCATCCCTGGGTGACCGGGCCGATCGTGGCCGGATGCACCCCCGATCCCGTGCAGTGCTGGGTCTTCCAGGGCAGGAACAGCGCGGTGCGCTCGCCCGGCGGATAGACCTTGAGGCCGGTGGCGTCGGTGAGCTGGCAGGTCCCGGAGTCGTAGCCGCTCTGGCCGTTGGCGTCCTGGAAGGTGGCGCCGGCCGTGCCGTGCGGGGCCAGTGTCACGGTGTGGTACGAGGCGCCACTGCGTGCTGCCGGGGCGCCGGTGGGCTTGCCGGCCACCGCCTCGTAGGAGACGCCCGGGTAGCCGTCCATGGTGCAGGACCGGTCGGAGGTGTTGGTGAAGGTGATGGTGAAGCCCATCTGTCCTGCGCCGGCGTTCTCGTCGGTCTGGGCGACGGTGAGCTGCGCGCTGGTGCACTGCTGGCCGCTCGCCGCCACCGGGCTGCCGCCGGTGGCCGGGATCGACGGGTGGGCCGCCGGCGAGCTGATGTTTCCGGTCGCCCCGAGTCCCGGCGGCGGTGCCTGTGAGGCCTCGCCGGTCGGCGTGGACGAACCTCCGGTTCCGGTCGACGGAGCGCTGGGGCTGGAGGTGTGCGTCGAGCCTGACGAGGACGAGGGCGAGCAGGCGGTCAGCGCCAGCCCGGCCAGCAGGGCGACGGCGGTGAGCTTGGGGAACGACTTCGGGGGCATGGCGGGTACTCCTTCCAGTACTGACCCAGATGCCCTGGGCCGCGGTTCGCACTCCCGTCGGGACGGGCCTGTTGCCGAACCCGCGCAATTCCATGACGAATTGACGAATTACCGAATTGCCGCATCGCCGAATTGACGCAGCCACGGGCAACCGGCCCGCCCTCGGCGGACGGCCCACCGCATACGCACGGTTCACCGCCGCCCGCCCGCCGTCAGAGCAGCGTCCGCCAGTAGTACCAGAACCGGTTGAGCACCATGAGCGCGATCACCCCGTACCAGAGCACCGGCACCACCCAGTGGTAGCGGTCCAACTCCCGTACCACCGGCCGCAGTCGCTCCGAGACCGGAATGACTCCGGTGCGCAGGTTGGCCAGTGTGGTGTACCAGAACAGCAGGATGGTCACCGCCCACACCACCATGCAGTACGGGCAGAGCGCACCGATCGAGTAGAGCGACTGCCCGATCAGCCAGTGCACCATCACCACCCCGAGCAGCGTGCCCGCCTGCAGGCCCAGCCAGTACCACCGCCGGTACCTGGCCCCGGCCGCCAGCCCCGCCGCGGTGGCCAGCACCACGGCGAAGCCGACCAGTCCGAGCAGCGGGTTGGGGAACCCGAACACCGAGGCCTGCTCGGTCCGCATCACGGACCCGCAGCTGATGATCGGGTTGATGTTGCAGCTGGGGACGTAGTTCGGGTTCTCCAGCAGCCGGATCTTGTCCAGGGTGAGTTCGGCGGAGGCGGCCAGGCCCAGTGCCCCGGCCACCGCCAGCAGCCAGCCGTAGGCCCTGGTCATTTCGCGTCGACCTGCTGCTTGAAGTTGTCGGCGCTGACCGGGGTGCCCTGGTTGTCGAACAGGTTCAGCTGCTTGCCGTCGAACTTCATGGTCGGGGTGCCGTTGACGCCGCTGCTGTCGAAGGCGGCGGCCACCTTCTGCGCCCACGGCAGGTAGGTGCCGTTCTTGACCGCGGCCGTGAAGGCGTCGGTCTTCAGGCCGGGCACCTTGCCGGCCAGGTCGAGGATCTTGTTGGCGTCGCCGAAGCCGTCGGTGCGCTCGTTCGGCTGGTTCGCGTAGAGCACGTCGTGGAACTTCTTGAAGTCGTCCACGCTCTGGTTGAGCGCCGCACCGGCCGCGGCCAGCGCGGTGATCGAGCCCTTGCCGCCCAGGTTGTCGTCCAGGAAGGCGGCCAGGTGGTACTCGATCTTGTAGTCCCCGTTGTCGGCGAGCTGCTGCACGGTCGCGCCGTTGGTGGTCTCGAACTTCTCGCAGATCGGGCAGCGGAAGTCCTCGTAGACGGCCAGGGTGTGCGCGGCGTCCGGCTTGCCGTAGGTGATCACGGTGCCGTCGCCGCTGGTGTTGGCCGGGGTGACCAGCGGCGCGTTGCCGGCGGCCGCGGTCGACGCGGTGTGTGAGGAGCCGGCGCTGTTGACGGCTATCGCCACGCCGCCGACCAGCAGCAGGGCGAGCGCGCCGGACACGCCGATCGTCACCTGGCGGCGGGTCCGCTGGGCGCGCTTCTCGGTGAGCATGGCCTGCTGCAGTCGCTCCCGGCGGGCGGCCTGCTGCTCGGCGTGGGTGGGCTTCTTCTTCGCGTTGCTGCTCATGGGAGATGTCCAGTCCGCGCCGGGCCTTGGGTGCGCCGGCGCTGGTTCGCTGCGGGATGTCGGGAGCCGGCAGCTCCGCGCGGGGTGGTGTTCACCAGCGCTGGTTGCTGCGGCGGTCGGCAGCGCAGGCCCGCAGCACTCCCCCGCTCAGGGGGAAGGCGTCAGCAGGCGAGCGCGAACGACGCCGGCGGACCGCGGCGACGGGACGGGGAGAGCGGCAGGTCCTCGGTCGGGGCGTGCTCGGGGCGCGGTTCCGGCAGCGGCACGCCCGGGGCCGGGCGGACCGGCAGCGGGGCGAGCAGCAGCAGGGCGCGCAGCGCGTCGGGCGCCAGCCGGGCCAGCGCGGCGACCAGCTCGGGCAGCCGCACCAGGGCGGCGTCGGCCAGCCGCAGGCAGAACGCGGCGACCAGGGTGACCGTGACGTGCACGGTGAGCAGCAGCAGCTCCAGCACGGCGGGCGCCAGGTTGAGGAACCCGTCGGCGCCACCGCCGACCGAGCCGCCGCCGCAGACCATCAGGTCGAGGCCGCGGGACGGCCCGCGCGGCGCGGCACCGGGCGGTGGGGCACAGGTGTCCTGGCCCAGGTTGAAGGTGGTGTTGAGGAGCAGCTCGACCGGCAGCAGCAGGGCCGCGATCTGCAGGAAGCCCCGCTCGACCCCGGCCAGCAGCAGCGCGGCGCCGAAGACCACCGCGGCGGCGCCGGCCAGCAGGTTCAGCGGCAGCGGACGCCCGGTGACCACTACCTGCCCGGCCGCGGCCAGCGGAACGGCCAGCGCGGCGAAGAACAGCGCGCGCAGCGTCCGGGTGGTCAGGCAGGTGGTCACGGATCGGAGTATGTCATGCCCCTGGGTAAGGGCGGCGTGAGACGTCGGAGTCCACCCCAGGGCGTCGGAATCCATCCCAGGTACCCCTCAGGGCTAGCCGCAAGTCATACCTGAGGAGTAAGCGGATGCTGTTACCTCCGTGAAACCATGCATCGGTGACAAGGGGGACACCGCAGACGCAATCGGTCCGCAGGCCGGCCTGGCTCCGCCCACGGACGATGATCACCGTGGCGGGAGTGCTGGTCTTCGCCGTCATGCTCTACCTGGAGGGCATGCACTCCTCGGTCGATCCGATCCGCCTGGTGGAGGGCGTCGACCCGGGCTGGACGGCGCTGTCAGTGGTGGGCATGGCCGCCAGCTACCTGGCCGCGACCATGGGCTTCCTCGGCTTCGTGCCGGAGCGGATAGGTGTCGCGAGAGCCGGGCTGGCGCAGCTGGCCGGCTCCTTCGTGCGGCTGGTGGCGCCGGGCGGCTTCGGCGGGATGGCGCTGAACACCCGGCTGCTGCTGCGGGCCGGGATAGCGCCCGGGCCGGCCGCCTCCAGCGTGGGCGCGGGCCAGCTGATCGGGCTGGGTCTGCACCTGGGCCAGCTCGCCTTCTTCCTCTGGCTCACCGGCTTCCGGCCGGACCCGACCTCGTCCAACGACGACACCGTGCTGGGCTGGACGATCATGGCCTGCCTGGTGGTGCTGGTGCTGCTCGCGGTGGCGCTGGTGGTGGCGCCGACGCTGCGCCGGTGGGCGCTGCGCAAGGTGGTGCCGCTCACCGAGGGCTCGGTGGGCCGGCTGCGGCAGCTGGCCCGGCACCCGGGGCACCTGGCGGTCGGCATGCTCGGCCAGCTGCTGATCTCGATCACCTACGCCTGGACGCTGTACTGCTGCGTGCGGGCCTGCGGCGGCCATCCGAAGTTCGCGGCGGTCGCGGTGGCGTTCCTGCTGGGCAACGCGCTCGGCTCGGCGGTGCCCACGCCGGCCGGGGTGGGCGGCGTGGAGCTGGCCACCACCGCGCTGCTGGCGGAGACCACCGGCGTGAACAACCTCAACGCGGTGGTGCTGTTCCGGCTGATCACCGTGCTGCTGCCGGTGCTGCCCGGCTGGCTGGCCTTCGGGATCCTGCAGCGACACAAGGCGCTCTGATGTGGCGTCAGACCCCGGCTGCCCGAGGATGATTGGGTCATAACGTCAACGACCCCCTGGGGAGCAACGGATGACCACCGAGTACGACGTGATCGTGCTGGGCGCCGGACCGACCGGTGAGAACGTGGCGGACCGCACCCGGGCCGCGGGGCTGAGCACCGCGGTGATCGAGCGCGAGCTGGTCGGCGGCGAGTGCTCGTACTGGGCCTGCATGCCGAGCAAGGCGCTGCTGCGCCCGCCCGCCGCGCTGACCGCAGCCCGGGCGGTGGCCGGCTCCCGGGAGGCGGCAGGCGGCACGCTGGACGCCGAGGCGGTGCTGGCCCGCCGGGACGGCTTCACCTCGCACTGGAAGGACGACGGCCAGGTCGCCTGGCTGGAGGGGACCGGCGCGGAGCTGGTCCGCGGCTGGGGCCGGCTGGACGGCGAGCGCCGGGTGCTGGTGCGCACCCTGGATGGCGGCGAGCTGACGCTGACGGCGCGGCACGCGGTGGCGGTGTGCACCGGCAGCCGGGCCGCGGTGCCGGAGCTGCCGGGGCTGGCCGACGCCCGGCCGTGGACCAGCCGGGAGGCGACCAGCTCGCGCACCGTGCCGGCCCACCTGGTGGTGGTCGGCGGCGGCGTGGTCGGGGTGGAGATGGCCGCCGCCTGGCAGGCGCTGGGGTCGGCGGTGACGCTGCTGGTGCGCGGCGCGGCGCTGCTGCCGAGGCTGGAGCCGTTCGCCGGCGAGCTGGTGACCGCCGGGCTGCGGGCCGCCGGGGTGGACGTGCGGTTCGGCACCGCCGCGCGGGCGGTGCGGCGGGACGGGCCGCAGGTGACGGTGGAGCTGTCCGATGGCGGGAAGCTGCTCGCCGAGGAGGTGCTGTTCGCGACCGGGCGGGCGCCGCGCACCGACCACCTGGGCCTGGGCAGCGTCGGCCTGCGGGACGGCGACTGGCTGGACGTGGACGACAGCTGCCTGGTGAAGGGCGTGCCGGGCGGCTGGCTCTACGCTGCGGGCGACGTCAACCACCGGGCGCTGCTGACCCACCAGGGCAAGTACCAGGCCCGGATCGCCGGGGCCGCGATCGCCGCGCGGGCCCTGGGCCGGCCGGTGGACACCGAGCCGTGGGGTGCGCACGCGGCGACCGCGGACCACGCGGCGGTGCCGCAGGTGGTCTTCACCGAGCCGGAGGTGGCGGCGGTCGGCCTGAGTGAGGAGGAGGCCCGTGCGGCCGGTCACTCGATCAAGGTGGTCGACTACGACCTGGGCAGCGTGGCGGGCGCCTCGCTCTATGCGGACGACTACCGGGGCCGGGCCCGGATGGTGGTGGACCAGGACCGCGGTGTGCTGCTCGGGGCCACCTTCGCGGGCCCGGGGGTCGGCGATCTGCTGCAGGCGGCGACCATCGCCGTGGTGGGCCAGGTGCCGATCGCGCGGCTCTGGCACGCGGTGCCGGCGTATCCGACGGTCAGCGAGATCTGGCTGCGGCTGCTGGAGACCTACCGGGACGCGGAATAGCGGCGGCGGCCAGGTGGTTGGGCCCACCATGACTACCGTGGAACTCACCAAGGACAACTTCGACGAGGTCGTGAACGAGGACTCGTTCGTGCTGATCGACTTCTGGGCGTCCTGGTGCGGCCCGTGCAAGCAGTTCGCCCCGGTGTACGACAAGGCCGCCGAGGACCACCCCGATCTGGTCTTCGGCAAGGTCGACACCGAGGCGCAGACCGAGCTCGCGGCGGCCTTCGGCATCAGCTCGATCCCGACCCTGGCGATCGTCCGGGAGAACGTCCTGGTCTTCGCCCAGCCCGGTGCGCTGCCCGCGCCGGTGCTCGAGGATCTGATCCAGCAGGCCAAGTCCCTGGACATGAACGAGGTTCGCAGCAAGATCGCCGCGGAGTCGGGCAACAGCTGAGCCATGGCTCCTTGCATCGGAAGTCGGCCCCGCCGACTTCCGATGCAAGGCCAGCGCGCCGCCTACGGAGTGTAATCAGTCACTCGCAGACTGGTGCGCATGAGACTTCGCACCGCCGCCGCGGCGGCCCTCGCCCTGACCCTGGCCGCCCTGCTGGCCCCCGCGCCGGCCCTCGCCGCCGCACCGCCACACGGGCCGTCGGCGGCCGCCGGCCAGCGCGCCCTGACCCCGGCCGAGCAGAAGGTCGACACCTTCTTCGCCCGGTACCGGCAGGACATCCTCGACGGCAACGTCGGGGACGCCAAGCGCGCCCGCCACGCGTACATGACGCCGCAGCTCAACCAGAAGCTCGACCAGTGGGCCGCCACCCATGACGCCGACCCGGTCTTCCGGGCCGAGAACGTCCCGACCGACTGGACGGTCGGCTACGGCGGCAGCGGCGCCGGGCACACCACGGTGATCCTCACCGAGGAGTTCGGGGACGGCTCCAGCATCCAAGTCTGGTACCAGCTGCGGCTTTCGGATCTGGTCATCAACGACCTGGAAAACGCACCCGTATAAGCGTATGTTATGCAGGTCGCAAGCTTCCCTATCCCCTGCCTCGTCTAGTGTGGTGAACGTGCCTCTCCTCGTCAGTCGCCGCCATGTGGACCTGCTCCGCGTCACGAGCATGTCCTGTCGCTGCTCGCGCTGACCCAGACCGTTCCTCTTCCAGGACCCCGGCTCCGGGGGCGCCGCACCATCACGGCTGCGCCCCCGACCCGACCGGCCACCGCCGGATCCGCCGGGCCGACACCCAGCGGATGGCACCCTCATGTCGCAGCAGCACACCAACACCCTCCCCGTCATCGACCTCGCCGCCGCCTCCGGCACCCCCGCGCAGCGGGCCGCACTCCACGCGGACCTGCTGTACGCCACCACCGAGGTGGGCTTCTTCCACCTGGTCGGCCACGGCGTCACCGAGGCGGAGACCAGCCGGCTGACCGAGGCGATGCACGCCTTCTTCGCCCTCCCCGATGCCGACCGGCTGGCGATCAGCAACCTCAAGTCCCCGCAGTTCCGCGGCTACACGCGGATAGGCGCCGAGCGCACCGGCGGCCGCAGCGACTGGCGCGACCAGCTGGACATCGGCACCGAACTACCGGAGCACCGGCCCGGCCCCGGCGAGCCGGCCTACTGGTGGCTGGAGGGCCCCAACCAGTGGCCGGAGCGGCTGCCCGAGCTGCGCACCGCCGCCCTGCACTGGATCGACCGCCTCGACCAGGTGGCCGCCCGGCTGCTGCGCGAGCTGCTCACCGCGATCGGCGCCCGCCCGGACTTCTACGACACCGCCTTCGCCGGCCACCCCGCGCACCACCTCAAGCTGGTCCGATACCCCGGCAGCGCCCCCGACGGCGGCGGCCAGGGCGTCGGCACCCACAAGGACTACGGCTTCCTGACCCTGCTGCTCACCGACCGGGTGCCCGGCCTCCAGGTGGAGATGCCGGACGGCAGCTTCCTGGACGTGCCGCCGAAGCCGGGCGCCTTCGTGGTCAACCTGGGCGAGCTGCTGGAGGTGGCCACCGACGGCTACCTGAAGGCCACCAACCACCGCGTGGTCAGCCCGCCCGGTGCCCGTGAGCGCTACTCGGTGCCGTTCTTCTACAACCCGCGCCTGGACGCCCACATCGCCCCGCTGGAGTTCCCGCACGCCCACACCGCCCCGGGTGCCACCGAGGACCCGGCCAACCCGCTCTTCGCCGAGTTCGGCGAGAACGAGTTGAAGGGGTACCGCCGAGCTCACCCCGAGGTCGCCGAGCGGTACTACGCGCACGCCTGAGCCCGGACTTCTGGTGGGGTGGCACTGCTAGTGTCACAGCAGGACTGTCCCACCAGGAGCGTTGATGCCCGCGACCCCGCCGACCGCGCCGCTTCGGCTCACCGTTGACGAACTCGCCGCCCGCGCCGGGGTCACGGTGCGCACGCTGCGCTTCTACAGCGGTCGCGGCCTGCTGCCGCCGCCGGAGCTCGGGCCGCGCCGGGTCGGCTGGTACGGCGCGGTGCACCTGGACCGCCTGGAACTGATCGAGGAGTTGCAGCGGCAGGGCCTCACCCTCGCCGCGATCGAGCGCTACCTCGCGCAACTCCCGAAGGACATCGGCTCCCTGGACCTGGCCATCCACCGCGCCCTGGTGGCCGCCTGGACTCCGGAGTCGGCCGAGGAGGCCGATGTCGAGCGGCTCTCGCAGCGGGTCGGCCGGCAGTTGAGCGGCGCCGACCTCGACCGGCTGGTGGCGATGGGCGCGCTGCACCGCACCGACCGGCCCGAGGTGTTCCGGGTCGATCCGGGCCTGCTGCCGCTCGGCGCCCGGGTGTTGGACCTGCCGATACCGCTGGAGACCATCATGGCCACCCGGGCCGTGGTCCGCCTGCACAGCCAGGCCACCGCCCGCGAACTGCACCGGCTGTTCCGCGAGACGGTCTGGAAGCCGCTGCGCGAACGCGAGTCGGACCCGGCCGAGTTGGACCGGATGCGGGAGCTCACCGCCGAGGTCGAACCACTGCTGGCCCAGGCCCTGGTGACGGCCTTCCACCGCTCGCTCGCCGAGGCGCTGGCCGAAAGCTCGGCCCGCGCCAACGACGGTTGAGACCTACTGCGCCTGCGGCGGCTGGCCGGTACTGGACGACACGTCGAGCGCGACGACCTGCCCGTTCGGCTTGAACTCGACGATCGGTATCGCCTTGTTCACCGGATTGCCGTTGTTGTCGAGCGAGATCAGGCCGCTGGCCCCCTCGATCGCGGTCGGCCCGTAGAGGGCGGTGAGCATCTGGATGACGGTGGAGCCGGTGACCTGGTCGGGCGGGGTGCTGGCGGAGACGGCGGCCCGGATCGCCACCACGGCGGTCAGCAGCGCGTCATGGCCCATGATGGCCTGGCCGTCGAAGAGTTCCTCGTTGGAGAACTGCCGGGTGTACTCGCCGCCGGCGGTGAACGGCTCGATGGCGGCGGCCGAGTAGACCTGCGGCGCCAGCTTCCAGGCGTCCGGGTGCGCCAGGCCGGTGTACAGCAGCCGGATGTTGCCCACGCTCAGCGCCTTCTTCACCTCCTCCCTGCCCGCCGACTGCGTCACCTGTGATGCGTCGTCCCCCGCGATCACGATCAACTGCTGGTCGACGCACTGGCGTTGCGAGAGCGGCGCAAGGAACTGGGGCAGGTCGATGCCACGGCCGGCGAAGAACACCGCGGCCGGCCGGTTCTGGCACAGGCCGGCCATCTGGTTGGCGAAGTTGGTGGAGACGCCCTGCTCGCCGGAGTCGAAGACCATGTCGTGCGGCAGCAGTTGCGCATGGTAGTTCTTCTTGAACTGGTCGGCGAGCGAGCTGCTGTAGAGATCGCCCTTCACGGCGTCCCTGACCAGCTGGACCTTGGCGTCCGGCTTGTCCTTGAGGTACGACTGCAGGAACGCCCCGGCCGCGGCCGCCTCGTCGGAGTTGGGCGGTGACACCCGCACCAGGCCGTGCGTCGGGGTGAGTTCGTCCGCGGTGATCACCGAGCCGAAGGCGGCCAGGCCGTCCTGGGTGATCCGGTCGATGGTGCCCCTGGTGTCCGTGGTGCTGGTGCCCAGCCCCGCGACCGCGACGATGTGGTCCTGGGCGCGGTGCGCCTCGATCTGGCCGAGCGCGTAGTCCCGCTGCCCCTCGTCGTGTCCGGGATTCGCCAGCAGCAGCCGGATCTTCGGTGCGTCGCCGTTGGTGTTCCGGTGGTTGGCGAGGTACTGGGCGATGTAGGCGCCCTCGAGCTCGTGCCGGATCGAGTCGGCGGTGCTGGTGCCGTCCGCGCTGGGGACCGCGGGCAGCAGGTAGACCACGCCGACCCAGGGGGTGCTGCCGGTCGTCACCCCCTGGTTCTCGGTGGCGATCAGCCCGGAGACCTTCGTCAGGTCGGGGGTGAAGCTGAAGTGGCGGCTCCCGTCGGTCAGTCCGACGCACTCGTGGTCCGCGCCGCGCTTGGCCAGGCCCTCGCCGCAGCTGGTGCTCGCCGGGCGCAGCCCCACGTAGAGCCCGGTGCCGAGCAGCACGAGCGCCGCCCCCATCGCCGTGACCCCGGTGCGCCGCCGCCACCAGGGCTTCGGCGGGTCCCAGGGCTCCGGTTCGCTGAGGTCGTTCGAGGAAAGCGGTGTCATCGCGGTGGACCTCCAGACTGCTCACTGCTTCAGAACGAGTGGCTCTCGTAGCGGGCGGCCTCGGAGCGCAGCACGGCGCCGTTCGCGTCGGGGGTGTGCAGGGCGAGGTCCCGGAAGGAGGCGCTGATGGTGAAGTTGAGCTCCGGCCGGGCGCTGGGCAGCCGGTTGCGCGGGTCGACGGCCAGCCACAGCGCGGTGACCAGCAGGGCCAGCGCACGGTGCCGGTGGAAGGCCCCGGGGGCCAGTCGGCGGGCGAGTTGGTCGGCCCGGTGCGAGGCGGAGACCGTGGCGTCCACCGGCTCGCGCATCGGCGCCGCGGTGATCGCGTACAGCTCGTAGAGCCAGGCCTCGGTGGGCAGGCTGCTCAGGCCGGCCTCCAGGTGTGCGACGACCGACTCGACCTGCCCGAGCGAGAGTTGATGGGACAGCGCGCTCACCTGGTGGCCCTCGCGGTCGGCGTGCCAGTCGTACAGGCGCTGGTGTGCGGTGTCCCAGTCCGGATACGGGCCGTTCGGGCTGCGGGCGGCCAACTCCCGAAGCAGCAGCAGCCAGAGCCAGGGTTGCAGCATCAGGGTGTCGGGCAGCGGCTGCGGGTGGGCGGTGCGGCCGGTGGTCGGCAGATAGCCGGAGCCGCGGCCGCCCCGGGTGCCCGCGTCCTCGGTCAGCGACGGCACCAGCCACAGCCGCTCCGCAGTCTCCTCCAGCAGGGTCTCCCTGATCCGGTCCGAGAACCCGGTCAGCAGCGGGGAGTTGACCGCCGACTCGATGTCCCGCGAGGCCGCGCAGGTGGCCAGCGCCGCCAGTTGCTCCGCCTCCATGTCCTGCAGCAGGTAGCGCAGCGACTCCTGACGGAGCGTCAGCCTATTGTCATTCGCCGGCCTGGCGGTGGCCACCTCCGGACCGACCGGCCCGGAGTCCAGGATGCCGCGCAGCCGGTTGTCGGCGTCCTGCTGGTCGATCATGCGGGCGGCGGCCTGCTGCATCCGCAGCACGCTCCACGGGTGGCCGTAGGTCAGCCGGTGGACCAGCGGGGTGGCCTCCGGCAGCTGCGGGTCGATCGCGGCCGCGAGCCGCGACACCTGGCCCGCCGTCAGATCCGGTAGCTGGACGGCGTACCACCACCAGGAGGCGTCCGCCGGGAACTGCGGGATGCCGGACCGCCAGTCGGCGTACGACGCCTGGTGGGCGTCCCTGATCCGCAGCCCGGCCGGCCCCGGGTCGAACGGCCCCGGCACGGCCCGCGCGGTGGAGGCGGCGGCGACCGCCAGCAGCGGATCGCAGCCGCCGCCCTCGCGCTGCATCAGCGACTCCCGCACCTCCAGCAGCAGCGCCAGGAACCGGGCGCCGCCACCGCGGTCGATGTTGTCCAGCACCACCAGGCAGTTGCGCTCCCGGCCGGCGCCGCCGGGTCGGCGGTAGGCGGCCCGCAGATCGGCCAGGAACGCCTCGCAGAGCAGCCGGTCCACCCGGTTCTGGTCGGCGTGGTGCTCGCTCTTGCTCCGCTCGTTGAGGGCGACCAGGGCGTCCAGCGCGGGCTGGCCGCGGTCGCCGCCGTACCACTCCAGGCCGGCCCGGGAGGAGGCGTTCAGCAGCCGCGGGCCCAGCCCGCGCAGCAGCAGCGCGGCCATCAGCCCGGCCCCCGGCACCGGGATCACGCCGAAGTCGTTGAGCAGGCCGACGCCTTCGGAGAGCGCGTCGGCCAGCAGGCCGGCGCCGCGGGCCCGGGCCTCCCGCATCCGCTTCTCCAGTTGGCGGCGCGCCCGGTCCGGGCTGGTCACGTCCAGCCTCAGATCCGGGTCGACGGCCACCAGTCCGTGCGTCAGCCTGGGAAAGCGCGGCCCCTTGGGGCTGAGCGACAACCTGAACGCCAGCCGCGCCGCCACCTCGTGCGGGCGCAGCGTGCCGGCGGCGAAGTCGTGCCCGGCCTGCGGCGCGGTGGACGCGCGGTGCGCCAGGTAGCGCAGCACCGAGGTCTTGCCGCTGCCGTGCCGGCCGAGCAGGGCGAGCACCGGCAGCTCCCGGTCCGGCCGCCGCTCCCCCGACGTCCGGGCGCGCACCCAGCAGTCGCGCACCAGATCCTCGATGGCCTCGACGCCCAGCAGGCGTCTTGGTGTGTCGGGCACGCTGCCGTTCCCCTCCCCTCGAAGGTGATCACGCCGCATGGCGAGCACTCATGGTGCCATGAAGTCCCGCTTTCCGTCGGCGGATTGACCATGATCAGTACCGGACTGATACCTGGTGCGGGGGCGTGCCGGGCGGCACGAACGGGCGTGCACGTCCGAATTCACCACCCCATCCGGCCAAACCGGCGCTCGACGGCAGAGTGCGGCCTCCTCGCACCACTGCGCCCGTCTTGGCATCACCTCAGTTGAGGGTTGATGCTCTGCATGCGGCTGATCAACGGCCGCCCAGTGCCACACCCTGGGGAGGACCTCATGCAGTTCTCGCGCACCAGCACCACCCTCGCCGTCGCCGCCCTGCTGCTCGGCAGCGCCACCGCGCTGGCGGCCCCGGCCCAGGCCAGGACCCCCAGCCGCTTCGACGACGGCAGCTTCGAGTACCCGATCGCCCCCGCCAACTCGTTCACCGAGCCCGGCACCGGCCAGAGCATCGGCCCGTGGCAGATCACCAGCGGTAACGTCGACCTGATCGGCGCCGGCTTCTGGCAGGCCGCCGAGGGCGACCAGTCCGTCGACCTGAACGGCAGCACCGCGGGCACCATCGCCCAGACCTTCACCACCACCCCGGGCACCACCTACACGGTGACCTACTCCCTGGCCGGAAACCCGGCGGCCGGACCGACCGTCAAGACCGGCCACGCGGACATCGACGGCCAGGACTTCCAGGACTTCAGCTTCGACATCACCGGCAAGTCCACCACCACCATGGGCTACGTGGGCCGCCAGTTCACCTTCGTCGCCGCCAACTCCGCCACCACCCTCTCCTTCGCCAGCACCACCACCGGCTACGCGGGCCCGGTGGTCGACAACGTCCAGGTGCTGCCCTGCAAGCCGTGCCCGACCTGCTAGCCGCTTGCTGAAGGTGGGCCGGGCCGGCGGGGGCCCGGCCCACCTTCAGCACCGGCGGCCGAGCACCTCCGCGGTCCGCAGGAACCCGTCCGCGCCGTGCCCCAGCCCGATGGCGCGGCGGGCCATGCCCTCGGCGGCACGCATCACACCGGCGTCGATGCCGTGTTCCTCCGAGACGTGCACGACATGGGCCATCGATGACACCGCCGAGGTCATCGGGTTGCCCCCACCGGAGAAGGTGCCACCGTCCAGGTCCGCCGCGCCCTGCTCGAAGAGCGGCGGCAGGATCGCGCCGATGCCCTTCGCGAACGGCAGCAACTCCCGCGCGCCGATGCCTTCGGCCCGCGCGATCGCCATGGCGTGCGCATAACCCGCCATCGCGGTCCAGAAGATGTCGAGCAGCGCGATCTCGTAGGCCGCGGCGCGCCCGACCTCCTCGCCGAGGTGGGTCTGCGTCCCGCCCAGCGCCGCCAGGGTCGGCCGCAGCTCCTGGTGCAGCTCCGCCGGGCCCGCATAGTTGATCACTGCGGCAGGCGTGCCGATGGAGGTGGTCGGCGTCATGATCGCACCGTCCAGGTAGCGGATCCCCTGCTCGGCCGCCCACTTCGCCAACTCCCGGGCCCGGGCCGGGGTGTCGGCCGTCAGGTTGACCACCGTGCGGCCGCGCAGTGCGTCGGCCACCTCCGGCCGCCGCACGATGGCATCCACCGCATCGTCGTTCACCACGCAGACCACGATCAACTCGGCTGCCGCAGCCGCCTCTTCCGCCGATCCCGCAGCGGCCGCACCTCGGGCGGCCAACTCCCCGTCCCGGCCCGGCGTCCGGTTCCACACCGTGGTCCGCAGCCCCGCGTCGAGGAAGGCGCCGGCCAGTGCCCGCCCCATCGGCCCCAGGCCGAGCACCGTGACGGCAGACTGGTCAAGGATTTCGGACATGCTTCAACTCCCGTGTGAGGATGGACAGTGACGCGCAGTCGAGCTCAGGACCCGAATGTCTGCGGAGTGACCGCCGCGATCGCCGTGATCGACGGCAAGTGGAAGACCGTGCTGCTCTGGCTGCTGGAATCCGGCCCGCACCGCCCCGGCGAGCTGCGCCGGAAGCTGCCGGGCCTCAGCGAGAAGGTGCTGACGCAGGCGCTCCGCGAGATGGCCGAGGACGGCCTGGTGCACCGCGAGGTGCACGACGTGCTGCCGCTCAAGACCGTCTATTCGCTGACCGATTTCGGCCGCGACCTCGCCACCGCGCTGGCCCCGCTCTCCGACTGGGGCCACCGCCGCCTGGAGCAGCTCGCGGCCGCCCGACCTCCCCGTTGACGCACCATCACCTCGCGCTCCTCACGGGTCGGTCACCGACCGCGCACCTTCAGCCTCGCTCGCCGGTGATCACCTGCCAAGTACCCACAAAAAGGTGCCCACTCCACGTCGCCGGGGCCGCGCCCACCCCGGCGAGTGCGGTTGAATGGCTCACGCACAGCGGGGACCGACCGCCCCGCGGCGAACGGGGAGGCACGGTGCGGGTTCTGGCGGACCGTTACGAGCTGGTGGAGTTCATCGGCCGAGGCGGTATGGGTGAAGTCTGGGAGGGCCGGGACCAGGTGATCGGGCGCTCGGTGGCCGTCAAGCTGCTGCCGAAGCAGGAGAGCGCGGGCTCGGTGGACCTGTTCTTCCGGGAGGCCCGCACCGCGGGCGGCCTGAACCACCGCGGCGTGGTCACCGTGCACGACATCGGCCAGGACAAGGCCGACGGCACGCTGTTCCTGGTGATGGAGATGGTGACCGGGGGCAACCTGGCGGCCCGGCTGCGCGCGGACGGCCCGCCACCGGTCGCGACCGCGCTGGACTGGGCGGACCAGACGGCCGCCGCGCTGGGCGCCGCGCACCAGGCGGGCGTGGTGCACCGCGACCTCAAGCCGGCGAACCTGATGCTCACCGCCGTCGGCGAGGTCAAGGTGCTGGACTTCGGCATCGCCCGCTACATGGAGAGCACCAACCAGTCCAGCCAGGTGATGGGCACCCTCTCCTACATGGCCCCGGAGCGGTTCGACGGCGCCCCGGGGGACGCCCGCTGCGACCTGTACGCGCTGGGCTGCGTGCTGCACGAGTTCCTCACCGGCGCCCCGCCGTTCCAGGAGACCGGCCCGGTCGCCATGATGAACGCCCATCTGCGGCGCACCCCGGTCGCCCCGAGCGCGCTGCGCCCCGAGGTGCCGGCCGCCCTGGACGCCCTGGTGCTGCGGCTGCTCGCCAAGGACCCGGCCGACCGCCCCGCCTCGGCGGCGGAGGTCCAGGCCGAGCTGTGCAGGCTCGCCGGGGCGGCCGCTCCCGGCCCCGCCGCGCCGCCACCGGCCGCACCCGCTCCGGTGCCTGGTGGGCCGGCCGCGGCTCCGGTGGTGATGGCCGGCATCGTCAGCCAGCCGCCGGCCTTCGCTCTCCCGGGGTTCCCGCCGCCCGGGTTCTCACCGGCCACCGTCCCGCTCGGCGCGAAGAACGTCGCCGCGCCCGCCCACCGCGGTCCGCGCATCGCCGTCGCGGCGACCGGCGTGCTCTCGCTGGCGTCGCTGGCCCTGCCCATGGAGTCGCACCAGACGGTGGCCGACTCAGGCTTGGACATCCTGCTCGGCCACCTCCCCTTGGGCACGGCACAGTGGTCCTGGCTGCCCACCGCGGTACTGGCCGTGCTCACCGTCCTGGCGCTGGCCACGGCCTGGCCGCGGCGGTCCCGCCTCGGCACCGGCGTCTGCTGGGCGGCGATACCCGTCGGCCTGATCGCCACCGCCTGCCTGGTGGCGCTGGGCGGGCTGGCGACCACCATGCAGGACAGCTTCTGCCACAACATGTTCAGCGACGAGACGACGACTCCGACACCCGTGCAGCTCACGCTGACGCGCCGTTGCCTGGACTCGGCGGGCCTGGACTTCGGCTTCTACGTCACCACCACGGCTACCGTGCTGCTCGTCTGCGCCGGCCTGTGGGCGGTGGTAGAGAGCCTGCGCCACCGGCGGCGCCTGCGGACCTCGCTCACCCCGTGACACCCCGTCACCCGTCCGCTTGGACCTGCTGCTCGGCAAGACCTCCTGGGAGGAGGCGCCGTGGGTCTGGCCGCCCGCCGTGGCGATGGCGCTGCTCACCGTGCTGGCTCTGGCCTCGGCCTGGCCCCGCCGGTCCCGCCTCGGTACCGGCGTCTGCTGGGCGGCGATACCCGTCGGCGTGCTCGCCACCGCCACAGGTGAGGGCCCGTTCCACCAGGGCGCGCGGTTCCTCGTCACGGCGGATCACCGGGGGAGTCGCTCCTCCCCTCACGACGGTCCCGGGTCCGTCACGGGCCCGGCCACTCGCGGCAGCCCGGGCCGGCGTCGATGCGCAGGACGTGGACGAGGCCGGCGGGGGTGCCGTCGGTCCGCAGCGCCTGCCGGACCCCGGTGCGGATGCGGAGTTCGGGCGCGGACAGGGCGATGCCGAACAGGCCCGGGGAGAAGGCGGCGGTGATGTCCCGCAGGTCCGCTCCGCCGCGCTCCGCGGGCTCGCCGCGGAGCCGAGCGTGCAAGGCGGGGGCGAGCTGCGCGAGCAGCTCCCACGGGTCGTCGGTCGGCGGGCCGGCCAGCGGGCGGTGGAACGACACGCAGTGCAGGTGTCCCGGCTCGCCGCACGCCTGGACCTGACGGTCGTCCAACCGTGCCGCCAGCCAGTAGAAGCCGTGCCGTGGACGGTCCCAGGTCAGGCTCAGGCCGGGAGCCCCGTACTGCGCCCTGGTCTGCGGCGAGACCAGGGCGTCGTGCACGGACAGGGGGAGCGTCGCGCCGGAGCCGAACGTCCCGCCGAGCAGCTCGCCCAGTTCGGCGGCGGCCCGCTCCGGCACACCGGGAGCGTCGATCGGCGCGCCCTGCGGGGGCGGTACGACCAGCGCCGCCCCGCCGAGCAGGGCGCGCCGGGAGGGCAACGGCACGGGGGCGGGCGGCAGCAGGCCCGTCAGGCTGTAGCCGCCGACGGGGTGGTCGCCACCGATCACTTCGGTGGGGGCGAGGGGCCGGAGCATCGGTTATGACACCTGGATATCGAAGAGGGCGAGACCGCCCAGGTTGTCGAAGGGAGCCACACCGAACTGGTAGTTCCCGGGAGTTGTGGGGGTGCCGGTGATCAGGCCCGACGGGTCGAGGGCGAGCCCCGGGGGCAGGTGGCCGAGCGCCACCAGCAGCGCGGGGTCGGCGTACAGGCCGGTTGTCCCCGGCGGAACCGTCAGGACCCTGATCCCGCCGAAGTCGTTGGCGGTGATCCGGTCACCGTAGTCGCGGATGGTGAGCGAGACGGTCTCCACGTCGCGCATGATGGAGCCGACGTAGGGCTGCCCCACCGCGCCCGCCGGAAGCGGGAGGAGGGTGATGATGTCCCGGTAGGCCACCTGCAGCCCCTCGTGGGCGGCGCGGGCGTCGACGCCCTCCCGGTTGAGGGCGGCGTCGTGCAGCACCCCGTTGATCCGGGCGATGGCGTGGTAGGTGAAGTCCCAGCCCTGCATCCCCTGGTTCGGGTGGTACTGGGTGTCGGTGGCCCGTACGTCGGTCAGGGTGGTGTTGTCGAGGCGGTCGGTCACCCAGACGTTCTGGCCGCCGTACGAGAACCCGCCCCAGAACATGGCCGCGTTGGCGTGCAGGCCGATGGTCTGGGCCAGCAGGACGTGGAGGTTGCCGAAGTCCGTGCAGATGCCCACCCCGTCGCTGAGGACGGTCAGCGGGTCGTCGTTGATGGGGTCCGCTGGGTTGTAGTTGATCCTGGACCTGATCCCCTGGCGCAGCGCGGTCGCCACACCCTGGGCGTCGGCGTGGCCCGCCGCCATGGCCGTGGCCTCCCAGACCGCTTGGGCCCGTGCCTGCCCGGTCGTGGTGGGGGTGTCGAACAGGTGGTACACGAAGTGGAGCGAGGGGCCCGCATCCTGCGTGCCGGTCGCCCGGATGACCCGCCAGTCGACGCTGAGCATGTCGAGGCCGACGGCACCCTGGCCCGGTAGCCCGGCCAGGGGCACGGTGAAGGTGTGCTCGTCCGCCGCGAGGTCCACCTCCGCGGAGCGCCCCAGCTCGGTAGCGGGCGCCGTGCTGTCGAAGGCCGCGAGTGCGACCCTCTCACCGGGCGCGCCGAGGCCGGAGACCCGCACGGTGGCGCTCGGCACGTCCGTCATCAGGTGGGTGGTGTTGGAGAAGCCGGCAGTCGGCGTCCACCGGGTCGTGCCGTCGCCCGCCAGGGGCACGGCGTTCGCGAAGTCGATCTGCTGCACGGCGGGGCCCGCTGGGGCAACCGGAACCGGGGGGACGGCTGGGTTGCCCGGCGCGTTCATGCGTTGGATCCCGGCCGCCGCCGCGCCGCCGCTGCGCGGTAGGGGATCGTCGCCGGGGCCGGCGGTCGTGGGAGCCGCCCGGCTCATGACGCGCCTGGCGTTGGCCTCGGCTTCCTGTTCGAAACGGTCGGAGGGGTCGGATATCCGCAGGCCGCTACCGTTGTCGCTGCCCGCGACGGGGCCCTGGCGCTGCTGGATCACATGGGTGAGTTCATGGGCGAGGGTGTGCGCGTCCGCGCCGCCTTCGCCGATGACGACATGGCTGCCCGAGGTGTAGGCGCGGGCCCCGATCTCGGCGGCCGACTCCCGCGCCGCGGCGCCCTCATGGATGCGGACGTCGCCGAAGTCCGCGCCCAGCCGGAGCTCCATGTCGGCCCGGGTGGGCGGGTCCATGGGGCGACCGGGCGTGCGCAGCACGTTCTCGACGGCCGAGCGCTGCACGGGCGCGGCCTGCTCGGCCGTGCCGTGGCCCTGGTGGCTGTGCTGCCGCTGCACCTGGGGGTGTCCGGACCGGCGGAGCATCTGGACCACGGCGGCGTTGCCCGCCCTGGCCTGCAGCGCCAGCAGGCCGGTCGGTGGCCGCACCGCCTGCGCGGGAGCCGCCGGCGCCGTAGGACGGGCGCGCTCGACGTCGGGGGCTTTCGGCTGTGACGGCGTACGCATGACGTCCTCTCCGTGCGAATGACTACCTTCCATGCATACCCGCTCCCCCGCCTCAGGCCCAGGCAATGCGGGGGCAGAGTCGGGTGACCTGGCGGGCAGCAACGGGTACCTCGGCGACGGTCCGGCCACCTGGGCGGCATGCCGGCACGCCGGGGCGCCGGGCACGCCCGGCACGCAGGTTCACCCGTGAGCGGTGAAGCGGCGGCGGCCGAGGACCACGGCGACGGTCAGCGGCACGGCCGCGGCGGCGGCCAGCCCGAAGACCGTCCCGAACCGCCCGTCGGCCGCCGCTCCGCCGCCGAGCGCGGCGCCCAGCGCGCTGCCGGTGAACAGTGCGGCCACGTAGCAGGAGACCGCCGTGCTGTAGTCGTTAGCAAGCCGGGGCTGCCGCCGCTGCGCAGTCCCGGTTCGTGCAGTCCGTTCGTTCCGAGGTTGCCGGTGATGATGCCCTTTGCGTCGTGTGTGAACGACACGGTGACCACGTTCGTGTCGAGGGTGGCCAGTTCGACGGCTGGTGCGCCCGAATCCGGGCTCCACAGCCGGAGTTTGTGGTCATTCCCGCTGCCGAACGCGAGGGCCTTCCCGTCGGGGCTGAACGCCACGCACTGTGCCCAGTCCAGGTCGTTGTCGTTGCCGACGAGGCGCGACTTGAGCGTGTTGGTGACGGCGTCCCACAACAGCAACTGGCCTTCCCTGACGCCTGCGACCGTCCTGCCGTCGGGGCTGAGCGCCCGGAAGTCTCCCGCGTCCGGGGAGAGCGCGGAGGTGGCGGTACCGGTTGCGGCGTCCCAACACCGGACGTGGTTTGTCGTGTCAATCGTGCTGGCGACAAGGGTGTGGCCCGGGTCGAACGCCAGGACTTGGCGCTGCCTGATCTGTGTGGTGAGCGTGGCCGTGACGGTCCGGGTGGCGGTGTCCCAGATCTTGATGGTGCCGTTCTCGCAGCCCCCGGCCAGGAACTTTCCGTCGCGGCTGTACACGAGCGACAGCACGGGGCTGTCGGCGCCGGTGAGGTCGGTCCACTGCTTGGGGGCCTTGGCTGCCCCGCCGGTGGGAGTGGTGTTCGGCTTGGGGCTCTCGAATCCGCTGGAGGCGACGGTCATCACGGTGGTGAGGGTAGCTCCCTGGGCGGACGCACACTCTGGGATGAGAAGCTCTGATGCCGTCTCAGAAGCAAGTTCGAATCGGCGGTGGTACTGGGCGTGCTGGCGGTCGACCTCGGGACCAGCGCCTGCGGCACCGCACACGCCTCGAGTCCCATGCGGGCCGCACTGGCCCGCCGCTGCCTCAGCTCGGCGGGCCTGGACTTCGGCTTCTACGTCGCCGCCGCGGCCACCCTGCTCGTCGCCCGCGGTGGCCTGTGGGCGCTGGTCCAGCGGCTGCGCCACCGGCGCCGCACCGCCTGAGGGCACCGGGTCGTGCGTGTCCCCCGGAACGGTGACTGTCCGGGTGGACACCGTGTGCCTCCAGCGGGGGTCGGGCGGCTGTCACCAGGATGCAGGGCAAGGGGGACCCGCATTCCAGACAGGGAGCAAGCCTTGATGCGTCGGATCTCGTTCGTCCTCGGCACCGCCATGCTGGCCGGCCTGGCCGTCCTGCCCACCCAGACGGCCACGGCCGTCGAGCGCAGCGCGCGCGTCATCGCCGGGCAGGGCGCCGGCGCCTGCGCCGACGGGTTCGTCTGCCTGTACGAGAACTCCGGTCTCAACCAGCCCAGCGGCGGCCGGGTGCTGCTCACGGATGAGAGCATCGGCTGGCTGGGTGACTTCGGCTTCAACGACATCACGAGCTCGGTCTGCAACCACAGCGGCGTGCCCGCCACGCTCTACGCGGACAGCGGGATGCAGGGCGGCGCCATGGTGGTCTCCCCCGGCACCTGCGTGGACGTGCCGGCCTGGTTCAACGACATGGCCTCATCGATCCATCTGGACTGAGGCACCGTCTGACGGTGGATCGGGACGCAGCACCCGCCCCGCCGGATCACCGGATCCGGCGGGGCGGGGTGCGTCATGGTGTGAGCAGGCTCCGGACCGTGGCGGGCCAGCGGTCGGGGTCGGTGCCGTGCTGGCAGAAGAACGCATAGCCGAGGCGCTCCAGCCCGATGCCCACGCAGGCGGTGTGGGCGGGCTCGCCGCCGGGGAGGGTGATCCCGAAGGCCGTCCCGAAGGTGGCGCCGTGGATGTTGAAGGACCCGGCGGCCACCGTTCGCCCGCCCTCCACCGGCAGCCGCAGCTCGTACTTGAGTTCCATCATGCGCTGGGCCAGCACCCGTTCCGGTGTCAAGTCATTGCAGAAGAACGGGTCGTTGGCGACCTCGACCCGTCCGGCGAGGCCCAGCTCCTCGACCAGCCCGCAGGTGGCGGCCAGGAAGCCGCGACGCTGCTCGGCCACGGTGTCCCGGTCGCCGAGGAAGACGATCTCCCGGATGGTGAAGTCCCACAGCCGTTCCATGGCGTGGCGGTAGCGCGACTCATAGCGGAAGGACTTGCCCCGGGAGGTCACCACCGTTGGCTCCGGACCGAGTTGGCGACCCCGCCACTGGTGGTAGGTGTGGAAGCACATGGTGGGCGGCAGGCAGTAGCCCAGGTGCTCGCTGTGCCGGTCGATGTGCGCTGCCTCGTCCGGCGCACCGGCCAGACCGGTCACGAAAGCGTCGTAGGTGTCCACGTCCGGGCGGAAGTGGCTGGCCGTCATCAGGAACTGCGGGAAGGCGTCGAGGTAGCCGGCCTTCCGCAGGACCGAGGTCGGCACCAGGGTCGGGTAGCGGTAGCGGACGGCGCCGAAGCCGTCGACCGCCAGGGCGGCCAGCCGGCGGTCCAGGGCGGCCAGCGTGCTGGTGAGCAACTCCCCGGTCGCATAGAGGCCTTCGCCCATCTCGACCACCTCGCCGGCATCCTCAAGGGCGGCGAACACCCCCTCCCGGACCAGGCTCGGGTGCGGCGAGGTCCACACCACGCCGGCCTCCGAGAGTCGCTGCGACAGCACGTCCTTGGTCACCAGGGTGCCGAGCTTGCGGGCCAGTTCGGCGGGGTCCGCGGCGTCCGCGGTGCCGGCGGTGTCGGCGGTGCGCACTTCGACGGCGGTGATCTGCCCGGCTTCGTCGATCAGCGTGAAGTCCTCGATGGCGGGCGAGACGTAGTAGATCCGCTTGGCCAACTCCTCGGTGCGGGCGGCGGGTAGCGGTGCGGGCAGCGGGATGCGATGGGTGGGCACGGCACTCCGTAGGGGGAATCAGGCCAGCTCGACGGACCGGTCCAGCAGGGTGAGCGCGCCGACTCCGGTCCACAGGCTGTCGTTGGCGTGGTTGAGCGCGGCGGCGCGCAGGTCGCGGAAGTGCCGCTCCAGGGCGATCGGGGAGTTGCGCAGGTAGCCGAGCCGCAGACCGGCGAGCTGGACCATGCGGTCCACCGCGCCGAAGGTGTGCTCGGAGGCGATCAGTTTCAGGGCGTTCAGCCGGAGTTGGACGGCCGGGGTGGCGAGCGGGCGCTGCTCGGCGCGGGCCCGGGCGAGGTGCTCGACGACCTGGGCGAGGTAGGCGGACACGATCTCCAGGTCGACGCGGATGCGCGCCAGCCGCTCGTAGAACAGGTCGCCGTACTCGGTCCGTGCCGACTCGCGCAGGGCGGCCACCAGTTCGCGCAGCGCGCCGCGGGCGGCGCCGAGCCAGCAGGCGGACCAGCCGAGGTGGGAGATCGGGATCATGCTCTCCCTGGCGATCTCGGCGAAGCCGCCGGGCGCACCGACCAGGTTCCGGGCGGGCGGGCGCCCGCTGAGCACCAGGCCGATGCTCTCGGTGGCCCGCATGCCCAATGGGTCCCAGTCGCCGCCGACTTCGACCTCGGCGTCGGCCCGGTCGACGTAGACCAGCGAGACCTCGTTGACGGTCGCGTCAGGGTGGGCGCGCATGGTCACCAGGTAGCCGTCGGCGTGCCGGCCGCCGGTGACCACCGGCGCCGAGCGTTCCAGGAGCAGCCGTTCGCCGTCCTGCCGCAGCGGCGCCCGGGCCTCGAACAGCGAGGCGGATCGACCGAGTTCGGTGGTGACGGAGGCGATGTAGACCTCACCGGCGGCGATCCTGGGCAGCAGCTCGGCCTTGAGAGCCGGACTGCCGTACCGGGCGATCGCGTCCACCTGGAAGCAGTGCATGGCCCAGATCTGACCGGTGGACAGGCAGGCCCCGGACAGCTCCGCGGCGACTGCGGTGAAGGCGGCGAGGTCGGCGCCGCCGCCGCCGTACTCGGCAGGCACCGTGAGGCCCAGCAGACCCGAACTGCGCAGCGCGGTGAGCGAGTCGGTCGGGAAGGCCGCCTTCTCGTCCGCGGCCGCCGCCTCGGCGCGCAGCACGGGAAGCACCGCGGCGAGCGCGGCGGCGGTGTCGGCCGAGGGTGCCGCGGTCATGCCGGTTCCGCTGCCGCAGCGGTGCCGGGCAGCGTGGCCGCCAGCGCCGACCAGAGTCGGCCGACGTTGGTGAAGAGGCGGAAGTCCAGGAGGTCATCGGCGAGTTGGACGCCGTAGGCGGCCTCCAGGCGCATCAGCAGCTGGACGATGCCGAGGGAGCTGAGCCCGAACGCGGTGAGGTCGTGCTCGGCAGTCAGGGTGGCGTCGGCGGGGAGTGCCGGCACGCTGTCACGGATGACCGTCTCGAAGCGGTCGTCCCATTCGCGGTCCACGCGGAGGTCCTCCGTCAAGTGGTGGCTGGGTGGGGGGCAGCCGCACGCCCCGATGGGCAGCGGGTGGGGCCTCGATGGCGCATGTCGGCCGGGGGCGCGACTGGTGTAAACCTCTGGAAGCCCGACCGAGATGGTATGCGGAGCTTTCTAGCTGACCGTCGAGCATGGTATAGATTTTCCTGACGGGCAGTCAAACTCCTTGTAAATATTAGCCCGTCGTGAGAGGTCAACCTCAGGTTCATGGCGAAGCCCGCTCGGTCAACCCCCACGCTGCGAGCACGCCGTCCGTCCCCCACCGACCACTCCGGGAGCGACCATGCCGCCTGCCGCCGCTCGCGCGGGCCAGGAACTGATCCAGAACGGCTTCGCGCGTCTGCCCCTGGCCGAGCCCTCCGCCCGACCGCTGAACGAGGCCCTCGCCAGGAGCCGGACGTTCTTCGCGCGTCCCGCCGAGGACAAGGCCCGCCACTCCACTGCCGACCTCAACTTCGGCTATCGGCCACTCGGCCACGAGTACTCGATCTCCGCGGACCGGCCCGACCTCAACGAGTGCTTCACCCTCTGGTCGGACCGCGTCGACACCATCCCCGCCGCCGCGGACGTCGGCGACCTCACCGCGGCCCTGCTCGCCTGGCGCGCCGAACTGGTACCGCTGGTGGCCGAGGTGATCGGCGAACTCGCCCGGTACTTCTCGGGCGGCCACCCGCCGGACTTCGCGGCGGCCTCCTACCTGCAGGTCAACGGCTACGTCCGCGACGACTCCGGACGCGACCTGTTGCAGGACCGGCACGAGGACGGCCACCTGCTGACCGTCATCCACGCCACCGCCCCCGGTCTGGAGGTCTTCCCCGGGCCGGCCGACGATCCGGAACCGGCCGACCTGGGCCCGGGCGAGATCCTGGTGATGCCCGGTTCGGTGCTCACCGATCTCACCGGCGGCAAGATCGCACCGCTGTACCACCAGGTGCGCAACCACCGCCTCGCCGGCCGGCTCTCGCTGATGTACTTCGTCAACCCCGAGGTCGCCGAACCGCTCTACCCGTGGGTCGGCAGCGCCGAGGAACTCCGCACCGACCTGCGCGAGCGGGTCATGAGCCGCCCCGCGATGTTCGGACTGCCCGATGTCCCCGTCCTCTGAGCCGCGGACCGTGCTGGTCGTCGCCTCGGGCGACGGCACCGGCCTGAACTTCATCCGCTCGCTCGCCCTGGCCGGCGGCTACCGGGTGATCGGACTCGACACCAGCGTCGAGGACTTCCACGCCTCCGAGGCCGAGCGACGGCACTTCCTCAGCTGGCGCGAGGAGGGCGAGCTGGTCGAGCGGGTCAACAGCATCGTGGCGCACGAGGGTGTCGACCTCGTCTACGCGGCCGACACCGGCCGTGAACTGCTCGCGCTCGCCCGGGCGCGGGCTCGGCTGGCCGCCCCCACCCTGCTGCCCGACCCCGGGGACCACCTCCGCATGGAGGACAAGTGGGCCACCTGGCAGGCACTCCACGACGCCGGCCTCCCCGCCCCCGACACCGTGCTGGTCGACGACGCCGACGACCTGCGCACCCTGTTGGCGCGCCACCCGCGGATCTGGCTGCGGCACCGCAACGGCAGCGGCGGCGCCGGCTCGGTGGCCGCGGGCACCGAGGCGCTGGCCGCCGCCTGGATCGCCGAGCACGACGGCTGGGGGGAGTTCACCGCCGCCGAGTGCCTCGGCAGCCGGACCGCGACCTTCAGCGGGCTCTGGTACGACGGCGAGCTGGTCGCCTCGCAGCTGCGCGAGCGGCTGTCGTGGAAGTACCCCGAGCTCACCGCCTCCGGCGTCACCGGCATCACGGGCGCCCAACGGACCTTCTGGGACGGCGAGTTGCACGAGCTGGCGGTGCGCTGCGTGCGGGCCGTCTGCGAACGCCCGCACGGCATCGCCGGCGTCGACTTCACCTACCGCGAGGACGGCACCCCGCTGCCCACCGAGGTGCAGCCCGCCCGGTTCTACTCGTCGATCCACTTCCTCGCGGAACTCGGCCTCAACCTGCCCGACTTGTACTGCCGACTCGCCCTGGACCCGACGGACCGGCCCGCCCGGCCGCTGGTCAACCCGGTGCGGGAGTACCGGTACTGGGTGAAGTCCGTGGACAAGCTGCCCCGGCTGCTGACCCGACAGGAGTTCGAAGATGACCTCGCGCCGGCCTGAGCCGACCTGCGCCGAGGTCGAACAGGCCTGCGTGCAGGGCCGGTTGATCACCCGGGGTCCCCTCAATGACACCTACGAGGCCGAGTTGCGGGGACGGCGGGTCTTCGTCCGCCACCGGACCACGGACGACCCCGAGTACGGCCAGACCTTCGCGGCCGAACGCCATGTCGCACCCCTGCTCGACGGTGCCCTGCGGATCCCCCGGGTGATCCAGGTGGTGCCCGATGCGGGCGGGCGCGAACGGTACGCGGTCTTCGAGTTCGTGCCCGGCACCCCGCCGGACTGGACCAGCCGACCGGTGCTGCGGGAACTGGCCGACGCGCTGCTGCGCGTCCACCGGATCGCCGGCAGTGGCTTCGGTTCGGTGGGAGCCGCGCCGCAGCGGCGGCCGGCCGCCGCGCTGCTGGCCGACCTGATCCGCGCCGAGGCCCACCGGTTGCCCGACGGGCCCGAGCGGGACCGACTGGGCGGCAGCACCGTGGAGTCGGCAGCGCACTGCTTCCGCGGCGAACTGCCGACGCTGTGCCACGGCGACGTGCACGCGGGCAACTTCCGCACCGACCGCGCCGGCCGGTTCTGGGTCCTGGACTGGGAAGCCGCCAGGTACCGGGTCCCGGCCGCCGACTTCAACCAACTCCACGACCACTGGCTGAGCGGTGGCCGGCAGCGCGTCGTCCTGGAGCGGTACCTCGAACGGTCCGGCCGCGACCCGCTGGTCTTCACCCGCCAGATCCGGCTGTTGCGGCTGCTGTGGCACCTGCGCACCTACAACTTCCACACACTCGTGCGCGGCGAACCGACCGCCGCGCACCGCCGCCACCTGGACGCGGCGATGCGGCTCAGCCGCGCAACCGGCCGAGCGGCCGGGATCCGTGAGAAAGTGAGGAGCGCGACATGAAGGTGCTGGTGCTGGGTGGGACCCGGTTCGTCGGGCGGGCGATCGTCGAGGCGCTGCTGCCCGGGCACGAGGTCACCGTGCTCAACCGGGGCACCCGGCCGCTGTGGGACGAGCGGATCGGTCAGCTGGTCGCCGACCGGCTCGACCGGACGGCACTGACCGAGCAGTTGGACGACGGGTTCCAGGCGATCGTGGACGTGTCCGGGACCGAGCCGGAGCACATCACCACCCTGCTGGGCGCGCTGCCGGCCGGCGCCGCGCCGGCTTACGTGTACATCAGCTCCGCCGCCGTCTACGACCGGACCCGGGCCCTGGCGCCCTTCGCGGAGGACGCGCCCGCCGACGGCGACCCGGTGTGGGGCGGCTACGGCGAGGCCAAGGCCGCCTGCGAGCAGCTCCTGCGGGCCGGCGTGGCAGGCGAGTTGACCATCCTGCGGCCGCCCTACGTCTACGGGCCGCACAACACCGAGCCGCGCGAGCAGTTCCTGTGGGCGCGGCTGCTCTCCGGCAGCCCGGTGTTCGTGCCGGGCGACGGCGAGCGGCGGATCCAGTTCTGCCACGCCGAGGACCTGGCCGCGACCGTGCTCGCCGCCTGCGAGGGGCGCCTGCCCGCCGGTACCTACAACATCGGCGAGCCGCGCCACTACGGCTTCCGCGAGTACCTCCGGACGCTCGCCGAAGTCGCCGGCGTGGAGCCCGTGTTGCTGCCCGCCCCCGATGCCGCGGTGCCCGCTCGGGAGTACTTCCCGTTCCGCGACATCGAGTTGACCCTCGACACCAAGCGGCTCGAAGCCACCGACGCGTTCCACACCCGACCGCTCGCCACCGGACTGGCCACCAGTCTCGCCTGGTTCCGCGACCACGACGCCCTGCATGACGAGCCCACCCCGAGGGAGGCCGCATGGCGCGCGACCGTGCCGCGCTGAGCCTGACCGCCGACTGCGCCGAACCGCTCGGCCTCCGGGATCCCGCCGTGCTGGCCGAACTCGCCCGGCAAGCCGAGCAGTTGGCCGGCAAGCGCGGCATCACCGGGCCGGAGGAGTTCTACCGCGCCGTGCACGACGTGCTGTTCGGCAGCGCGCGCTGGCGGAGGGAGGTGGGCTATGACCACCCGATGGACGGACCGCGCTGACGTCGCGGTGGTCGGCCTGGGCATGACCGGCGGCCCGGTGCTGGAACGGCTGCTGGACGGATCCCGGGCCGGCCGCATCGCGGTGCTCGACCGCGGCGAGATCTGGGACCCGGCCGCCGTCAGCCACCCCGGTGAGGCCGAACTCGCCGGCGGCAGCCCGCTGAGCGTGCCCGCGCGGGAGGACTGCGTGCTCTTCACCGACGGCACCGCCCCGCGGCCGCTCGCCAAGTGGTGGTCGGCCCGGCGGGCCGGTGGCGGGGCGCTGCTCTGGTACGGGCAGCTGTCCCGCTTCAAACCGTCGGACCTGCGCATGGGCAGCCTGGCCGGCGACCTCCCGGACACCGAACTACGCGACTGGCCCCTGGAGTTCGGCGAACTCGCGGCCGGGTACCGGCGGATCGAGGAGCGGCTGCGGCCGTACGGCAGCAGTTACGGGCACCCGTACGCGCGGTATACCGCACTAGAAGGCCCCAACTACCGCGACCGCGGCGTGCCGAGCCACTTCGAGCGCACCGTGATCGACCGGCTGCAGGCCGACGGACTGCAGCCGTACGTCGGCCGCAGCTGCCTCGGCGGGCGAGCCTGGGACCTGCATCCCGTCTCCCCGCTCACCGGGCGGCTGCCCGAGCGCCCGGACCTGCCGCTGCTGCACCGCCCCAACTGGTACGCGCGGCTGTACCGCCGCCTGCACCAGGATCCGCGCGTCCGACTCACGGGCGGCGTCTACGTGGTGCGGGTCCTGGTCGAGCACGGCACCGTCCGCGGCGTCGAGTTCGTCGAACGCGACCGGAACGGCCGACCGCGGGTGCGGCGGCTGCGGGCCGGCACCGTGGTGCTGGCCTGCGGCGCCATGGAGACCGTCCGCATCCTGCTGACCTCCGGGCTGCCGAACGCCAACGGACTGCTCGGCAAGCGGTTCACCTGCACCCTGGAGCGGGTCGCCTACCTGCTCACCGGCGAGCCGCGCAGCGCTGCTGCGGCCGACCGCCTCGCCGGACTGCACGCGACCGTCGCGGTCAAGGACTTCTACGACCTCGGCGGCGATCCGGTGCTCCGCAAGGGCGGCAAGTTCGCGCTCTATGACGGCCTGGTCGCCGAGACCCCCGCCCGGCACGTGCGCAACCTGCGACTGCGCGGGCGCGCCCTGGCCGACTTCCTCGCCGCCGAGCGCGAGCACTACGTGGTCAAGGCCAGCTTCAAGGGCGAGTCGATCCCGTCCGGCGGCAAGTACCTCACCCTGAGCGGCCGGCGGAACTCCTACGGAGCGCCGGTGCCGCTGCTGCACTACCGGCCGCACCCCGTGGACCTCGCCCTGCAGCAGCGGGTTCCGGCCCTGGTGGAGCGCCTGGGCACCGCCCTCGGCGCCCGGCACACCCTGCTGCACCCGGCCCCCGCCGGCCCCGACCTGGTGTCCGCACACCACCACGGCGGCGCGGTGTTCGGTGCCGACCCGGCCGACTCCGTCCTCGACCCGGACTGCCAATGCCGGGAGGCCCGCGGCCTGTTCGTCGCCGACTCCGCGAGCATGCCGACGTCCGGCGCCACCAACTCCTCGCTCACCGCCATGGCGAACGCCGACCGGGTCGGCGCCAAGCTCGCGGCCGCCCTGTGAGCACCCTGGCGACCGACTCCCCTGGAGGCGATCACATGACCACCGCGACCCGGGTTGCCGGAATCCGCGAACTCCTGCCCCGGTTCGACGCCTTCGTCCTCGACCAGTGGGGCGTCCTGCACGAGGGCAACGCCTGCTACCCGGGTGTCCTCGACGCCCTGCGGCTGCTGCGCGACAGTGGCCGCCGCACCGTGATCCTCACCAACTCCAGCAAGAGCGGGGAGCGCAACGTCGAGCGGCTGGCCACCCGGTTCGGGGTGCCGCCGGGCCTCTATGACGCGCTGGTCAGCTCCGCCGACCTGGTCCGCGCCCACCTGGCGGCGCTCGACTCCCCCCGCGTGCTGGTGGTCGCCGACGAGGGCGACGAAGTCCTGCTGGACGGCCTCGCCGTTCGGCGGGTGCCGGACGGCGCTCGGGCCGACGCCATCGTCCTGCTCAGCGTCCGCCCCCGCGCCCCGCTCACCGAGCACCTGGCCTGGGTCACCACCGGCGTCGCCCGCGGGCTGCCGGTGTACTGCCCCAGCGCCGACCTCCACTCGGTGCGGCCCGACGGCGTGGTGTACGGCATGGCCGAGCTCGTCGCGGAATACCGTGCCCGCGGCGGCACGGTGGTCAACTTCGGCAAGCCGGAGCCGGCCGTCTACCGGCACTGCGCCGCCCTGCTGGGCGACATCGCCCCCGACCGCGTGCTGATGGTCGGCGACCAGCTGGCCTCCGACGTGCTCGGTGCCCAACAGGGCGGCTGGGCAGCCGCGTTGGTGGAGACCGGCGCCGGACAGCGGTCCGCCGGATCAAGCCGGACCGCCGGCATCGTGCCGGACCTGGTCCTGCCCTCGCTGCGCCCCTGACCGCCCACCACTCCATCCCTCCGAGCGAAAGAGACGGCTCCCGATGTCCAACTCCGATGGCGCCGCCAAGGTGTGGCGCGTGCTGGAATCGGTCTCGCTGGCCGACGGGCCCGACAGCGCCGGGAGCAAGGCCGCCGCCGAGCTGGTCGGCACCGGCATCGACAGCCATGAACTGCTCGGCCGCGCCGCCCGGCACGCGCTGGTCCCGGCCGTCGCCGACCTCCTGGTCGCCCACGACCTGCTCGGCGTGGTCCCCGGCCAGCTGCGCGCCCATCTGCGCGGTGCGCTCGGTTGGAACGTCTACCGCACCGAGCAGGCCGTCGCGGAGGCCCGCCGGATCGCCGACGCCTTCGACGACGCGGGCGTCCCGGTGGCCTTCAACAAAGGCGTGGTCTTCCAGCAGCTGCTCTACCAGGGGCGCGGCACCCGGGTGTTCAGCGACATCGACCTGATGATCCGGCCGGCCGACAAGGACGCCACCGCGCGTCTGCTCGCCGACCTCGGCTACCAGGCCGCCAAGCAGTTCGACCACCGCCGCGGCGAACTGGTCGACCTGCCGCGCTCGGAGATCCTCATGTACGGCCTCTACCCCGACCACCTGCCGCACGCGCACCGGCTCACCGGCTTGCCGCACCTGCCGTACTTCATGGTCGACATCGCCTTCAACGCCGCCTGGTACGGCAGCGGTTGGCAGCTCCCGATGGACGGGGTGATGGCCGAACTCCCGCACGTCCCGGTCGCCCCGGCCCCGGACCCGACCGCCGTGCGCCTGCCGGCCCTGGACGCCCGCTACGGGTTCCTCTTCATCGTGCTCCACCTGTTCCGCGAGGCCTGGTTCGAACGCGCCATCCTCGAAGGCGACGTACGGCTCACCCAGTTCGCGGACGTGCTGCGCTTCTGGCGCGCCCAGGGCGCCGAACGGGCCGACGAGATACGTGAGTTGGTGGCAGCTCACCGGCTCGGCAGCGTCCTCGCCTGGGTCGCCCACCACGTCGACCGGGTCTACGGCAGCGACCTGACCGGTGAGTTCGGCGGGCTGGCGGAGTACGCCGACCCCGACTGGTTCGCCAGCGCCGGCGGCGTCGACGGCGGCTACCTGCGCTGGCACGGCGACATGCGCCGCCGACTCGCCGCCGACGACGCCGTGGAACTGAGCCCCGCCGCGCCCCCGCCGTTCGCCGCCGCCGCCCGCGTCACCCCGGGCACCTGACCCGCCATGCCGCTCCAGAGCGCCGGCGCGGTGTGGGCACTGCCCCGCTTCCGCCGCTACTTCGCCGCCCGGACCATCTCGCTGCTGGGCGACTCCATGGTGCCCGTCGCCCTCACCGCCGCCGTCCTGCACGAGGGTTACGGCGCAGCAGGAGTCGGCCTGGTGCTGGCCGCACCGCTCGTCCCCTGGGTGGTGCTGATGCTGTTCGCCGGGCTGTGGGCCGACCGCATCGGCCCGGTCCCCATGATGCTCACCGCGGACGCGCTGCGCCTGGTCGGGCAGGCGGTCCTCGCCGCGGCCTTCGCCACCGGACACGCGTCGCTCTGGTTGATCGTCGCCATGCAGGCGGTCTCGGGGGTCGGCACCTCGCTGTTCCAACCCGGCGTCGGCAGCGTCGTCACCCGGATCACCGGCAACGTCCAGCAGGCCAACGGGGTGCTGCGCACCTCGGAGGCGATCGTCACCATGCTCGGTCCGGCGGTGGCCGGCCTGGCGCTGGCGATGGTCGGCACGGACGCGGTGATCAGCCTCGACGCCGCCTCCTTCGGGCTCAGCGCGCTGCTGCTGCTCGCCATGCGGCTGCCGGGCGGGCCGGTGGCCGCTACCGGCACAGGCACAGGCACAGGCATGATCGCGGACCTCAAGGAGGGCTGGCGGGAGTTCTCCTCGCGCCGCTGGCTGTGGGTCGTGATCACGGTGTTCTGCGTCTTCGGCCTCACCGTCTTCGGCCCGTTCTACATCCTCAGCTCGGCGCAGGTCACCGAGCGGCACGGGCCGGCCGCGCTCGGCGCGGTGCTGGCCGTCGAAGGCATCGGCGCCGCGATCGGCGGGATCGTCGCCACCCGGGTGCGCCCGGCCCGGCCGCTGACCACGGCGGTCTGCTACCTGCTGCTGATCATCCCGCAGTTCCTGGTGCTCGCCGCCGACCCCTCGGTGGTGGCCATCGCCGCCGCCATCGGCGTCGGTGCCTTCGGCCGCTCGGTGTGGTCCGTGCTGTGGAACACCACCGAGCAGACCCACGTCCCGGCCGGCGCGCTCAACCGGGTCTACGCCTACGACGTGGTCGGCTCCGTCCTGCTGCTGCCCGTCGGACGCGCGCTCACCGGCCCGCTCAGCGGCTGGACCGGAGCCGGCCCGGCTCTGGTCGCGGCCGCCGCGATCGTCGCCGTGGGCTGCGCCGTCATGCTCGGCACGCCCGAGCTGCGCCGGCTGGGCGCCCGGCCCGCCGGCGGCGCCGCCCAGCCCGTCGCGGTCGGGGGCCCCGCGGGCTGACCGGCCGATCCCCTCGAACCGAGCCACGGAGGACCCATGGCCTTCCCTATCAGCACCGAGCAGCGCAGCATGCTCCACCTCGACCGGCTGCTCGGCCCCGGAATCCTGCACAACGTCGTCGGCGCCGTCCCGCTCGCCCCGGACACCACCCGGGACGCGGTCGAGGCGGCCCTGCACCGGCTCGCCGAGCGGCACCAGGCGCTGCGCACCGTCCTCGCCGACGAGAGCACCCAACTGACCGCCGATCTGCCGATCCCGCTCACCGACGCCGCGGACGCACCCGGCGCGCCCGATGCCCGCCCCGCCCAGCTCGAGCAGCTGCGGCTGGACCGGCAGGGCGCCGCCAGGGCGGTCGCCGAACTGGACCGGGCCGGCGGCCGGGTGCTCCTCGCCCTCGACCACCTGATCGCCGACGGCCCCGCCCGCGCGCTGGTGCTGGGCGAGTTGGCGGCCCTGCTCGCGGGCGCCGACCCGGGCGGGGAGCCGGCCCTCGGCTTCGCCGCGTACTGCCGCGAGCAGCACCGGGTGCTGACCGCCGACGGCGCGTTCGAGCGCGAGATCGAGCGGTGGAAGCGCGCCCTCGACGGCATCGGCCCGATCACCGGCCTGAGCCGGTCGAGCGACGGCACCGCACCGCCGCCGCAGCCCGGGGTCCACGAGGCCTGGTGCTGGGAACGGACCCTGCCCGGTGGCGAACCGCACCGCGCGCTCGCCGCCCTGGTCGAGTCCACCCGGACCAGCCTCTTCACGGTCACCGCCGCGCTCTACGCCACGGCCCTGTGGCGGTGGACCGGCTGCGCCGACGGGGTGTTGTTCACCCCGGTCTCCAACCGGCACACCCCGCAGCGCGAGGCGCTGGTGGCCAACCTGGTCAACGAACGGCCGGTGCCCTACCGGATCCGGCCCGGCGTCACCGTCACGGGGTTGGCACAGCAACTCGGCACCGGGTTCCTCACCGCGATGCGCGGTTCGCTGCCGGCGCTGCCCGACCTGGTGGACCGGGTGGCGCCGTGCCGGGCGGTGCTCCACACGCCCGGCTGCGACTACGTCCAGCTGCAGGTCACCGCCGACGACGTGCCGGGCCGGCCGGCCGCTGCCGGTGAACGCGTCTGGCGGTGGGGCGACTACCGGCCGTCGGGTGACATCACCACGACGGTGTACCGGGTCGCCACCGGGGCGCACGCCACCCGGCTCACCACCTTCCACGGCGGTCCGGCCGGCCGCGGCGGCGTCGCCCCCGCGATCGCGGCGGACATCGCCGAGCTGGCCCGGCGCGCGGCGGCCGACCCCGGTGCCGAGGTCGGCCGGCTGGCCGACGGCATCGGCCGGACCTGACCAACGGCATCGACCGAAGCTGACCAACGGCATCGACCGAAGCTGACCACCGGCGCACCCCATCGGCCCGGCACATCCCATCGACGGTTTCGAAGCATTCGAAGGAGAGGCATCACCATGCCCCAGCACATGACCACCGTGCCCGGCCGCGAGGTCGCCTGGCGGGCCCTGACCGCCAGCCCGGGCAAGGCCGAACTCTTCCTCCGGGAACCGCACCTGGGGATCGGCATGACGGCCGCGGAGGCGGCACTCGGCCCGGACTTCCCCGCCCGCCTCCAGCGGTTGGCGCTGCTGGTCATCCAGCCGGACTGCATCGCCCAGCGGCGGGTCGAGCGGTGCCTGGACTTTCTGCGGGCGCACGACTTCGAGCCCGTGGCCGCCGTTCCGTTCGTCCTGGAGGCGGAGATGACCGCCGAGGTCTGGCGCTACCAGGTCAACACCGCCACCGAGGACAGCCGCAACGTCTGCGACCTGTTCTGTGCCTGGACCGAGTCGCTGCTGCTGGTCGTCCGCGATCGCACCGCGCGCCCGGCCATCCCGGCGAGCCTGCGGCTGACCGCGCTCAAGGGGGCCTCCTCGCCGCTGGAGCGCACGCCGCACCAGCTGCGGACCCACCTGGGTGCCACCAACCGCATCGTGTCGGCGGTGCACTGCTCGGACGAGCCGATCGACCTGCTGCGGGAGCCGCCGATCCTGCTGCCCACCGGAGTCGAGAGCCTGTACGCGCAGATCGCCGACGTCCTCGACGGCCGGACCGAACTCGACCTCGACCCGATCGTCAAGGACCTCTACGAGCGGACTCCCACGCATGACATCGACGTCGGCCGGGCGGCCGGGCGGATCCTGGACCGGGTCGCGGCGGCGGCGATGTCGCCGCTGCTGGCCGCCCGCGCCGCCCGGCTCCGCAGCGACCTGGCGGCCTGGCGCAGCCGGGAGCGTCAGCTGCGCTGGCCGACCTTCGCGGCGGACCTGCGGGCCTTCGGCATCGACCCGCACTCCTGGGACGGCCTGCTGGTCGCCAGTGAGTACCTGGACTACGACCGGCCAGGTGTCGTCCGGGAGTTGGAGGGGTCCGGCCTCCAGGAGTGGTCGGCAGGGCAGGGTGAGCTGCTGGTCTGAGCCCGCCGCGCGCGGGACCGGCTGCGGGCCCCGCGCGCGGCGGCAGGCAGACTTGGCGCATGCAGATCGTGTCATTCCCGGAGGAGGCCGCGCCCCGGCAGTTGCGTGCCCAGGTGCTGGACCTGCAGAACGAGGCCTGGCCGTCCGACGGCGGCGAGGGCCAGGGCGCCGGTGCGTTGACGCACGACCCCGCGCTGCGGCCGTGCTCGGTGCTGCTGGTGGACGGGCCCGTGGTGCTGGCCGCGCTGGACATCCTGTCGAAGGAGATCGTCCACGCCGGCCGGCGTCTGCTGGCGGGCGGGCTCAGCACGGTGGTGACCCGGAGGTCCGCGCGCGGTCTTGGACACGGCCGTCAACTGGTGTCAGCGGCGAGGCAGTTGATGGCCGACCAAGGGCTCGACATCGGCCTGTTCAGCTGCGACCGCCCGCTCCAGGGGTTCTATGAGAGCGCGGGGTGGCAACTACTGCCCGGCGCCGTGCTGATCGGCGGCACGGCGCGGACGCCCTTCCCCAGCGACCGGCCGGGGTTCGACAAAGTCACCATGGCCGACTTCTTCTCCCCGGCCGGCCGGCAAGCGGGGCCGTCCTTCCCGCACAGCCGCATCGAGCTCTACCCCGGGGAGATCGACAAGCTCTGGTGACGGTTCACCGTCCGAGGATCCGCCGCAGCCAGCGGGAGCGGGCGTCGCGGGCGTCCCGACTGAGGGCCGCCCGCGGTGCGATGGTGTCGAAGCCGTGGAACGCACCGGGCCAGACGTGCAGTTCGGCGTCGCCGCCGGCCTGCCAGATCGCGTTGGCGTAGGCCACGGCCTCGTCCCTGAAGGTCTCGGCCGAGCCGACCTCCAGGTAGGCCGGGGGAAGCGAGGACAGCTCGGTGGCGCGCGCCGGAGCCGCGTAGGGTGACAGGTCGGCGGCACCGTACCGGTCGCCCAGCAGGGCCTGCCAGGCAACCGCGTTGGCGGCCCGGTCCCACGGGTCGTGGCCGGCCATCTGATGGCTGGAGAAGGTGTCGCCCCGGTCGTCGAGCATCGGGCTCAGCAGCAGCTGGCCGATCGGCGCCGGCCCGCCGCGGTCGCGGGTCAACAGGGCCAGTGCGGCGGCGAGTCCACCGCCGGCGCTCTTGCCGCCGAGGATGATGCGGTCCGCGTCCAAGCCGAGTTCGGCCGCGTGCTCGGCCGCCCGGAGCAGGCCGGCGTAGCAGTCCTCGACCGGTTCGAGGTACCGCGCCTTCGGGGCCAACCGGTACTCGACGGAGATGACGGCGAGTTGCAGCGGAAGGGCCCACTCGCGAAGCAGCCTCGGCAGCACGGACCAGGCATTGCCCATGATCATGCCGCCGCCGTGCAGGTAGTAGAGGAGCGGCAGCGGCCCGGCGACCCCGGCGGGCCGTGCGCCCACCAGGACGACCCCGCTCCCGTCCGCCACCGGCGCCCGCAGCTCGACCACCTCGAACCGGCCGTCGTCCTGGAGTTCGCCGATCGTCGGCCTGGGCCGCGCCGCCGCGTCCCGCTGCTGCCGAGCCTCCAGCCCCGCCAGGGTGAGCGGCTCCCCCGGGCCGACGGTGGCCAGCACGGCGGCCAACTCCGGGTCGAAGGGCGGCACCTGAGCCGCGCCACCGGTCCGCAGCGGCGCTTCATCACTCTTCATCATCAGTCAACTCGGTTATCCGGGTGAGTAGTTCACGAGCATCCCGGAGCTCTGGCGCTTTCAACTTCTCGAACACGGCGAGGGCCCTCTCAAGGTCCGGACGGGCCGCCTGGTGCTGTCCGGTGGCGGACAGGCACCGGGCGATGCCGAAGAGCGCACCGGCCTCGGCGTGCAAGTCACCGGAGGCACTGGCGATGTGCTGCGCTTCCCGCAGCACCTGCAAGGCCTCGTCGTACTGCTGGAGCGTCTCGTGGAACTCGGCGATGTTGTGCAGGGCGAGCCCGAGCCCGATGGCGTCCCGGTCCTCGCGGTGCATCGCCAGTTTCCGATGCAGGTAGTCGAGGGCCTCCAGCGGCCGCTTCAGCTCCCACAGGCAGATCGCGACGCTGTTCAGCGCCGTGCCTTCCCGTTTGCGGTCGCCGGCGCGGCCGGCCGCCGCCAGGGCCTGCATCGAACAGTCGAGACCTGCCTCCAACTCCCCCGATTCCACCAAGACTCGGGCCAGATTACTCAGCGTCGCCGCCTCACCGCTCACATCGCCGAGCTCCCGCCGCACCTCGAGGGCCCGGGTCAGCTGCGGGGCCGCCGACTCGGGCCGGCCCAGCGCCGCCAGGCAGATCCCCAGGTTGCTGCGCACCCACGCCTCGCCGGCCAGGTGGCGGCCGGCGAGCGCGGACTCCAGCCCCAACTCATGGACGTGCAGAGTCTCCTGCAAGTGGCAGCGCAGGAGCAGGTACATGGACATCGATGTCGCCAGCCGCCAGGCGAGGTCGCTGCCGGGTATCCCGGCGGCTCGCTCGGCGGCGGCGAGCAGGTTCGCGTACTCCTGGTCGCACCAGGCCATCGCCTCGGCGCTACCGTCGAACCCGGCGGGGACGGCCGCCATCGGGGGCAGCTCCAACGGCAGGGTGTAGCGCGCCGGCATGATCTGCTGGGCGGCAGCATCGACGGACGCCAGGTACCAGCTCAACACCCGCTCGACGGCGTTGCGTTCCTCATCGTGTTCCTGCTGGGCCAGTCCGCTGGCGTAGGCGTGCAGCAGGTCGTGCAGAGCGTAGCGGCCAGGGGTCTGCTGCTGGACCAGGTGCTCGTCCTGCAGGTACTCCAGCAGCAACTCGGACTCAGCCTCTCCCAGTTCGGCCAGCGCCGCAGCCGCCGGCGCGGTGAAGTCCTGCCCTGGATGCAGCGCCAGCAACCGGAACAGGCGCTGGGTGCGGGAGTCCAGTCCCCCGTAGGACAGGTCGAAGACGTCCTGCAGCGGCTGGGTGCCGACCGCATCCACACCGTGCTTGCGCAGCCGGCTCATCAGGTACGCCAGGCTCCAGGAAGGGCGGGAACGCAGGCGGGCGGCGACCAGCGCGACCGCCAACGGCAGGTAGCCGCACGCCTCGACGACGGCCTCCGCCGCCTCCGGCTCGGCCGCCACCCGCTCCGCGCCGACGATCCGGGTGAGCAGCGAGACGGCGTCCCCCTGATCGAACACGTCCAGCTGGGTCACGACCGCGTCGTCGAGCTCGATCAGGCTGCGGCGACTGGTGATCAGCACCAGGCACGACGGGGAGGACGGGACCAGCGGGCGCACCTGCTGCTCATCGGCGGCGTTGTCCAGGATGATCAGCGCGCTCTTGCCGTTGATCCGGTCGCGGAACATCGCCGCGCGTTCGTCCAGGCCGTCGGGGATCTGCTGGGCCGGCACCTCCAGATGCCGCAGGAAGCTGTCCAGGACCGCCGCCGGATCGATGGGCGGCGACTCCGGGTCGAAGCCCCGCAGGTTCACGTACAGCTGCACGTCCTGGTAGCGGCCGTCACGCACCAACCGGTGTGCGGCATGGAGCGCCAACTGGGTCTTGCCGACCCCGGCCATCCCCTCGATCGCCGAAATCACCACCGTGGCGGCCGCGTTATCGGCGCGGGGGCGGACCGCTGCCGCCAGCAGGGCTTCGAGTTCCGTGCTGCGACCGGTGAACGTGGCCAGGTCGGCCGGGAGTTGACGCAGCGCCCCGGTCGGCCCGCCGGTCTTGGCGCAGGCGTGCACCCTGACACACGCCTTCCGCCACCGGTCCACCTCGTCCTCGCCCAACCCCAGGGCCCGGACGATCCCGACCACCAGGTCCAAGTCCAGGCGCCGACGGGCGACTTTGAAGGCGTCCACGACGGTGAACGGCGAGACGGTGCGCGCCGGTCGCAGCAGCGGCCCGACCCGCTTGGCCAGCACCCGGTAGGAGGGCTGACCGGCCCAGATCCGCAACTCGCCCAGCAGAACGATGAATTCCGCCAGATCCGCGGCCTTTCCCGGATCCGGCGCTCCCTGCTGACCCGACTCCGCCATTTCCCCGCCGCCTTCACGCCTCTGCTACCTGTCGGTTCGCCTGGAGTCTATGGCGCGTGTGGGGGTGTGTGGAGTACGTGACCACACATGCGGCCGTCGGACATCCTGAACCTGCGACGCCGAGGCCGGCGGAATCACGGTCCGGCGCGACTGAGGCCGGCAGCGGCCGGCGGGAGGGCCGGTTCGCTGCCGGCCTCGGGCTGCGGGCGGGCAGAGGGGAACCGATGGCTTGACGGCCCACCCGGGTTCGGGTGGGCCGTCAGTGCCGGGGATCAGGAGACGTTGACCGCCGGGGACTCACCCGCGTAGTAGTAGGTGGGAGAGGTGAACCACGCCACACCGTAGTAGTTTCCGGGAGGCGCGGTGATGGACGGGCCCACCACCGACCCGTAGTAGGCGTCGACCTGACGGCACGTGGTCGGGCCCATCTGCCCGCCGCCGCTGTTGACGATCTTGATACACAGGTCGATGGTGTTGTGGACGGCATCGCCGGTGTACGCGGCGGCGTGGATGTTGTTCCCGCCGTCGTAGGTGATGCAGGCCTGGGTGTTCACGCCGTCGGCGTAGTACGGGGCGCGGCAGCCGCCGCCCGTGGCGAGAGCCGATGCGCTGCCGGCGCTGAACAGACTGCTGGTCGCGGCGAGCGCCAGCACACCAGCCGACGCGGCGATACGAAACCTCACGGTGACTCCATTGGTCGATGTCTGGGTGTCAGGGACTGATGCCGTCAGGAGACGGCGATGGACGGGGAGTTGACGGCTGCGTAGGACGAACCCGCCGTGAACCACGCCACGTTGCGGTAGGCGCCGGAAGGCACCGACACCGACGGCCCGATGACGCTTCCGTGGTAGGCGTCCACTTCGGCGCATCTCTCGCTGTTCGCGACGGCGGCGCCCTGGGCGTTGACGATCTCGACGCACAGGTAGACGGAGTTGTGGACGGAGTCGCTGGTGTAGGCGGCACCCTGGATCGAGGTCGCACCGGTCGCGGAGACGCAGGACTGGACCAGGGCGCCATTCAGGTAGGACGAGGTGCAGCCGCCACCGGAGACGGCGGCTGCTGCGCTGCCGGCACTGAACAGACCGGCGGTCGCGGCGAGCGCCAGCACACCGGCCGACGCGGCAGGACGGAACTTCACGGCAACTCCTCTGCTGAAGGAACGGCGTTCTCGCGGGCCCCGGCCGGCGGGGCTCGTCGGAGCTGGTGAGCGGGCGCGGCCCACCCCCGTGAGGTCGCGCCCGCCAGTGCCAACGCAAGACTGGCCGAACGGACTTGATGAAGTCCCGTTTTCCGCACAACCCCACACAGTCCCAGGAGGCGCCGCTCGTAGCGCTCCGCCCCTACTCCCCCAAGACCCCGCTCCCGCGCAGCTGCGCCACCCGCTCGTCCGAGCACCCGAGCCCCCGCAGCACCGGGGCGGTGCGCTCGCCCAACGCCGGGACCGGGCCCATCGGGAGGTCGTCGTAGCCGCGGGCGAAGTCGCCGCCGTCGGGCCGCTCCACCTTCACCACCCTGGCCCCCAGGTCGGCCAGGTGCCCGGTCGCGGGCGGCGCGGCCACCGCCTGCTCCACCGCGATCACCGTGACACCCCCGGCGGCAGCGACACGCCGACTCCCTCCGTCCCTCCCGTCGTGGCTGCGCGGAGGCCTACCCAAGGGCGCGCGGGTTCAGTCGGCGGCGGGGTCAGCCGGCGCTGGGGTTCGGTCGGTCTCGCCCCAGTGGCGGGACGGCAGTTGGACGACCAGGAGGGTGATCCCCGCCAGGGTGATGTTGCGGATCGCCGCGTCCAGCCCGTTCCACGCCTTGGACTGCCACATCGCGAACCACTCACCGCCGATCGCGATGAACCCGGCCCCGAACAGCAGCAGCATCATCACCAGCCCGAGGGTGGCGGCCTCGCGTGCCCTGGTGTAGCCGCGTCGGCGGCGCAGGGCCGGGAGCCAGTAGGCCGTCGCGGCGATCAGGATCAGGGCGGTGGCCGCCTCCCAGACGATGATCGCGACGTACGCGACGTCCTGCAGGGTGCGCGAGGTGATGGCCCGCCACATCAGGTGCCGGTCGCGGAAGGTGGTGTCCATCGCCAGGACATGGTGGACGAACTGCTGGTTGGTCCCGAAGTCGGTGATGTTCCCGAAGACGACGAGGAGCAGGTAGAGCGCGACCGTGGCGGTCAGCACGGCGGCGGCGACGGGCAGGGTGCCGAGGGCGAGCAGGCGGTTCGGGCGGGCGGTGGCCGGTGTTCCGGTGGCAGGCATGGCACTCAGGGTAGTGGCGGGTGCGGCGCACGGTGACGGAGGCGGAGAGTGCCGATCGGGGGCGAGCGGCCTCCCCTTCGGACGGTGAGCCACCTGGCTGCGGGCGTGGGCCGTTCGCGTGACGCTTCCCCGCATCGCTGGGCCGTCGCGGTCGGCCCGCCCGGTGGCGATGGATGCTGGTGGCTGCTCTGCGAGTGCACGTCGTGGGCGCGGGCCCGTCGCGTCCTTCGCTGAGACCGAAGACCTGAGACCGAAGACCTGAGACCTGAGATCGGCGACCTGCGACCTGAGAGCGGCGACCCGAGACCGCCGGCCCGAGACCGGCGACCCGAGAGCGGTGGCGAGGAGGCGATTCGCTTGGCGGCCGACGGCGGTTCCCCGGCGGTCGGGGCAGCGGCACCCGACCCCTTCGCCCTGGTCCGGACCGCCGGCTACCTGAAGCTGCTGGTCCTGGCAGCCGTCCTCGGGGTTCCGATCTCCGTGGCGGCCTTCGGCTTCCTGGCCCTGGTCTCCAGGCTGCAGTCGCTGACCTACACCGATCTGCCCAGGGGGCTGGGCTTCCACGGCACGCCACCCTGGTGGCCGCTGCCGCTGCTCGGCGTCGCCGGTGTGCTGGTCGCCGCGACCATCCGGTACCTCCCCGGGACGGGTGGCCACCGGCCGGCCGAGGGCCTGAAGACGTCCGGCGCACCCGCGCCGATCGAGCTTCCGGGCGTGTTCGTCGCGGCGCTGACCACCCTGGCCCTCGGCGCGGTCCTCGGCCCCGAAGCTCCGCTGATCGCGCTCAGCAGCGGACTGGCCGTGCTGGCCGTCAAGCTGACGCGCCAGGACCTCCCCGCACAGGCTCTGGGCGTCGTCGGCGCCGCCGGAGCCTTCGCGGGCGTCAGCACACTGCTGGGGTCGCCGCTCCTCGGCGCCTTCCTCCTGATGGAGGCTTCCGGACTCGGCGGTCCGATGCTGGGCCTGGTCCTGGTTCCCGGCCTGCTCGCCGCCGGCATCGGCTCGCTCATCTTCATCGGCCTGGACGCCTGGACCGGCCTGGGCACCTACTCCCTGACGCTGCCGAGCGTGCCGCACGCCGATCGACCGGACATCGCCGGCCTCGGCTGGGCGCTCGTCATCGGAGTGGCGGCCGCCCTCCTCGGCACCGGCATCCGGCGGCTGGCCCTCCTGCTGCAGGCGCGGGCGGAGCGGCACCGGATGCCGGTGACCGTGCTGATGGGCCTGGCGGTCGCCGGACTCGCCATCGCCTACACCGAGGGCACCGGCAAGGGCGCGTCCGAGGTGCTCTACTCGGGGCAGAGCGCCTTGGGCCCGCTGCTGGCGCACCACGCCGACTACACGGCCGGTGCGCTGACCCTGCTCATCACGTGCAAGGCGCTGGCGTACACCGCATCACTGAGCGCCTTCCGCGGCGGCCCGATCTTCCCGGCGATGTTCGTGGGGGCGGCCGGGGGGATGGCGCTCTCCCATCTGCCCGGGTTGCCCCTCACGGCGGCGTTCGCGATGGGCATCGGCGCCATGTCGGTCGCGATGTTGCGGCTCCCGATGACTTCGGTGCTCCTGGCGACGCTGCTGCTCGGCGTCAACGGTCTCACCGTCATGCCGCTGGTGATCATCGCGGTGGTCGTCGCCTACGTCCTGACGCTCCGGCTCGCTCCGCGCGGCGGCGGGAGCCGGCCCGCGGCGGAAGGCCCGAAGCGGGCTGACCCGGTGTCATGAAACTCCAAGACCGCTGGGGCGTACGGCAGGTGCGCCGGATCGCCGAGTCGGCCCAGGAGTGGTTCGCCGAGTCATGGGCCGAGACGCTGTGGAACCGACTGCAGTCCCTCGGGTTCATCAACCGGGGGATGCTGTTCGCCGCCACCCTGCTGCTGTGCTTCTTCCCGTTCATGATCGTGGCGGACGCGCTGGCCGGCCGGTCGGCGGTGACCAGGATGTCCCGGCGTCTCGGCCTCAACCACCAGGCCGCCACCGATGTCCAGAGCCTGTTCGCATCCTCGACCGCCACGAGCAACGCCGTCGCCGGGGCGGCCTCGGTCTTCTTCGTCGTGGGCGGCATCGCCGCGGCAGCGGCGCTGCAGGAGCTCTACCAGCAGATCTTCGGCCTCCAGGGCCGGGGGGTCAGGGACATGCCCCACCAACTGCTCGCGCTGGCCGTCCTGGTGGCGGGCGTCGCCCTGTCCGCCTGGGCCTCCCCGGCCCTGCACCACGCCGGCGGGCCGGTACTGCTCGGCATCCTCGGCACGGTCGGGGTCACCGCGTACTGGTGGCTCACGATGTGGCTCCTCCTGGCGGGGCGGATCCCTTGGCGGGAGCTGTTCCCGTCCGCCTGCGCCACCGGCCTGTACTACCTGGGCATGGTGCTGGTGCTCTCGTCCGTCGCCTCCGGCATGGTCACCTCGGACTCGAGGGAGTACGGCCCCATCGGGGTGGTCTTCTCACTGATGTCCTGGCTGATCGCCCTCGGAGTGGTGATCATCCTGGGTGCGGTGACGGGCATCGTGTGGCGGGAGCACGAACTGTCGTTCGCGGCCGCGTTCAGGCGGTTGCGCGGGGGTCGGGAGCGGCACCAGGGGTGAGGGGGGCGTTCCTGGGGGCTACTGCTGGGCGGCGGCCCGGCGGGTGGTGGCCTCGGCGGCCGCGGTCCGCAGGCGGACGTAGAACGGGTTGGCTTGGTCGATCCGCCACAGGTGCAGGTAGACCAGCATCTGGTTGAGCACGGTGTCGTACTCGACGAGCGTTCCGGAGTTCTGGCCCGCTGCCTCCTCCCAGGCCAGCAGCCTGGCCTCCTCCTCGTCGTTGATCTTGCCGGCTTGGCGGAAGACGGTCGCGTAGCGACCGAGCTTGCCGCCCTGCCTCCCGTAGTCGAGCTTCTCCACCAGTAGGTCGTACTGGTCGGGGTGGAACGTGGTGTCCGCGTTCAGGAGCGCCAGGAGCTCCCTCATGGTCTGGGCGCGCTGCTGGGCGAGTTGGGCGATCTGCTGCGGGGTGGTGTCGACCGGTGCCAGGGCCATCACGGAGCTGCTGTTGAACGCCTGGTGTGCGGAGACGTGCGTCAGCTCATGGGTGATGTGGCCCAGCAGGAAGGGCGTTCCGCCCCGGGCCTGGGTGTCGACGTTGAAGGTGTACTCGGTGTCGGCCAGTTCCTCCGGTGCCGGCTGGTTCACCGACATGCCGGGCATCCCGGTCGGGTACCGCATGGTGGTCACCAGGTTGGCCACGCCCACCACTTCCTCGATGACAGCGCGGGTTTCGGCAGGAAGGTCCTGGTCATCGCGCAGGGCGTTCAGTTCGTCGATGTAGCTGCGGATCATCTGCTGGAAGTCCACCGGACTGAGGGCCTGCCCCTCGCCCCGCGCGTCCTCGGGCAGGTTGCGCCGGTGGAACTCGCCCAGGGCGAAGTCGTGTTGCCGGATGATCGCGAGACCGGCGTCGATCTGGGCCAGCACGTCCCGGAACCGCTTCTCGCCCTGCGACAGGATCTGTTGCTTCGGGCCCAGCACGAGATTGCTGCGCTCGCTGTCGGCCTGGTCGCGCAGGTTCTCAACTCCCGCGCTGCGCTGCCCGTTGGGCTTGGCGTTGAGGTAGGTCAGGCAGGCGTTCACGATGGCGCCCAGCGCGGTCACCTGCTGCTGCTGGGAGGGGTTCTGCAGGGCGTGGAAGTTGCGCAGGGCCTGGTCGACATTCGTGATCGCCGACTTGGACCGCAGCCCGGGGGCGCTGGTCTGCCCCTTGAACGTCTTCTCGTCCATCACCCGGGCCACCGTCACGGGTGCGCTGGAGGTGGCCATCAGCTGGACCACGGCGGCGTTTCCGGCGGTGCGCTGGAGGGAGAGGAGGTCAGGTGGGCCGCTCCCCCGACGCACGGCGCCGGCCGCTTCGGTGCGCTGGTCGGGGGCGGCTTCCTGCTTGCGGGGCTCGCGGGCGTACATGGCAGCAGGGTACGAGCGGGATTGCCGGGCGGGGTAGGGACGTTGGGGCAGGGCGGGGGCGGGGGCGGCTGCCCTTGGGTGCCACGGCTTGTGCGGGTACCTAGCGCTTTGACAGATGAGTGGGCGCGCGGCACGTAGTTCGCAACCAAAGTGATTCCATCGGACGACCTGCTTGTGTTCCTGCTCCCAAGCGCTCTTACCGTGGAGGCTGCTTGGCACTGATCCTGACGGCGGGCCACAAGCCCGTTGTGCACCGTCGCAAGAATCCACCACAGGTGCACTCCCAGGAGAGGGAAACCCATGGCCATCGGATTTCGCCTGCCGCACGGCTTCGCCGCCTTGGGCATCGCCGTCCTCGCCGTCACGGCCGCCGTCCCGCTGGCGGCGACGCCCGCGCTGGCGGCGGCCGCCCCCATCTGCCTGAGCGGTACCCTCCAGTACGACTACCAGTCGGCCGAAGCCGGCACGGCAAAGCCCACGATGACCAAGCCGGTCCGCAACGCGAACGTCCAGCTGTGGGGCAACGAGAAGTCCACCGACAGCCCGCACCAGCTCACCGCCGACTACCAGTACACCGACGTCAACGACGGTAGCTTCAACCTCTGCTACACGCCGACCTCCACCACCTCGATGAGCAGCATGTGGGTGCGGTTCCGCACCGAGAGCACCAAGCTGTGGAAGGTCAGCGACACCACGGGCACCCCCTACACCCTGGACTCGCCCGTCCAGACCAACATTGCCGCCAGCACCTCCCTCGGCACCCTCAAGCCCTCCGTCGACACCGCCCGGGCCTGGCACGCTTTCGACACCGTCAACCTCCTGTGGTGGAACCGCAACAACCCCACCAGCGACTGCTGGTCCGCCCACGAGGCGGACAGCAACGCCTGCACCGAACTCAACGTCCAGTGGACCGCCAACTCGGCCGACGGTCCGTACTACGACCTGGCCAACACCGTGCACCTCTCCGCCGCCGACCCCGACTCCGAGCACACCGTGCTCCACGAGTCCGGCCACTTCCTCATGCACCGCTTGTACAACGGCTGGTGGCCGACCGTCACCAACTGCAGCCCGCACTACATCAACCTGGTCAGCTCCGGTACCTGCGCCTGGGTCGAGGGCTTCGCCGACTCCACCGCCGCCTACCTCCTCGGCGACTACCGCTACGTGTGGTCCGACGGCAGCAGCTACAGCTTCACCTACACCACCAACTGGAACACCGGTGACCAGGTCCAGGGCAACGTGGACGGCTCGCTGCTCGACCTGTGGAACAACGTGGACGGTGGCTGGAACAACACCATCAGCGTGCTGACCACGCACACCCCGTCCACCTTCGCCGACTACTTCAAGACCGACCGGCCCGCTGCCAACCCCCCGCTCGCCACCACCGGACCCGCGCTCAGCTACCTCGCCGCCCACACCGTCAACTACGGCCCCACGATCGTCGACGACGGCCACTTCCACAGCCTCACCAACGGCGGCGGCCTGGCTCTGGAACAAGCGGGCCAGTGCACGAGCGTCTCCAGCACCGTCGCCGACCTCAACGCCTATGACTCCTCGCTCTCCTCGGAGCAGTGGCTGGTGCGCACAAACGCGGACGGCACGCTGCGGATCATCAACGGCTGTCCGCAGCACCTCGTGCTGACCGGGCCCAGCACCGCCGGCGGCCAGGCCACCCTGCGCGCCGTCAACTCCTCCGACCCGCACCAGGAATGGCGGCTCACCCAGAATGGCAGCGGCACCCTGACGATCACCGACACGGCGACCGGATACTCCCTCGACAGCGCCGCCGTCAGCATCGGCGCAACCGTCACCACCAACCCGGCCGGCAACGCCAACACCCAGGACTGGGCGGCTCTCACCTGACGGTCAGTCAGATCACGTACCAGCTCTCGATCCCGCCGTGCAGGAGGACCTCGACCGGGGCGTGGGAAGCCATGTAGGCGACATGGGCAGGGGCCGAGAAGCCCCTGCCCATGGTCGTGACCACCGGCACGGCGCTGGGCTGCGGCGTGCCGGCCTCCGGCGTTCAACCGCACGCTCGGCCGGCTCTACCACTGCTTCAAGAACCGCCAGCCGGTCAACGAACAGATCGCCTTCGCGTCCGTTCCTCTCCGACTCCTTTGCGACCGCCGACCGGTCCGGCAGCCGCCTCAGGCCCCGATGTTCTCCAGGTCGTCGAGCAGGCTCGGGTGCGTCGGCTCCCAGCCGAGGGCGGCGCGGGTGTGACCGCTGGATGCGGGCTGGTCGGTCGCGAAGATCGGGCCGAGGGCACCGAAACCCTCCTGCGGCACCGACTCGACCGGGAGGCCGAGCCGCCGCCCGATGACCCCGACGATGTCGCGCACCGCATCGCCTTCGTCGGCGACGGCGTGCCACGAGCTTCCGGCCGGAGCCTTCTCCAACGCGAGCCGGAACAGGACGGCGGCGTCGAGCGCGTGGACGGCCGGCCAGCGCTGCGCGCCGTCCCCGGGGTAGCCGGCCACGCCGGTGCGGCGGGCGATGTCGGCGAGCAGCCCGGCGAACCCGCCCTGACCCTGGTTGTGGACCGTGCGCGGCAGCCGTACCGCCGAGCTGCGCACGCCGCGGGAGGCGAGAGCGAGTGCGCGCATCACCGACCGGCTGCGTCCGGCGACGGGTCCGTCGGCCGGCAGCGGGTCGTCCTCGGTCGATGCGCGTCCCGCCACGTGGGGCGTGCCGGACACGGTGACGAGCGGCCGATCCGTGCCGACGAGGGCGTCACCGAGCGCCGCGAGCGCGGCGGCCTCTTCGGCGACCCCTCGCGCGAGTGCCTCGGGCGAGCTGAAGTCGTTGCTGAAGGCGAGGTGGATGACGCCGTCTGCCTGCTGCGCGCCGGTTCGCAGCACATCGAGGTCGGTGAGACCGCCGCGGAGCACGTCGGCGCCGGCGGCTTCGGCGCGCGCCGCAGAGGCGTCGGAACGAGCGAGGGCAGTGACGGAATGGCCTGTGGTGAGCAGTTCGGCGACGACGGCGGAGCCGATCAGGCCCGTTCCGCCGGTGATGAAGACGCGCATGGCGAGCTCCAAAGAGTGATGCGACTAGTGTCCCATCACCGTACACCTGATGCGACACATGTCGCATCGTCTAGGATGGTCATATGCCGAGATGGAAGCCCGATGCCCGACAACGCCTGGTCGTGGCGGCGCTCGGCCTGTTCGCCGAGCAGGGCTATGACGAAACGACGGTCGCTCAGATCTCCGAGCGGGCAGGGCTCACGCGGAGCACGTTCTTCCGCCACTTCGCCGACAAGCGGGAGATCCTCACCGCGGGTCAGAAGGCCCTCAGCCGCCTGCTAGCCGAGGGCATCGATGCCGCCCCCGCGGACGCGACACCGATGACGGCCGTCGCGGCCGGCCTGGAGCGCGCATCAGGTGAGATGACATCGTTCAACCGCGAGATCAGCCCGCTGCTGCACGCGGCGATCGAGGCGAACGCGGAGTTGCAGGAGCGCAACGCGTTGAAGAGCATCGGCATGGCCACGGCGATGGTCGAGGCGTTGAAGCGACGGGACGTCCCGGAACCCACGGCCCACGTGGCCGCCGAACTCGGCGTACTCGCGTTCAAGCTCGGCTTCAGCCGGTGGGCCGACCCCAGCCGCGACGAGAACCCGGGCGAGCTGGCCACCCACACCCGAGCCGCATTCGACGAACTCCGCGCGGCAGCCGCAGAGCTGCGCTAGCCGCCCGCTCAGGCTGGGTCCAGCTGATGGTGGCGCTGGTGGCCGGGCGCCGCCCCGACCGGGCCGGTACCGCCGCGGTCGGGGCGGTCGTGCATCTGCCGGCCACCGCCATCGAGGAGGGTCGGGACCTGTCCTCGATGGCGGTGGCCTGACCTGGCCTGGCCTGACCTGGCCTGACCTGGCCTGGCCTGGCCTGACCTACAGCGCCTACCGGCTGCTGTAGGCCTGGCGGCCCGGCCTTACTTCAGGTGCCGGCCGAAGAACCGGTCCCCGTCCTCCCTCTCGAACCACGGGGTGCCGGTGTGCCCGCCCAGATTGGCGTGCAGCGTCTTCTGCTTGCTGCCGAAGGCGTCGAACAGATCGAGGGCCCGCTGCCGCGGGTTCCCTTCGTCGTCCCACTGCAGCAGGAACAGCAGCGGAATGGTGACCTGCCGGGCCTCCTCGCGCTGGGCGCGGGGCACGTAACCCCCGGCGAAGAGACCGGCGGCCGCGATGCGCGGCTCGACCACCGCCAGCCGGATGCCGACGGCGGTCCACCCCGAGTACCCGACCGGGCCGCCGATCTCAGGCAGCGTAAGGAGGGCGTCCAGGGTGGTCTGCCATTCCGGGACCGCCTTCTCGACCAGCGGGCCGATGAAGGACTCGAAGATCTCATCGACCGGCTCGCCGGCCTGCATCGCCCGGCGGATGTCGGCGCGGGCCTGGTCGTCCGCGGCGGAACGGGGCCGGTCACCGCCCCCGGGGGCGTCGATGGCGGCCACCGCGTAGCCGCACGCCGCCGTGTACCGGGCCCGGGCCACCAGCCGGGGTTCCGCCTTGGGCAGGCCGTTGTTGTGGGCCATCAGGATCAGCGGGACCGGTGCGGACGCGGATGCGGTTCCGGGCGTCCACAGGGTGCCGGGGATCTCGCCGAGGGTGAATTCGCGTTCGAGGACGCCGTCGTCGTGGCGCTGCTCGGAAGTGAAGTGCATGGTCGTACCTTTCGGGAGTGCTCTTGAACGGCGCTCCCGGACGACCTATCGCCCGACCGTGGCCCCAGAGGGGAGCACCCATGTCGATACTGCGTTCACGGGTACCACCTCCTCGGTCTCTTGCACGGCCTCCGGAAAGGTAGCAGGCGGCCGCCGTGGTTCGCCAACAGGTTTTCGCGCAGGCTCCGTGGCACGCCCGGCGCGCGGTCCTCGTCTGAAACATGCCGCGTCCGCAGTGGAATGGGCAATGTACTGGTGAGGTCGACCGCTTACCGAAGCGCCCGACCCGCCGAGGCAACCTGGGAGCCCCGCAATGGCAGTAGAGATCGTCTACGAGACACACTCCACCACCATCGACAACGAGGCGGGCATCGCCACCGGCTGGCTCCCCGGCCGGCTCTCGACACTCGGCCGCCGCCAGGCCGCGGAACTCGGCGAACGCCGACGCGTTGGCGGCTTCGCCGCAGTCTTCACCTCCGACCTGGACCGGGCCGTGGAGACGGCACGGATCGCGTTCCCCGACGGCAGGCCACCGCTCCACCAGGACATCCGGCTGCGCGAGTGCAACTACGGCGACCTCAACGGCACCCCGGTCGCCGGGATCGCCGCCCAACGGGCCCGCCACATCGACGAGCCCTTCCCCGGCGGCCAGAGCTACCGCCAAGTCCTCGCAGCCACCGAAGCGTTCCTCTATGACCTGGCCACCCGTTGGGACGGCAGCCGGATCCTGGTGATCGCCCACTCGGCCAACCGATGGGCCCTGGACTGCTTACTCACCGGCGCCTCACTGGAAGACGTCGTGGCAGCCCCGCCTGCCTGGCGCCCGGGCTGGCACTACACGCTTCCTTCTGGCTGGACGGCCTAGAGGAGGTGGTCCGCCTTGCCTGCCTTGATGTCGAGAATCAGGGTGCGGAGGGCGGCGAGGGATTCGGAGATGGCGTGCTGCTCTTGGCCGTTGACGGCGATGTAGGCGTTGCCGGTGGGGTCGGTGCCGAGGCGGAAGCAGTTGTTGCCCTCGGCGCAGAAGGGGGCTTCCCACGTGATGTCGGGCATCGATGCGCCTCCCAATGAGATGAGCCGGGGCTAGCACTGAGACGCTTGCCCCGGCTTGCTTCTGACCACTACAGCAGATGGTCTGCCTTACCCGCCTTGATGTCCAGGATCAGCGTACGGAGGGCGGCAACGGAGTCAGAGATTGCGTGCTCTTCCTCGCCGTTGACCGCGACGTAGGCGTTGCCGGAGGCGTCAGTACCGAGACGGAAACAGTTATTACCCTCGCCACAGAACGGCGCTTCCCAAGTGACATCAGCCATCAGGACTCCTAAAGGTCTTGAGCAATAGCATGTATGAAGTCCCGTGACTTCTCTGGTGACAGCGCTGCCGCTGCCATCCAGTCGAGGTGTGCACGATACTTCGCAAGTTGAGCCTCAGCGTTCATGAACTCGGGCCCGTGGGCAGAGTCCAGTTGCACTGTATCGAGTTGGGGAACCGGGCCCTGAGCGTAGAGCAGCGCATGACCTGCCCCTGGAAACACTCCACACTCGACCGGCAGGACTCGGAGCGTGATGTTCTCGCGCTCCGACACAGCACAGAGGTGCTCAAGCTGACCTCGCATGACCTTGCGCCCACCAAAGTGCATCCGAAGGGCGGCTTCATGCACATACCCGACGTAAGGAACCGGATCCGGTCGTTCGAGAACCCGTTGCCTGGCCATCCGGTGACTCACGCGCAGCTCAATCTCCAACCGCGACAATGGCGGTAGGACAGCACCGAAGACCGTGCGGGCGTACTCGTCAGTGTGCAGGAGGCCAGGCACGTGAACGGTCTGGGCAGTCTGGATGCGCGCGGCATGCCATTCAAGCTCGGCGATGTCGCTGAGGCCGGCTGGCAGAGCCCCACGAAACTCTTCCCACCAGCCACGATTCTGGCCCTCGGCCATAGCTACGAGCGCTTCTACATGATCCTCGTCCGCGCAGGAATAGTTGCTGGCCAGTGTCCGAACCCGCTCAGCGCTGACCACTCGAACGCCTGACTCCATGTTGGAGATCTTCGTTCGGTCGAGTCCAAGCAAGCCGGCCGCATACTCCGTGCTCACTCCGGCAGCAGTACGGAGCTTGCGAAGCTCGGCACCCAAGCGCTTCTGACGTTCCGTCGGAACAGATCGAGTCGGCATGCCATCCTCTCAGGCTGACTTGGGGCCAGTCTGCCCCCTGGGCACCCTCGATCCAACTCGTTCGAGGCAATTACCGGTGAATCAGTGGCACAGTGCCACAACAGGCGCTAGCTTCAGGTATCAAGAGAGTCACATACGGCTACGCCGGAAGTGCACCGCGCGAGCATGCCCGCCTTCCCTGGGACCGGCATGCCCGCGCCCAGGGAGGCAGGCCACCGGCAGCGCCGCCGCAACCAACAGCACAACCACCCCCGCGCCCTGACCAGGAGTCAGCCATGCCCGGAACCTCGCTCACCACGCCCGCCGCCACCTCCCCCTCCTCCCCGGCCATCGCCGCCATCCCGCCCCTCCCCCGCCACTGGCGCTTCCCCTCCGAGCCCGCGTCCGTCCCGCGCGCCCGGCGCGCGATCGCCGACGCGCTCCCCGACCACTGCCCCACGCAACTCTCCTACGAGCTCCGCCTCCTCACCACCGAGCTCGTCACCAACGCCATCCGACACGGCGCCGACCCCCACGAGGACGAGCTGATCGAGCTCTCCTTCTGGACCGCCGACGGCCACTACTGGCTCGCCGTCTCCGACCCCTCCCCCACCCACCCCACCCTCAAGCGCCCCGCCCCGGACACCGAAACCGGCCGCGGCCTCCTCCTCGTCGACTCCCTCAGCGACGCCTGGGGCATCAAGTCCCGCCCCACCCGCGGAAAGTCCGTCATCGCCGGCATCCGCATCACCAACCCCTGAACACCCGCTCCACCCCAACTCCGCTGCCCTGTCCCACGAGACGGGGCAGCGAACCACTCACCCCCTCGCCGCATCACGCGAACTAACCACACTCCCAGCCGAGTTCAAACACCTATCCATGGCGAGTCGGTATTGGGAGCTGGCTAGTCCGGGGCCGAGACGACCGGACCTCACCTTCAGGGCGACCACCACTGGACCTTGCCGGTCAGCCCACCGCGCGAGCGACCCAGCCCCGCCGCCTTGAGCCGAGCCCGGCGGCGCCGACGCAGTCGTCGGCGCCCGCCCGCTGGGACTCCCTAGGAGCGTGGGTCAGTAACGAGCAAGCGGGCCCGCTGGCCGTGATCGAAGGAGCGGTCGCGGCTGTCTGCTGGCGCCTGTGAGGCTCTGGTGGGGTCCTGCCCGTCGGGTGGCCGGCTAGTAGGGCCTGGTTCGTGGCCGGGGAGACCGGGTCGGTCAGCCGGCCACGGGTTCTGATGGCCTTACGGCGGCTGTAGGCGGCCGTCCGGGCTTGGTCCGCAGTTTGCGGGCCATGCGCTCCTTGAGGGTGGCGCCGGCGGGGATGCGTCCGCGTGGTGCGGGAGGGACCTGCTCGTCGTGGGCGGGTCGGTCGGTGGCCTGGGGTACTGGGGTCCTGAACTGAGGAGACGCCTCAGCCGATGCCGGTGATGATGGACGCGAGGGAGAGCAGGCCGGCGCCGAGCGCTCCCACGGCGGCGTAGCGTCGGATCACCTGCCGGGTGTCGTGGCGGCGCAAATAGCGCAGCAGAGCCGCGCCGAAGGCCAGGCCGCCGGTGACGAAGTACGGGCCCCACAAATAGAGGTACCAGTGGGTCAGCCCGGCGATGTCGGGGCGGACGTCGATCGCGCCGATCTCGGCCAGGATTCCGTGGACGACGAACATGGAGCCGTGGCAGACGAGCAGTACCGTGGCGCCACCGGCGCTGAACACCACGAGGCGGCTGATCCAGCCGTCCTGGCGGCGGGTCAGGCCGACACCCACCAGGGCCGCGTAGAGCTTGAGGAAGCCGGTCACCCAGAGCAGGGCCAGGAACCACGGCACCCCGTCCTCGGCCATCTTCACCAGCTCGGGCGCCACCGTCGACTGGGCGCCGAAGGTGCCGCCCATCGCCCAGACGAAGCTGGGAATCGCGAACAGGACTCCCCACACCGCAACGACGTATCCCGCCCACTTGCCCGGGGGGAGACCGGTTGCCCCGTGCGGTACCGGGTGCACTGCCTCGCCCACATGGTGCTTGATCGGCATGACTCCACAGTGGCTGAAGCCGCGACCTCGGGGAGTCCTCCGCGGGAAGGACCTTCTCCCCCGTAGGAGCTAGGAGCGTGGGTAACTGACGGGCAGCCCGCCTGCGTCTCGTGATCTTTCGCGCGGGATGATCCCGGTATGCGCAGTGGGGATGGGCTCTTCGAGATCGAGCCGGTCGAGGCGAAGCGGCCGCAGGGTCGCGCGGCAGCGGTGGACAAGACCTTCCGGGCGTTCGACCCGCACCAGGCCCTGCTGCTGCCGCCCTCGCTGGACGACTGGCTGCCCGAGGACCACCTCCTGACCCACGCTCCTAGTGCAGCGCCGTACTGATCCTGCGAGGGTCTTGATCAAGGGCACGGGCGTAACGGTGCGTGGCTACTCTGAGCGAGGGTCACCCCGCTGACGTTGGTGTCTGCAGACAATGGCATGGTCGTCAGCTATGGACGATTGGTTCTTGCAGGCGGGCAGCGGGGCACGGTTCGATTGGGGGCCCGTTGGCGCGCGGCGGCTCGCGGCGGATGTCGCGTGTTTGGTGGTTGTGGACGTGTTGTCGTTCACGACCTCGGTGACGGTGGCGGTGGAGTCCGGAACGCGGGTCTTTCCGTACGCCTGGCATGACGAGTCGGCGGTGAAGTTCGCTGATGCGATGGGCGCGCAGTTGGCCGCTGGGCGACGGACGGCCAGCCCGGACTCGCCGTGGTCGCTGTCGCCGGCGGCGCTGAGGAACGCTCCGTTCGTCCCGCGCCTGGTCCTGCCGTCTCCCAACGGCTCCTCCATCGCCGCCGCGGCCGGTGGGTCGGTGGTCGTCGCGGCTTGTCTGCGCAACGCGACGGCGGTGGGGAACTGGCTCGCGCATCACGATTATGGAACACCTGAGCGTGCGGTTGCCGTGATCGCCTCGGGTGAACGATGGCCGGACGGCAGCCTGCGCCCCGCCCTGGAGGACCTGCTCGGTGCTGGAGCGGTCCTCTCGGCGCTGCGGGAGCAGCGCGGTGGTTCCATGTCGCCTGAGGCAGCCGCTGCGGTCGCCTGCTTCGAGGCGACGAGGGATGTCACGGCTGCGGTCGCCGACAGCGCATCCGGCCGGGAACTTTCGTATGGGGGCTTCGCCGACGACGTGGGCATCGCGACCGAGTTGGACGCCTGTGGCATCGTTCCGGTCCTCACTGACGGAGCGTTCACGGCAGTGGGATGACCCCCCGAGACCCTGGCCGGCGTCGATCGGTGTGCCGGTGAGCCGGTGCTTCACCACGATGCGGCCAGGTCGGCCCCCGGGACCACGGGATTCGTTGAGGTCGGGGTGGGAGCATGGCGGTCGAGAGCCCCTTCATCGTGTGCTGGAACCAGGTCCAACTGGGGATGCTGAAGCAGTTGGCTCGTTCTCGGAAGGCCGCTGTGCGGCAGGTCCAGCGGGCCAAGGCGGCACTGGCCGCGGCCGACGGGCAGGCCAACGCAGCCATCGCCCGTGAAGTGACCACTACTGATGCGATACGGCGTGGTTCTCTCCGACCGCATGATGGCGCAGTGGTTGAAGGCGCTGGCGAATCCGCCGCGCGGATTCGTGGGTCCGAGGTGAGCCGTCCTGCTGGCGCGGGTGTGCAACGCTGTTGCGACATCGAATCGGACTGCGTTCGGTCCCAAGGATCAACCCGGTGCCAACCCGGCGGACTTCCCGGTCACAGCATCAGAGGAGGTGGTCCGCCCTGCCTGCCTTGATGTCGAGGATGAGGGTGCGCAGGGCGGCGAGGGAATCGCGGATGGCGTGCTGCTCTTGGCCGTTGACGGCGATGTAGGCGTTGCCGGTGGGGTCGGTGCCGAGGCGGAAGCAGGAGTTACCCTCGCCACAAAACGGGTCTTCCCAAGTGATGTCAGGCATTTCGCGCTGCCTCCGTTGGGACGAGCCGGGACTGCGCGGGTGCGACAGCCCCGGCTGCTGGGGACTACAGCAGATGGTCCGCCTTGCCTGCCTTGATGTCCAGGATGAGGGTACGGAGAGCGGCAAGGGAGTCGGAGACGGCGTGATGCTCTTGGCCGTTGACGGCGATGTACGCGTTACCGTCGGAATCGGTGCCGAGACGGAAGCAGTTGCCGGAGTCCTGACAGAACGGGGCTTCCCAAGTGATGTCAGACATCGATGTGTCTCCTATAGCTCGCGTGTGATGCCGTGGATCAGGCTACGGGTCTCTTCAGGCGACAGCGCAACTCGTTGCATCTGGCCCAACTGGAGCGCGAACTTGCGCAGTTGCGCTTCAACATGCAGGAACTCTGCAACCATCGTGCGGTCAAGCTGGACGACGTCCAGGCCCGGCACGTCGGCCTCGGCGTAGAGGATGGTCTGTCCGGATCCGGGGAAGGCTCCTGCCGAGAATGGGATGACCTGAACGGTGATGCTGTCCCGCTCCGACAGTTCCAAAATGCTGTGCAACTGCTCCCGCATAGCTTTCCGGCCGCCAACCTCAATCCGCAAAGCTGCCTCGTGAATTATGGCCGCGTACGAAGGCGGGTCAGCTCGGTCAAGTACGCAGCGTCGCTGAATTCGGTGAGCCACGCGGGCATCAAACTCGTCCGGTGGAAGCTCCGGAATCGCCGCCGAGAACAGGGCATGTGCGTATGCCTCCGTCTGAAACGGACCCGGGATATGAGTCATGGTGCTCATCCGGAGCCGTCTCGCGAACCACTCAAGTTCGGCGATGTCCAAGAATGTCGGTGGCAGGATCCCCCGATACTCCTCCCACCATCCCACTGTGCGCTCGCCGGCCATTCGCACGAGCGCCTCGACCAACGCCGAGTCCGTGCAGTCGTAGTTGCACGCCAGTCGACGTACCCGCTCGGGGCTGATGCCGTGTCGACCCGCCTCGGTGTTCGTGATCACGGTCCGGTTCGTGGCCAGCACGGCAGCCGCCTGCTCCGTGGACATCCCGGCAGCCTCACGCAGCTTGCGAAGCTCGACACCGAGGCGTTGCTGACGGGCCGTCGGGTTACTCCTGGGTGGCATGTGTCCCCTCTCCGCGCATGACGCCCAGTGTGCCCCGATTCCGGATCGCTGGTCCATCTCGGGAGATCCGGTGGAACATGTTCCCCCGATGCTCTACCTTGAGTGTTGCAGGAGTCACATACGGCTACGCCGGAAGTGCACCGCGCGAGCATGCCCGCCTTCCCTGGGACCGGCATGCCCGCGCCCAGGGAGGCAGGCCACCGGCAGCGCCGCCGCAACCAACAGCACAACCACCCCCGCGCCCTGACCAGGAGTCAGCCATGCCCGGAACCTCGCTCACCACGCCCGCCGCCACCTCCCCCTCCTCCCCGGCCATCGCCGCCATCCCGCCCCTCCCCCGCCACTGGCGCTTCCCCTCCGAGCCCGCGTCCGTCCCGCGCGCCCGGCGCGCGATCGCCGACGCGCTCCCCGACCACTGCCCCACGCAACTCTCCTACGAGCTCCGCCTCCTCACCACCGAGCTCGTCACCAACGCCATCCGACACGGCGCCGACCCCCACGAGGACGAGCTGATCGAGCTCTCCTTCTGGACCGCCGACGGCCACTACTGGCTCGCCGTCTCCGACCCCTCCCCCACCCACCCCACCCTCAAGCGCCCCGCCCCGGACACCGAAACCGGCCGCGGCCTCCTCCTCGTCGACTCCCTCAGCGACGCCTGGGGCATCAAGTCCCGCCCCACCCGCGGAAAGTCCGTCATCGCCGGCATCCGCCTCACCACCCCCTGAACACCCGCTCCACCCCAACTCCACTGCCCTGTCAGACCTGACAGGGCAGCGATCCGCGCGTGTCGTTGGCGCTGCACCGTGCATGAGGCTCCGGCAAGGAGACTTGACCTGCGCGACCAGGATGGGTGTGAAGGCTGCGGGCCGCCCCGGGCGCTTACGGTCAGCGAGCCCGGAAAGGCCCAGGTCTGCGAACCGGCCCCGCCACGTGCGCACGGTGTCCACGTGCACTCCCGCCTCGACGGCGATACGCGCGTTGGACCTGCCCCGGGCCGCCAGGAGAACGATCCGCGCCCGCATCCGATCCCGATGCTCGGTCCTGTGACCGTAGGCGGCCTTCCTCAACCGGTGCCGCTCTGCGGCGGTCAAGATGATTGGGCGCGCGGTGGCAACAGGCAAGGCAGGCAAGCCGATCAGCAGAAGTGGATCAGGGCAGCCACAGCCTGCCGTCACCGGTCCGACGCTGGACGACCCGGCTGGCGATCTTGAATAATCCAGGCCATGCCTACTCTCGTCCACTCAACCGTTCCGGTGGGCTCCCTCGCCGCACAACCCCAACCAACTTTGAGGGCCGGCGACGGCGTGCTGCTGCGGCCCTGGAGTCTCGGCGATGCCCAGGCCGTGATGGATGCCTACCAGGACGGGGAGATCCAGCGCTGGCATGTGCAGCGCGCGGACTCCGATTCCGAGGTGCAGGAGCGGATCGCGGGCTGGCAGGGCGGCTGGGCAGCCGAGACCGGCGCGCACTGGGCCGTGGTCGACTCCGAGACCGATGTGCTGCTGGCTCGCGCCGCATTGAAGGGACTGAAGTTCGCGGACGGCACCGCCGGCGTCGCCTACTGGACCGTCCCGGCGGCCCGGGGGAAGGGCGTCTGTCCGCGGGCAGTCGAAGCGATGGCATCGTGGGCCTTCGACGTGGCCGGCTTTCACCGTCTTGATCTCGAACACGCCATGGGCAATACGGCGTCCTGCCGCGTTGCCGAGAAGACCGGCTTCGTCGTGGAGGGCGTGCGCCGCAGTGCCTGGCTGCAGACGGACGGCCGGCACGACGTGCACGTCCATGCGCGTCTGCGCTCTGAGGGATGATCGGAAAGCGATGAGAGAGCCGCTCACGGTGGCCGCTGTCCAACCCGTGTGGGCTGGCGCGGACGTCCTGGCGAACGTCAGGGAACACGCGCAGGCCATTGAAAAGGCAGACGTGAGACTGGTGGTCTTCCCCGAATTCTCCCTCACCGGATATGACCTTGACGCGCCGTCGCTGCCTGCGGACGACCATCGCCTCCGGCCTTTGGTGGACGCTTGCCGTGTCGCTGGCTCGGTGGCGCTGGTCGGCGCGCCGATCCGCCACGAGGACGGCCGCGATTACATCGCTACTTTGGCCGTGACCGGTGACGGCGTGACGGTGGCCTACCGGAAGATGTGGCTGCACGGGGCCGAGTTCGACCGGTTCAGTCCCGGCGATAAGCCAGTTGTGGTCACCGTCGACGGATGGCGGCTCGGCTTGGCCATCTGCTACGACGCTGCCGTGCCCCAGCACGCCGCCGACTCGGCAGCACTCGGCATCGATGCCTACGTGGCCAGTACTCTCTACGGTCCTGGCACCGACTCCGCGGCCCGCCGCGATGCCCATATGCGTGAACGCGCCGCTGTCCATCGCATCTGGGTCGTCCTTGCCACCGCGGCTGGACCCAGCGGCTCCTTCGCGCAGACCTCCGGCGGCTCGGGCATCTGGGGACGGAACGGAGAGCTGGTCGCCCAGGCCGGCTGTAACGCGGGCGAGATGACGGCGACTCTGCTCAGCTGACGAGCGAATCGAGCTCCACCTCCTGTCTCCGACGCTGCACCCACCAACGCCGGGGTCAACCCCCGAAGGACGTCAGCAGCCGACCACTTAGGGGCCTGGTACTCCAGGCGGACTTCTCCATTCCCGCTGGTCAACGGCCTGGGAATGGGGGGGTGTAGCGGGGCGGGCGCGGATGCGGGGCGGTCTTCGCCGTGGGAGTTGAGTCTGGTCACCTCCCGCGCGATGCCGAAGTCAATCAGCCAGGGACCGTCCGCGCCGAGCAGGACGTTGCTGGGCTTCAGGTCGCGGTGGATGACGCCGGCCGCGTGCACCGCCCGCAGCGCCTCGGCGGTGCCACCGACCAGGTGCAGCACCACCGGCAGCGGCAACGCGCCGTGGATGGCCAGCGCTTGATCCAACGCCAGGCTCGGGACGAAGTTGGTGGCGAGCCACGGCTGGTCGCCGGTGGTGTCGTGGTCGACTACGGGCACGACGTGGTAGCCCTGTACCTGGCGGGCGGACCGCACCTCCTGCTGGAAGCGCCGACGGAACTCCTCGTCCTGCGCGAACTCCCGCCGGATCAGCTTCAACGCAACCGGCTGCCCGCCACGGGTGAGTGACAGGTAGACGGATCCCATGCCCTCGCCGATCCTGGCGAGCAGCCGGTAGCCGGCCACACCATGCGGATCGTCCGGCCGCAGCTGGGACAGCACGGCGCCTTCCTGAAAACGGCCTGGACCTCCTGCAACAGACGTTTCTCAGGTGCCATCCGCCGACCACAGCCGGCGGCGCTCGTAGACGGTCTTCCACGGATCGGACCGTTCCGGCAGGTCGCGCCACTGCACTCCGATCCTCACCCGGTGCCGGATCCCGTCGATCACCTGCCGGTGATCACGCCACCGCCCCCACCTCCCATTGCTCACCGGCAGGGACGGCCGCATTCGTTCCCACTCCGCGGCCGACAGATCCCGCCCCATACCCGAACAGCGAGCAGATCAGCCGACGGTCACATGATCGGTCGGACAGCTCCTACCGGATCCCCCGAGGTGGACTCGGGAGTCGTCGCACGACCCGGCCGAGGACCTGCCCGGCCGGGAAGTACCCGTACTGGCGCGAATCCAAGCTGGCCGCCGGGTTGTCCCCCAGCAGGACGAGACGGCCCGGCGGCACCGGCCCGCTTCCCGCGGGACCCGAGCGGGCTGCCGGTGGCACCTGGTCCCCCGGGAGGGCAGCGACCCGTTTGATGACCCAGCGCCGCCCGTCCAGCGCACCGGTTCGCAGGCCCCGGATGCCGAGCTGTCGTGGCTGTGCTGCGGTCCTCTCCCGGAGGGCCGGGGCTGCGATCACCACTACCTGACCGGCCGTCAGAGACTGGGCGCGCAGCACCAAGACCCGCTCTCCGTCGCAGAATACGGGCAGCATGCTGGCGCCGCGCACCGTCACCACCACCAGCAGTCGGCGTGCGATCCAACCGGCCACCCCGACGGCGCCGAGCACGCCGGCCGTACCGATCAGCAAGCCGGGCGCCACCGTCAGCGCGTTCACGGGGCCACCGCCGTCTCCTGGTAGCCGCGGCTCTGAAGAGCGAACAACCGCTGGTAGGCCCCGGCGGCCGCGACCAGCTCCTCATGCCCGCCGGTCTCGATCACCCGGCCGTCTCGCAGCACCACGATCAGGTCCGCCTCCCGGACGGCGCCCAGCCGGTGCGAGATCAGCAGGCTCGTCCGGCCGGCCCGGGTGGCCCGGAGCGAGGCGTGCACCTCGGCTTCGGCCTCGGCATCCAGCCCGGCCGAGGGCTCGTCGAGGATCATGAGATCACGCCGGTCTCGCATCAGCGCCCTGGCCAGCGCGAGCCGCTGCCACTGCCCGCCGGAGAGCACCACGCCGGTGCCTGGGTTCGCGCTGGTGCCCGGGTCCTCGTCCTGATCTGCGTCGCCGGGCAGGAACATTCGGGAGAGCAGCGTGTCGTAGCCATGCGGCAGTCCAGCCAAGGTGCCGTGCAGCCCCGCCCGTTCGGCAGCCGCCTCGATCCGGCGGCGGTCGTCCAGGTGCCGGAGGTCGCCGATTGCGATGTTCTCGGCGGCCGTCAGGTCGTACTGCATGAAGTCCTGGAAGACCGCGCCGATCCGAGCCCGCAGGTCGCTCGGATCCACCTCCCGCAGGTCGACCCCGTCCCAGCGGATGCTGCCTTCCGTCGGGTCGTAGAACCGGCAGAGCAGCTTGACCAAGGTCGACTTGCCGGCTCCGTTCAGGCCCACCAGAGCAATCGAACTCCCATGCGGGATAGTGAGGTTGACGCCCTTCAGGACCCAGGGGTGGTCCGGCGAGTAGCGGAACCAGACGTCGCGCAGCTCGATGCCCGAGCGCAGTGCGGGCAGGGTACTCGGAGCCGTGCCGGAGGTGGGCAGGTCGGGCGGGGTGTCCAGCACGGCGAGGTGGTGGGCGAAGAGCAGTAGCGCCTGCTGGGCGGTCGCCACTGTCACGGCGAGAGAGGCGACCGCGCCCTGCACACCCGCCACCGCCGCGACGAACATGGTGACGCCGCCCGGTGTGGTCGCACCACTGCGGGCGAGTGCCACCGCCTGGAGCAACCCAGCGCCGGAGACCAGGGCGGCGAGCAGTCCGAGTCCGCACTGCACCCGCACCTCACGCCGGTCCAGAGCCTGCTTGGCAGCATCGGCCCGGCGCCGTTCGGCCAGCATCCTGGTCCGCAGGAAGGTGCCGGAGCCGCACAGTCGGACCTCCTTGGCTGCCTCCACCCGCGTGAGCAGCTCGCTGTAGAAGACCTCGCGCCGCTCGGCCGGCCCGATGGTCCAGAGCAGCCTGACCCGGCGCCTTCCCAACATCAACTCTGCGGCCAGCGTGGGCAATCCGGCCAGCAGAACCAATCCGGCCAGCATTGGTGAGAGCACCAGGAGCGAGCTCAGCAGGCCGGCGGCGGTCAGCGCCGACCGGGCCATGCCGGACAGTCCCTCCAGAGCCGAACCGACGGCCGTCCGTCCGGCCTGCTGGCCGAGTCGGAGCCGATCGAGGAACCGCGGGTCCTCGAACCGGGCGAGTCCGGTGAAGGACTCGACGGCGGTGAACAACCGGTCCTGGGCCAGCAGGCCGGTGCGGCGCTGCAGTTGGGCGGCCAAGTAGCGATTGACCTGCGGCAGCAGTGCGGTGGCCACCCCGAGGGCGACCAGTCCGGCACCGAGACCGGCCAGCTGGCCCGAACTGCCGCGACTCACCAAGGTGTCCAGCAGGGAGCGGGTCAACCAGGCGAGCGCCACCGGAACGGCGGCGGCCGAGAGCGAGCAGGCGAGATAGCCGGCCAGGGCAGCGGGGGCGGCCTCGGCGGCCAGCCGTAGACAGGAACTGACGAGTTGCCAGGAGGTCCTGCGGTCGCCACCCGGCCGTGGTGTCGCCTTCACGCCGCTACGCGGGCGCGGGCGGCCGGGGTCAGCGCAACCCGGTTGGCGGTGACCGCCAGTCGGTCCGCCGGGCGGCCCACCCGCAGCACGGTCGGGAAGGCCCGCGCCTGGAACGCCTCGGCGAGTTCGCCACCACGACTCTCCTGCACCGTTCGCGCCACCGCTGAAAGCCTGCTCACGAAGGCAGACGACTCCTCGGGCTCACCCACCACGACCGCCAGCGCTCCAGCGGGGCCCGTCGGGAGCCCGGCCGCGTACTCGACGAACTTGGGCAGCTTTGCCTTGCACGGCGCGCAGGTCGGCGAGAAGAAGGCCACAACGGTGTCATCGCCCAGATCGGCGTCGGTCAGCCGTTCGCCGTCGACCGTCTCGGCACTGAACGTGCCGATCTCCGTGCCGACTTCGACGGCGGCCGGGGCACCGCCTGGCCCGCCGGGGACGGCCAGCAATTCGGTGTGCTCACGCAGGCGCTTGACCACGCCGAGAGTGAGAAGCAGGTTCAGCACGGTCAGTGCCCCGACGATGAGCAGGGCCGGGATCAGTACGGACATCGGTGACCTCCGCGGGGTGGACGGTTCGGAACAGTTCGATCAGGTCGTCGATCACCGCGACCAGAACGCCCAGCAGCGCTCCGGCCACCACGGCAAGCAGGGTCGGCGCGGTGGCGGTAGTGCCGGCGGCGGTGGCGTCGAGGCGGACGGCGGCCAGCGCGCTCGCTGCCAACAGCAGGTTGCGCGTCACGTGACGCGGCCCGAGTGGGGTGGTGGAGCTGCCGAAGCAGCCACAGGGCGCCCGTACGCCGCGACGCAGCGCCAGGCCGATCGCGAGCGTGAAGGCCAGCAGCAGTCCGGCGGCGAGCAGCAGTCCGGCCAGCGTGGCCGTCCTGGCGGGGAGCATCAGCAGGACGAGGTCGGCGAGTTCGGCGAGCGGAACGGCCAGGGCAACCGGGCGGACCAACCGCTCGGGTACGGCACCCAGTTCCAGGACCGACTGGATGAAGGCCGCGTGTCGGGCACCGCCCGCGAGCTTGCCGACGGATGAGGCCAGGAAGACCATGCCCAGCAAGGCACGGATGCCGACGGACAGGTAGTGCATCTCCCTCTCCTCCGGTGGACGCCGTCAGGTGACCGGCGTTCTCGTCGGGGTTCGGCCGGGCTCTCGAGGTTCGTGCGGGCTCTCGGGATTCCCTCGGACAAGGCGCCGGGGCGCTGGTGACCGAGCTGGGCTCGGCTACCAGTGCCCCGGCGGTGCTCATGCACGGCTGGGCCGGGCAGTGGTTCGGGTCAGTTGCACCACAGCTGGCCGGTGCAGGTGTTGACGGTGCAGGGCGACCCCGCGCACTGCCAGCACTGGCTCCAGCTGTAGTAGCCGCAGGCCTGGGCGTCGGTCTTGGGGACGAAGCGCTCCAGCAGGCGCCCGCCCAGCTCTTCGATCTTCTTGAGCATCCTCGGTTCTCCTTGGGTCTGATGTGGATGTGATGGTGCGGTTGTGATGGTGTCGCTTCCGAATCGCCGGTGGAGATCGGCGCTTCGCGGTATCCGGTGCTGCCTGATGTGCGGTCCGGTCGGCTGGGAAAGGTCCCACCTCCCACCCGGCGGCAGCAGGCTGCTGCCGTCGCAACCTCACCCGGCCTGACCGGGCGGCAGCGGGAAGGTACTCGTTGCGCTGCCGGAGTGTCCGCCGTCGCCCCAGCCGCTGTCCGCTCGCGGCGTGGTGCCCGCAGGTCGGGCCGTTGCGGTCCCGATCGCGGGCACCGCCGCGACCACGGCGATGGCCATCAGAACTCCCAGACAGGCTTTGCGAATTGCTGCTCGCACGAGTCCTCCCCCCGTGTCATCAGGCCGTTTCCCCGCTGTGGGGATCCGGCCCTTCGGCTGACTCCAGAGTGCCCGTGGACACCGCTTCGTTGACATGTATTTGATGGGTCATCTGCTGTGGCAGCAACGAAATGAGGGATGGCATCTATGGGCAAATCCGAACAGAACGGTCCAGCTGACTCCCCCGTGATCGACGAGTCGGCGGTTGCTGCCTACCGTTGGGCGGTCCGCCACGGCGGCCTGGATGCCGCGGAAATTGCCCTTAGCGCAGGCGATCTCGGCCTCAAGACAAGCGAATTGGCGGCCTCCGTTGACGTCCTGACCGCGCTTCACCTACTCACTCCGGTGGTCGGCAGCAGCCTTCTGCTGCCGAACGGTCCTGACGCCGCGATCGCCGCGCTGCTCGGCCCAACCGAGGACGAGTTGCGCGAGGCAGAAGCCGAGTTGAAGCGAAGGCAGCGGGAGAGCGAGCGGGTCCGCAGCTCGCTGTCGGCACTCTCCGGGATCTACTTCGATGCCCGCCGGCAGCGCAATCAGGATGAGGCGGTCGACAGTTTGGACGACAAGTTCACCGTCCGAACCATGCTGGCCGAGCACGGGGCCAATTGCCGCAGTGAACTGATGGCATGTCAGCCAGGAGGCGCGCGACCGCCCGCGGCACTGGCGGACGCACTGCCCCGCGATCTCGCCATGCTGGAGCGAGGGATCCGGATCCGTACGCTCTACCAGCACACCGCGCGATTCCACGCCGCGACCCAGGCATATGTGGAGGCGGTAACCAAGGCCGGTTCGGAGATCCGCACGATGGCCGAAATCCCCGGACTGATGGTCATTTTCGACCGGCAGGTGGCCTTCCTGCCGCATCGGCAGCGGCCCGGTGGCGCGGTGATCGTGCGCGAGGAGTCGATCGTGGCACATCTGTGCGCGTCCTTCGAGCAGGCCTGGGCCACCGCCTCGGAGTACCGGACCGGTCCGCAGGCCGCCCACGAGAGCGCGGAGGACATCAAGTGCCTGATCACCACCTTGCTCGCGGCTGGGCTCAAGGACGAGGTGATCGCCAAGCGCGTCGGTCTGTCGGTCCGTTCCTGCCGCCAGCACATCGCCGAACTGCTGGACCGGATGGACGCACGCAGCCGCTTCCAGGCCGGGGTCATCGCCGCCCGCACCGGCCTGCTCGCCACCGAACTCGGGGGCGGGCGGCAGGGGTGCTCAGGCCCGCTCTGAGGGCTCGGATGCTGCTCCGACGGGGCCCAGCGCGCCCACCAGCAGCACCAGCGACATCAGCAACCCGCCGAGGCTGCCGGCTCGCATCGTCTCCACCGGCGTCACCACGTACCCACCACTGGCGCAGCGGTAGCGTTCCTCAGGTCCCCCGCCGCCTTCTTCATCACCGTCGAGTCCCTCAGCGACGCCTGGGGCGTCAAGTCCCGCCCCACCCGCGGCAAGTCCGCCATCGCCGGCATCCGCCCCACCGGCCCCTGACGGCCCATCGCCTCAACTCCCCTGCCCAGCCCACGCGTCAGCCCCCCAGCCTGGGCAGCACGTCAACCGCGCACGGCCCGCCGTCGCGAATCGCGAAGGCGGACCCTCCTGTTCGAGGCAACCGGCCAGTGGCCGATCAACTTGCGCACGGCATCGCTGACCTCCGGCAGGTCACCGGACAGTGTTCTCCCAGATCAGCCCTTCCTCCAGAACAGCCGCACCCCACTGTTGACGTCAAACAGGTCCGCCGCGGAACCGCATCCGGCTGGATCAAGCCCAACTCTCCTACGGAGAAACGGGTGAGCGACGACACCACCTCTCACGCTTGGCGGACTGTTCCCCGGCGACAGTGGGGAATGAGCGTGCGTCAGAAGTACCTGGCCCGGCTCGCCGCCCTGGCCTTCACCGTTGCTGCCGTAACCGGGGGCTTCGTCACCGACGCAATCCACTCGCAGCCCACCAGCGGGAACACCGACGTGACGGCGGGCGCCGCGTACGCCTACTACTGATCCTCTGACCGCGCGGGGCCGATGGGCGTCACCCCTCTGCACGGGCAGGGGAGTGACGCCAATCGGCAGCTGCGGCTCGATGAACTCCAGTTCAAGGGGCGTATTTGGTGGTCCTCAAGCCCGTATGGCCGTACGGCATGGGGTCCTTACGGTGTGCCATGTCGATCACGGCCTCGTCGCGGCGGAGTTGCAGCCGCCTCCTCCGCGACGCCGGTGCAACCCGCATGACGGGCCGTCAGCCGGCAACCGGGGTGAGCCGGTAGGAGGGAAGTCCGCGGCGGCGGATGAGGAACTCGGCGACGACGAGGTTGGGAAGCCAGGCCAGGAAGGGCAGCGGGGCGTAGGCGTTGTCGAAGATGCGCGTGCCGTCGACGGTTCCGTGCGCGGTGGCCAGCTGGAGGACGATGAGGACACCGAGCCAGGCCCGGAGCGTTACGGCGGCGTATGTGATGGCGAAGCTGCGGATCATCCAGGCACGGTGGTTGGGCACGTCGCGCTCGCGGATGGCCCGGTATCCGCGCCAGGTTGACCAGGCCCAGAGCACGGCGAGGCCGCCGAACCCGAAGAAGCCGTCGAAGGCCGCCGAGTTGAAGAAGGACATGAGGAACGCGGCCACCGATCCGACACCGACCCCGAGGACGTAGAGCCGGCCGCTCCAGCGGTGCACGGCCGGGAACCGTTCGCGCAGCACGGTGGAGAACTGGAACGGGCCGACCAGCAGCGCGAGCGCGGCCGTCACGATGTGGAGGTAGAAGGCGACCTGGATGGCGATCGGGCGCTCGGCGTAGGTCGCGGCCAGGCCCTGGTGCCCTGCTCTGATGGGGAGTTCGACATCGGCGTAGCTGCCCACGGCATACCCGACTACTGCGAGGGACGTCAGCAGGACGACGCTCCAGCTCACCCGTGAGCCTCTCCTGGCTCGCGTGACGGGGGTGGTGGGAGCGGCTGCGGTGGTGGTCATGGTGGCCCGATCGGCTCGGTGTGAGGATGGAAATCGCGCGGGCGGGGCGCGCAAGCGCCAGTCTCGCTGGGTGCCCCGGACCGGGCCAATGGGGAAGCCACCCCGGGCCGTTGGGGGGATAACCCGACCCTGCGCGCAACCATCCGGCTGACATGCTCGGCGAGCCAGCGAGCCGCTCACCCACACCCACCCCAGGCCAACTGGCCGCGTTCCCGGGTGAGTTCCTAGGCCTTGCTTGACCGCCGCCAGGTGTACGCCCACACGACCGCCGCGCCGATCGAGGCGAGGGTGATCGCGCAGAGGACGGCGTGCAGTCCACGGGTGAAGGGGTGGACGGCGGTGACAAGTGTGCCGAAGGCGGCGACGCCGACCGCCGATCCGAACTGCCGGGCGGTGTTGAGCGCGGCAGCGGCGATGCCCGCGCGGGCATCGCCGACGGTGCCCAGGGCCGGTGCGGTGGCGGCCGGGGAGATGAATCCGCCGGCCAGCCCGATCACCGCCATCGGCGCGAGCGCCAGCCAGTACGGCGAGCTGCGGGTGGCGCTGAGCAGCCCCAGCGCCCCGAGCGCGTAACCGCCGAAGGCCGCGCACATCGACCAGCGCGGACCGAGCAGACGCGCTGCCCGGGCGGAGCCGAAGCCACCGACGGCGACCGTCGCGGTCAGCGGCAGCAGCGCCAGCCCGGCCTGGAACGGCGAGTATCCGCGTACCTGCTGGAAGTAGAGGCCGCAGACGAACAGCAGGCCGTAGAAGACCAGCGCCGAGGTCGCGGAGACCACCGTGGAACCCGCGAACACGCGGCCGCGGAACAGCGACAGCGGGAGCATCGGGTGCGGACTGCGGCTCTCGGTGACGACGAAGGCGGCCGCGGCCACGGCGGCGACCGCCAGGGCTGCCCACAGCAGCGGCGGGCTCCAGTCACGGCCCTGGATGAGGGCGGCGATCGGCAGGCCGAGCGCTACGACCGCGCTCCCCTGCCCGACCAGGTCCAGGCGCTGCGGCAGCGACCGGGCCGGCTGGTCGGCGACGGTCCGCGCCAGCCACACCCCAGCCAGCCCGATGGGCACATTGACGAAGAAGATGCTGCGCCAGCCGAGCCAGCTGATCAGGCCGCCGCCGATCAACGGCCCCGCGGCCATGGCGACTGCGCCGAGCGACATCCAGATCCCGATCGCCCGGGCCCGCAGCTCGGGCTCGGGATGGGCCTGGTTGATCAGTTTGAGGGCGGCCGGTACCAGGACCGCCGCGCCAAGGCCCTGTACCGCCCGGCCGGCGGCCAGCACCGGAAGGCCGGTCGCCAGGCCGCAGCCTGCGGATGCGGCGGTGAACAGCAGCAGGCCCGCCAGATACGCCCGGCGGGCGCCCCAGCGGTCCGCCAGGGTGCCACCGGTCAGCAGCAGGCCGGCGAAGGCGAGCGTGTAGGCGTTCACCACCCACTGCAGGCCGTCGATGCCGACGCCGAGGCTGCCGGAGATGCCGTTCAGTGCGACGTTCACGATCGACGCGTCCAGCAGGACGACGACATAGCTGACACCGGTCGCCGCCAGCACGCGTCTTTGATGCCGGGCGCCCGATGTCGCGGACTGCGGCGCCGGCCTCGCGGGTGGTGGCATGGCCTGGACTGTCTCGTTCATGCCCCGACCATGGCAGCGGTTCACCTCCACGCCGGTGGAAGTGTGCCCGGGTGACAATGACCGCATGACCTCCCCCGCGCGCACCGGCGAACCTGACATCGCCCGGGTGGCGAGCTTGTTCGCCAACGGCACCCGCGCCCGCATCCTCATGGCGCTCGCCGGAGGCGGCAGCCTGCCCGCGAGCGTGCTGGCGGAGCACGCGGGCGTCACTCCCCAGGCCGCCAGCACCCAGCTGAACCGGCTCAGCCAGGCCGGGCTGATCACCGTCCGGCCGTCGGGGCGGAACCGCTACTACGAGCTCGCCGACCGCCGGATCGCCGAGCTGATGGAGAGCCTGGCCGCGCTCGCCCCCGCCCAGCCGGTGGCGCGGACGCTCCGCGCCAGCAGCCGCAGTGCAGCGCTGCGGCGGGCGCGCGTCTGCTACGACCACACCGCCGGGCTGCTCGGGGTCACCATCACCGAGGCCCTGCTGAGCAGCGGCGCGCTGGTCCCCGTGGGCGGCACCGAGCAGACTGCCGGGCAGACCGCGGAGTCGGAGCACCCATATCGGCTCGGCCCGGCCGCGATACCGGTGCTGACCGGCCTCGGGGTGCCGGAGAGCCACCTGACCGACGATCAGGAGCGCCCGCTGCTGAGCTTCTGCCTGGACTGGACCGAGCAACGGCACCACCTGGCCGGGCGTCTCGGCGCGGACCTGCTCGATGTCTTCAGCACCGCCGGATGGATCACCCGAGCAGCCAATACCCGTGCTCTGCGCCTGACTTCGGCCGGTGAGGACGAGCTGGCCCGCCGGCTCGGCATGAGCGGCACCGATGCCGCACCCGCCGCGCACCCGTAGCACGGCGGGCTGCCCGGTCAGGCAGGCGGCGGGCCGGGCGGGCCGGGCGGGCCGGGCGGGCCGGGCGGGCGTTTCAGCTCTCACCACCGCGCAGGTATCCCCGAAGTCCGGTTACTGACGACGTCCAGCCGACGCCCCGTCAGTCGGTCGCGATCCCGTCGAGGATGCTCGGCCGGGTCGCCTGCCGGGCCGGCCAGAGGGCCGCCAGCAGGCTCACCGCGCCCGCGCCGAGTACGTAGGCGGCGAGCCGGCCGTACGGCACCACGGTGGTCAGATCGCTCACCTCGTCCTTGGACATCCGCACCACCACCCAGGCCATCAGCACACCCATCGTGATGCCGAGCACCGCACCGAAGGTACCGATGGCCACCGACTCCAGCCGTAGCATCCGCCGGATCCCGCGCCGGTCCAGGCCGACGGCCCGGAGCAGGCCGATCTCCCGCCGGCGCTCGAAGACCGACATGGTCAGCGTGTTGACCACGCCCAGCACGGCGATCACCACGGCCATCCCGAGCAGCCCGTACATCACCTCGATCAGCAGGGACATCCGCGAGGCGTACGCGGCCTGGAGGTCGTGACTGGACTGCACCTGGATCAGCGGGTTGTCGCCGGTGGCGTCCCGCAAGGCCTGCTGCAGCTGCAGACCGGCTGGCAAAGACCGCGGCGCAGTCCGGCGTGCGGGTGGACGTGCGGTGGCAGGGCCGGCGGCGGACGCTGGCCCCGGACGTCGAGCTCTCCGCCTTCCGGATCGTGCGGGAGTCGGTGACCAACGTGGTGCGGCACGCGAACACGCGGCGCTGCTGGGTGTCGGTGGACTACGGGGAGGCGGAGTTGGCGATCGAGGTGGTGGACGACGGGCGGGGCGGGGCGGGTTCCGGGGACAGGGACGGGGACGGGGACGGCTACGGCATCGCGGGGATGCGCGAGCGGGTCGAGCTGCTGGCGGGCCGGTTCAGCGCGGGGGTACGGCCGGAGGGCGGCTTCCGGGTGAGCGCGAGGCTGCCGGTATGAGGGTGCGGACGGTCCTGGTGGACGATCAGGAACTGGTCCGCGCGGGCCTGAAGTTGGCGATCTCGCGGACGTCGGACCTGGAGGTGGTGGGCGAGGCGGGCACCGGCGCGGAGGCGGTGCGGGTGGTGCGCGCACTCGCACCGGATGTGGTGCTGATGGATCTCCGGATGCCGGGCGTCGACGGCATCGAGGCAACCCGGCTGATCACGAGTCAGACGGCCGACACTCGAGTACTGGTACTGACCACGTTCGACGACGACGAGAACGTGTTCGGTTCACTGCGAGCCGGCGCCAGCGGATTCCTGGTGAAGGACATGCCGGTGCCGGAGCTGCTCGGTGCGATCCGGCTGGTCGCGGCGGGCGACGGCCTGATCGCGCCGAGCGTGACGCGGCAGTTGATCGAGGAGTTCGCGGGGCGGCGCCGAAGGCACGGGCCACGGCTGGACGCCATCACCGAGCGGGAGTGCGAGGTGCTGACTCTCGTCGGGCGCGGTTTGTCGAACCAGGAGATCGCGACGCGACTGGGCATCGCGCCGGGTACCGCGAAGACCCACGTGGCCCGGTTGATGATGAAGTTGGGGGTGCGGGACCGGGTGCATCTGGTGATCACGGCGTACGAGACGGGGTTGGTCTCGCCGTAGTGCCGCCACCGTCGTCGAGGCGCCGAAGTGGCCGAGCGGGGTGAGGGCGTAGCCGACGCGGACCGGGACCGTCGACTCAGTACAGGGTGCCGAGTGCCCGCAGGTCGAAGGGCTTGAGCTCGTCGGCGCGGCCGCTGAGGATCTTCGCGGCCCACTCCGGGTCGCCCAGCATGGAGCGGCCGACCGCCACGAGGTCGAACTCGTCACGCTCCAGCCGGTCCAGCAGCGCCGCGATGTCCGTGGCGCTGGAGCGCTCGCCCTGGAACAGTGCCTTGGTGAAGTCGACGTCGAGGCCGACCGAGCCGACGCTGATCGTCGCCTTGCCGGAGACCTTCTTCGCCCAGCCCGCGAGGTTGAGGTCCGAGCCGTCGAACTCCGGCAGCCAGAAGCGGCGGGTCGAGCAGTGGAAGGCGTCGGCACCCGCCTCGGCGAGCGGGGCGAGGAGCGCGTCGAGCTCCTGCGGCGATTCGGCGATCTTCGCCTCGTAGGCGCCCATCTTCCACTGGGAGAGCCGGAAGATGATCGGGAAGTCCGACGATACGGCCTGGCGGCATGCGGCCACGATCTCGGCGGCGAACCGGGCCCGGGAGGCGATGTCGCCACCGTAGCCGTCGCTGCGCTGGTTCGTCCGGGCCCACAGGAACTGGTCGATGAGATAGCCGTGGGCTCCGTGCAGTTCGACGCCGTCGAAGCCGCGGGCTTCGGCGGCGGCCGCACCGGCGGCGAAGCCCGCGATCACGTCGTCGACGTCCTGCGAGGTCATCGCCTTTCCCGCCGCCGAGCCGTCGATGGAGATCCCCGAGGGGCCGACCTGCGGGGCCTCCGGGACGGGCGGCGCACCGGCGGTGCGCGCCATGCCCACGTGCCACAGCTGCGGCACGATCTTCCCGCCCGCCCGGTGGACCGCCTGCGCCACCTCGCTCCAGCCGGCGAGCGCGTCGTCGCCGTGGAACCGGGGCACGCGGTCGCTGGTCCCCGCCGAGTCGTGGCCGATGTACGTCCCCTCGGTGACGATCAGGCCCGCCCCGCCTGCCGCCCGGCGGGCGTAGTACTCCGCCACATCGGCGCCCGGCACCCCGCCGGGCGAGAACTCGCGGGTCATCGGCGCCATCACGATCCGGTTCCGGAGCGTGAGGCTGCCCAGAGTGAAGGGGCGGGCCAGCACACTCGTGGCACGGGCGGTCGAGTCACTGGAACCGGAACTGGAGCTGGAAGGCACGACAATCACTCTCCATCGAGGGATGGCCACGCCTCTGGACGGCACGGCCTGGTCCACTCTCGCCAACCACGAAGCCGCCGCCACAGTTCCCGCTCCAGCGGCTGGTCCTGATCAAGCGTCAGAGATTGTGGGTCACGCGTCCACGTCCAATCGTCGATTTCCTGTCATCGCGGGAATGACCGCCCACGTACGGCTGTTCTGCTCTCCCGGCCGGCGGACGCTGGACGCTGGGCGCTGGGCGCTGGGCGATGGGGCTGGCGGGCGCTAGCCGATTCAGCCGGCGACGTCAGTTCGGTCCGTAGACGGAGGCGCGGGCACCGGTCATGGGGGGCAGTGTGGCCCGGGCCTTCGCCCAGGCCACACCCCACTACGGCGGCCCCACGCCCGGCCGATGGCCGTCACCCCAGCTCCGCCGCCTTGCGCAGCAGCACCGACCGCTCGCGGGTGTTGCTGCACAGCCGGGCGGCGAGCTCCAGCTCGGCCCGGGCCTCGGCGGTCCGGCCGAGGCGGGCCAGGAGTTCGCCGCGCACGCTCGGGAGCAGGTGCGACCCCGACAGGCGGCCGGAGGCGACCAGTTCGTCGACCATGGACAGCGCCTGCTGCGGTCCGCTCGCCATCGCGACGGCCACGGCCCGGTTGAGCTCGACGACGGGTGACGGAGCCACCCGGCCGAGCGCCTCGTAGAGGAGCACGACCCGCTCCCAGTCGGTCTCCCCCACCGAGGGCGCCGCCGCGTGGCAGGCGGCGATCGCGGCCTGCAGACCGTACGGTCCGAGGCCCTGCCCGACGGCCGCGGCCCGGCCGAGAGCGGCCAGACCACGACGGATCGCGGAGCGGTCCCACAGCCGCCGGTCCTGGTCCTCCAGGAGCACCGCCTCCCCGTCGTGCCCGGTACGCGCCGGAAAGCGCGCGGCGGTGAGCTCGAACAGCGCGAGCAGCCCGGACACCTCCGGCTCACCGGGCAGCAGGGCGGCCAGCGTCCGGGCCAACCGGACCGCCTCGTACGCGAGATCGGTACGCAGCAGGCGGTCGCCGGTCGACGCCGTCGAGCCCTCCGTGAAGATCACGTACAGGACGCTCAGGACGCCGCCGAGCCGCTCCCGCCGCTCGGCGGCCGGCGGCAGCTCGAACGGCACGTGCGCCGCGGCGATCGTCTTCTTGGCCCGGGTGATCCGGGCCTGGACGGTCGGCACGGGCACCAGGAACGCCCGGGCGATCTCCTCGCTGGACAGACCGCCCACCACGCGCAGCGTGAGCGCCACCCGGGCCTCGGGCGAGAGCACCGGATGACAGGCCGTGAACATCAGCGCGAGGACGTCGTCGTCGACCCGGTCGGGATCCCACGGCAGGTCGTCCGACCCGTCCCGCGAGGCCACCGCACCCGAGCTGAACTCACCGTCGGCCAGCTGGCCCGCGAGCATGGTGTACCGCTCGTCCAGCGCCGACCTGCGGCGGAAGGCGTCGATGGCCCGCCGCCGTGCGGTCGCCAGCAGCCAGCCCACCGGGTTGGCCGGCGCACCGTCGCGCGACCAGGAGACGAGGGCCTCCGCCAGCGCCTCCTGCGCGACGTCCTCGGCGAGGGCGAAGTCCCCCGTGTAGCGGGCCAGCGCGCCGACGATCCGCGCGGACTCGATCCGCCAGACCGCCTCGACGGCCCGCCGCGCCGACTCGGCGCTCGGCGGGCCGTCGGAGGCCGCGGCTGTCAGAGCTGGCCCGTCCGCTCGCGCCACGCCCGCTCCCTGATGATCCACTCGTTGTCCTGCGGGAACTCCTCGATGCCCGGCACCCGACGGACCTCGACCTTCGAGCCGGGGAACCGCGGGAGCCGCTTGGCCCACTCGACGGCCTCCTCCTTGGAGGCGACGTCGAGCACGTAGTAGCCGCCGAACAGTTCCTTCGTCTCACCGTACGGGCCGTCGGTGACGACCGGGGTCTCCCCGCTGAAGTCGACCACCACGCCCTGCGACGGGTCGTCCAGGCCCTCGGCTGCGACGAGCACGCCCGCCCGGATCAACTCCTCGTTGAAGCGGCCCACCGTCTCGAGCATCTCCTCGAAGGGCGTCTCCATCATCTTCGCGACGGATTCGTCCGTGCCTCGCATGATCAGCATGTACTTCGCCATCGTCGTTCTCCTTGAACGGGGGTCGCCTCTCGACCCTCTCTACCCCAGGTCGAACGGCGCGGGCGCAGATCGACACGGTAGCCGGACATCGACCGAAGTTTTTTCTCCGGGCGCCTTCACCCGCTCCGGGGCAGGGTCCAGGCCGGAGAGTCCGCTGGTGGCAGGGGACCGACCTGCCACTCGGAGCGGTCGGCCTGCTCGTCCCAGTACGGGACGTCGCCGTAGTACATGCCGTAGGCCCAGTACTCGGCGGACTCGTGGCAGACCAGATCGGGGTAGGGGTCGAAGGCCAGCGAGCCCCAGGCCTCGTTGAGGCGGGCCACGGCCTCGGCGCGGTCGATGCCGAAGAGCGTGATCATCTCGTCGGCGATCTGCGAGAAGAAGCGTCGCATCCCCTCGTCGGCGTCCATCATGAACTCACCGGCCACTGCGCCACCTCGCTTCGGAGATCGACTTGTTGAACAGGTCGATGGTGCCCTGGGACGCGGACGGCCACCTGATGGCCGTCCGACGTCTCGGGCTCCGGGAGCTCCGGGAGCTGTCCACGGCTGATCAGTGCTGGACTGGCGGGCAGTAGCCCGTCTCCTCACCGATCGAGTTGATCTCGGCGTTGGACCTCGGGTCCCCCGCGTAGTCGACCTGATTCGTGCAACTCACCCCCGCCTTCTTCGGGGTGCCCGACGGCGTGCTGCCCTTCTCCGGCACCGGGCAGTAGCCGGTCTCCTCACCGATCGAGTTGATCTCGGCGTTGGACCTCGGGTCCCCCGCGTAGTCGACCTGATTCGTGCAGCTCACGCCGGGCTTCTTGGCGGTGCCCGACGGCTTCGCGGTACCTGACGACTTCGGCGTGCCCGACGACTTCGGCGTGCCCGACGGCTTCGGGGCACCTGACGACTTCGGGGTGCCCGACGAGGCGGCGTCGGCGGAGTCGTGGCCGGCGTTGGTCTGCGGGGTACCGGTCGGCGTGGCAGCGGTACTCGTCGCGACCGATGCGCTGGCAGCGGATGCCGAGGCCGTGTTGCTGCCACCGCTGCAGGCTGTCAGCGACAGGCCGACAGCCACAGCGGCAAGGGTGAACACTGAGACCTTGCGGACACGCATGATTTTCTCCCCGATAAATGGCTTTCTGAGCAGGCAGACGTGACCGCCGGTCAGCCACGTTGCGGATCAAGGGAAGCTGAGACAGGTCTGTGACACAAAGGTGGAGATGCGCATGTTCTCGTGCACGAAGAAGCATCAACGCCAGGGTCTGCGCGGCGCATGGATCCGCGTTGGGTCACGGGACCATCGCGGTCGCCGGCATGCAGTTCACCGTCCCGAACTGACGCGCGCGATAGGGCTGGGGCGGCCGAGCCGGCTGGCGATCTCCGCATGGTCGAGCCTCGCGGCGAGTCCGTCGGCGATCCGCTGGCGGTCTTCCTGAGTCAGCCTGGCATCTGGCATGGGCGCTCCCCTCGTTGCGGGCGAGTCGACCCGCGGATCCACGGCCCGCACGGCCGCTTCTACTCCAAGCTGGGAGCGTCCGGCGACCACACCCCGTTCTACGACGTGACCGAGCTCAACCCCTCCTGGGGCTACGGCTCGGGCGACATCATCTCCACCACCGGTGACCTCGACACCTTCTTCCGCGCGCTGATGCAGGGCCGGCTGCTGCCGCCTGCGCAGCAGGGCGAGATGTTCGTGATGCAGGACCCGGGGGACGGCTGGGTCCCGAAGTCCCACTACGGTCTGGGCGTCGGTGAGATCACCCTCTCCTGCGGTGAGGTCTGGGGCATGGGCGGCGCGATCGACGGCTCGTGGTCGTACACCGTTGGCACCCGGGACAGGCGGCACATGCTGTCCACGGAGGTGAACGGCGACTGGGCGAACGGGAGTTGGACATGGCCGATCGGGGTGTTCACGGCGGAACTGGAAGCCGAGTTCTGCAAGGGCGGCACCAACTCCTGAGCGGGGGCGGCCGACCCGGCACCTGGCTCGACCTGCAGTGGTGGCAGGCCCGGTGCCTGGCAGTGCCGTCAGGCCGTCAGGCCGTCAGCTCAGTCCCGCCCCCGCCTGCCGGATGTCGGCCTCCGCCAGCCCGCCCGGCGCGAAGACCGCTGCGGCGACCCGCAGTTGCGGTGCCAGGGCGGACCACAGCTCGTCGAGCAGCGCACCACGGCTCTCCGCACGTGTACACACTTCGGTGAACGGCTCGCCCGTGGCGATCTCCTGCCCGTCCGAGCGGTAGGTGGTCATCAGCACGCCCTGGCCCGGCTGAAGGTCGCTGATCTGCAAGGTCATCCGGTTGGTGGCAGCGCGGTCACCGCCGCTGCGCCGCGCGGCGCCGAACCACACCGGGCCGCCGCCACGTCCGTCGGCGATGACGGTCAGGCGCGGGGTGAAGATCGGCGGGTCCGGCTCGTAGTCCAGGCCGTCCAGGGCCAGGGTGGGAGTCTGGCCCACGGTGAGGCGGTTGGCGACTATGGCGATCTGCTCTCCGTTGCCGAAGACCAGCCAGTCTCCGGTCTGGCGGGCGGCGACGTAGTGGCGCAGATGGTCCTGGGCGGGTGAGTCATCCGATGGGGCGACGATGAGTTCACCCCGCGGAGTGCGATGGAGGGTGCGGGCCTGGGATGCGGGGCTGCGTCCGGTGAGGAAGTACGCGCCGAGCGTGCTGCCGTCGCCGGTCCGGCACCACAGCACACCGCGCCCGGGGTAGGGATTACCCCTCAGCACCTCGTCCAACATGTTCACCGTGTCCAGTACCCTTCCCGATCACGTTGACTGACGCATCGTCATCAGCCTGCTGAAGCACAGGCCTTGCTCAAGTCACCTGCCGCAGAAGCTATCGGCCCGAGATCGGGCTGCTTGCCGTCCGCCACGGCCTGTTGGGCGTTCTGCACCGCCTTGGAGAGGCTGTCGGCCGCCTTGGCGCTGTCGCTACCGGCGTGGACCTTCTTGGCGTCGTCGTTCAGCTTCTTGAGCGCGTCGGCGGTGCGTTGACGACGCGCCTGGTCGGTCAGCTGACCGACGTTGGTGGCCGAATCCGTCAAGTCCTGCACATCACCGGTGATGGTGATGGCCGTCTTGCCGCAGCTCACCGCCTGCTTGCCGTCGCAGCCGACGAGCGCCGCGCCCGCCACCGCCAACACGACGGCGGCGCCCACGATCCGGCTGATCCTCAACTCCATCCCGGTTCCCCTCCCCCTTGGTTGCTGCCGATTCCGAGGCGGGCTACGCCGCCCCGATGGTCGCGGTCTCCGAGGCCGTGTCGATCACTTCGTCCAGCACATCGCGGGAGCGCACCAGTTCGGTGATCATGCGGTTGATGCGGTCGCGCTCCGCAGTGAGCTCATCGACCAGCTCCGGAGTGGCGATCTCGTTCGGGCGGCCGTCCGCGTCCCTCATGCAGGGCAGCAGTTGGGCGATCTTCTTGCTGTTGAGGCCCGCCGCGTAGAGCGTCTGGATCCGGACCACACGGTCCACCGCCCACTCCCCGTAGTCCCGGTGGCCGCCTGGCGTGCGCTCGGCGCGCAGCAGTTCCTGGGTCTCGTAGTAGCGCAGGGAGCGCTCACTCACCCCGCTGCGCCGGGCCAGCTCACCGATCCGCATGTCCTCACCCCTCACCTGATGCCGCTTCAACTCGAGTCTGACACTGACGCTTCAGCTTGAAACCGCCACTCGACCTTGAATCTGACACTGATGGCAACTTCTACCATGCCGGTGTGAACGAGCGCACCGCTCACGTCAACGCCCGCGTCAACGGAGGAGAAAGCGATGAGTGACCTGACTGGCAAGGTGGCCCTGGTGACCGGTGGCAGCCGCGGGATCGGTGCGGCGATAGCGAGGCGACTGGCCGACGAGGGCGCGGCGGTGGCGCTCACCTACGTCCGGGCGGCGGACGAGGCGCGCCAGGTCGTCAAGCGGATCGAGGCGGCCGGCGGCAAGGCCGTTGCCATCCAGGCCGACCTGACCCGGCCGAACGCCGCGGCGGATGCGGTGGAGCAGACGGTGCGGGAGTTGGGCCGCATCGACATCCTGGTGAACAACGCGGGCTTCCTCACCTACGGCCCACTGGCCGAGGTGTCCGCCGAGGAACTGGACCGGGTGCTGGCGGTGGACGTCCGCTCGGTGTTCCTCGCCGCCCAGGCCGCCGCCAACCGCATGAGCGACGGCGGGCGGATCATCAGCATCGGCTCGTGCTTCAACGGGCGGGTGCCGTTCCCGAACTTCGTGCTGCAGGCGACGGCCAAGTCCGCACTCATCGGGCTGACCAAGGGACTTGCCCGGGAGCTGGGGCCGCGCGGCATCACCGCCACCATCGTGGACCCGGGCCCGATCGACACCGACATGAACCCGGCCGACGGCGACAGCGCCGAGGTCCAGCGCGACCTCACCGCCCTTGGTCAGTACGGCGAGGCCGACGACATCGCCAACGCGGTGGCCTACCTGGCGGGCCCCGGCGGCCGCTACATCACCGGTACCGCCCTCGCGGTGGACGGCGGGTACACCGCGTGACACGGTGACCCCGTGCCCTCGTGATCCCGTGCCCCCTGTGGCCTCGTGGCCTCGTGGCCCGAGCACCGACGCCGCGGGTGCCCACCATGCCGGTGGGCACCCGCGGCGTCATGCCTTGCGCGACCCGCTCACTCTTTGAACGTCCCGCTCAGTCCCTGAACGTCCCGCTCAGTCCTTGCGCGACCCGCTCAGTCCCTGAACGTCTCGCCCTCAGCGGCGATCCGCTCCAGCATCGCCGGCGGGGCGAACCGCTCACCGTACTTGGCGGCCAACTCCCGGGCCCGTGCGGCGAATCCGGCCGGGCCACCCTGGTAGCCGTTGATGTACTGCAGCACGCCACCGGTCCAGGCCGGGTAGCCGATGCCCAGGATGGAGCCGACGTTCGCATCGGCGACCGAGGTCAGCACGCCCTCCTCCAGGCACCGCACGCTGTCCAGCGCCTCCGCGAAGAGCATCCGCTCCTTCATGTCCTCGAACGGGACCTCGACGTCGGGGCGGGCGAAGTGCTCGCGCAGGCCCGGCCAGAGGCGACCGCGCCGGCCGTTCTCGTCGTACTCGTAGAAGCCGGCGCCGCCGCTGCGCCCGGGCCGGTTGAACTCCTCGACCATCCGGTCGAAGACGACGTCCGCCGGGTGCGGCTCCCACACCCCGCCGGCCTCCTCGACCGCGCGGCGCGCCTCGCCACGAATCTTGCGGGGCAGCGTCAGCGTCAACTCGTCCAGCAGGGAAAGCACCTTCGCGGGGTACCCGGCCTGGGCGGCCGCCTGCTCGATGGAGGCCGGCTCCACGCCCTCCGCCACCATCGCGACACCCTCGTTGATGAACTGGCCGATCACCCGCGAGGTGAAGAACCCGCGCGAGTCGTTGACCACGATCGGGGTCTTGCCCAACTTCCGGACCAGGTCGAAGGCGCGGGCCACCGCCTCCTCGCCGGTCCGCACGCCGCGGATGATCTCGACCAGCGGCATCTTGTCGACCGGCGAGAAGAAGTGCAGGCCGATGAAGTCGGCGTCCCGCTCGACTCCCTCAGCCAGCAGGCTGATCGGCAGGGTGGAGGTGTTGGAGCAGAGCAGCGCGTCCGGCGCGACGACGCCCTGCACCTCCTGGAAGACCTTGTGCTTGAGCTCGACGTTCTCGAAGACGGCCTCGATCACCGCGTCGCAGCCCGCCAGGTCGGCGACGTCCGCCGTGGCCGTGATCCGGCCGAGCAGCTCGTCGCGCTGCTCCGCCGTGCTCCGCCCGCGCGCGACCGCCTTGTCCAACAGCCCGGCGGAGTACGCCTTGCCGTGCTCGGCGGCCTCGACGGTCATGTCCTTGAGCACCACCTGCAGCCCGGCCTTGGCGCATGCGTAGGCGATGCCCGCACCCATCATCCCGGCGCCCAGCACGGCGACCTTTGACACCGGCCGCTCCGGCACCCCGGTCGGACGGGAGGCGCCGGCGTTGACCGCCTGCATGTCGAAGAACAGCGCCTGGATCATGTTCTTGGCGGTCTGGCCGGTCGCCAACTCGGTGAAGTAGCGGGCCTCGATGACCATCGCGGTGTCGACGTCGACCTGGCTGCTCTCCACCGCCGCCGCCAGCACGTTGCGCGGCGCGGGGTACGGCGCGCCGTTCAGCTGCTTGCGCAAGTTCGCGGGGTAGGCCGGGAGTTGGGCGGCCAGCGCGGGCGTCGAGGGAGTGCCGCCCGGGATCTTGTAGCCCTTGACGTCCCACGGCTGCTGGGCGGTCTCGTTCGCCAGCACCCAGGCCCGCGCCTTGACGAGCAACTCCTCCTGGGTGTCCGCCAGTTCATGGACCAGGCCGGCTTCGACCGCAGCCGCCGGGCGGTACTGGCGGCCGGTCAGCAGCCACTTCAGCAGCGCGTCGGCCAAGCCGAGCAGCCGCACGGTGCGCACCACGCCACCACCGCCCGGCAGCAGGCCGAGCGTCACCTCGGGGAACCCGATCTTGCTCTTCGGCGTGTTCAGCGCGATCCGGTGGTGGCAGGCCAGCGCCAGTTCCAGACCGCCGCCCAGGGCACTGCCGTTGATCGCGGCGACCACCGGAGCACCGAGGGTCTCCAGGGTGCGCATGGCCTGCTTCAGCTTCAACGAGCCGGCGAGGAACTCCTCGGCGTGCTCGGGCTGGACGGCGGAGAGCAGCCGCAGGTCACCGCCGGCGAAGAAGGTCTTCTTGGCGGAGGTGAGGATCACACCGCGCAGGCCCTCGGTCGCGGCCAGGCGCGCCACGACCTCCTGGAACTGCTCGGTGAAGCGGGAGTTCATGGTGTTGACGGACTGGTCCGGGTCGTCGAGGACGAGGGTGACGATGCCCTCCTGGTCCTGCTCCCAGCGGATCACGGTCAGCTCGCTCATAACAGGTAGCTCCAGTAACTCCAGTGAGGGGGCGGTCAGATGCGCTCGACGATGGTGGCGATGCCCATGCCGCCGCCCACGCAGAGAGTGGCCAGGCCGTAGCGGAGCTCGCGGCGCTCCAGCTCGTCGATCAGGGTTCCGAGGATCATCGCGCCGGTTGCGCCCAGCGGGTGGCCCAGCGCGATCGCACCGCCGTTGACGTTCACCTGCTCGTGCGAGAAGCCGAGTTCGCCCATGAAGCGCAGCACCACCGACGCGAACGCCTCGTTGATCTCGACCAGGTCGATGTCGGCGGCGGTCAGGCCGGCCTTGGCCAGCGCCTTGCGGGTGGCGGGGGCCGGGCCGGTCAGCATGATGGTGGGCTCGGAGCCGGAGACCGCCGCCGAGACGATCCGGGCGCGCGGACGCAGCCCGTAGCGCTCGCCGATCTCGCGGTTGCCGATCGCCACCAGCGAGGCGCCGTCGACGATGCCGGACGAGTTGCCGGCGGTGTGCACGTGGTCGATCTGCTCGACCCAGTGGTACTTCTGCAGCGTCACCGCGTCGAAGCCGCCCAGCTCGCCGATGGTGGCGAAGGCGGGCTTGAGGGCGGCCAGGGTCTCCACCGTGGTGCCCGGGCGCAGGTACTCGTCCCGCTCCAGCACCACCAGGCCGTTGCGGTCGCGCACCGGCACCACCGAGCGGTCGAAGAGGCCGTCGGCCTGGGCCTTGGCGGCGCGGGCCTGGGACTCGGCCGCATAACCGTCCACGTCGGTACGGGAGAAGCCGCCGATGGTGGCGATCAGGTCGGCGCCGATGCCCTGCGGCACGAAGTTGACGTCGAAGGACGTCATCGGGTCCATCATCCAGGCGCCGCCGTCGGAGCCCATCGGCACCCGGGACATCGACTCGACGCCACCGGCCAGCACCAAGTCCTCGAAGCCCGAACGGACCTTGGCCGCAGCCATGTTGACCGACTCCAGGCCGGACGCGCAGAAGCGGTTCTCCTGCACGCCGGCCACGGTGTCGGGCAGGCCGGCGGCGATGGCGGCGATCCGGGCGATGTCGGAGCCCTGGTCGCCGTGCGGGCTGACCACGCCGAGCACGATGTCGTCGATCGCGGCCGGGTCGAGGTCGGGCAGCCGGTGGCGCATCTCGCGGATCAGCCCGACCACCAGGTCGATCGGCTTGGTGCCGTGCAGGGCGCCGCCTGCCTTGCCGCGCCCGCGCGGGGTGCGGATCGCCTCGTAGACGTACGCTTCGGTGCTCACGATGGCCTCTCTGAAGGGTCAGGACGGTCGGCGGGATCAGGACGGTCGGGCGGAGTCAGGACGGACGGTCGGCGGGGTCAAGTGCGGGAACGCCCCAGTCGCGGGCGACTTCGGCGGTGTCGGCACCGGGCTGACCGGGCGGGCGCCGCAGTGCGCCGGGGGTGGCGGAGAACCGCGGGGCGGGGGCGGGTTGGGTGACGCCGTGCCACGTCGGATAGGTGCCACGGGCCACCAGGTGCGGATCTGCGGCGGCTTGACGGAGCGTCAGGACCTCGGTGACGCAGGCGTCGGAGCCGGCGAAGACGGTCCGCCACTCGGCGCTGGTGCGTGAGGCGAAGCGGGTGGCGATCAGCGCGCGAAGTTCGGGCCAGCGGTTCATCTCGTACTGGCCGGGCGCATCGGCCGGCAACTCCAGCAGACGGGCGAACTCGGCGTAGAACTGCGGCTCCAGCGCGCCGACCGCGAAGTGCCCGCCATCGCTTGCCTGGTAGACGGCGTAGCACGGGGCTGCGCCGTCCAGCAGGTTGACGCCGCGGCGGTCGTGCCAACTGCCCTGGGCGAGCAACCCCCAGATCAGGGTGGCCAGATGGGCGGTGCCGTCCACGATGGCGGCGTCCACCACCTGGCCGGCGCCGGTCGCGCGCGCGTGGTGCATGGCGGCGAGCAGGCCGACCACCAGGTAGAGCGAGCCGCCCGCGAAGTCGCCGAGCAGGTTGGCGGGGATCGACGGCGGGCCGTCGGGCGGGCCGATCATGCCGAGCACGCCGGTGAGGGCGACGTAGTCGATGTCGTGGCCGGCGGTGGTGGCGAGCGGCCCGTCCTGGCCCCAGCCGGTCATCCGGCCGTAGACCAGCGCCGGGTTGCGGGCCAGGCACGCCTCGGGGCCGACGCCCAACCGTTCGGCGACGCCCGGCCGGTAGCCCTCGATCAGCAGGTCGGCCCGCTCCACCAGCGCCAGCACCTGTTCCACCCCCTCGGGGGTCTTGAGGTCGACCAGCACCGAGCGCTTGTTGCGGTTGGTGAGGTCGTGCACCGGATCCTGCGCCAGCGGCGAGCCGTTCGGCCGGTCGACCCGCACCACATCGGCACCCAGGTCGCCGAGCAGCATCGCGGCGAACGGCCCGGGGCCGATGCCCGCGAGCTCGACCACCCGGACACCGGCCAGCGGCCCGGCCGCGCCGGCTGTCCCGGCTGTGCCGGCTGTCCCGGAACCGACCACGCGATCGCCTCCTCGCGAGCGTGACAGTGAAGCTGTAACACTGCGGATGGTATGCCGGTGACCGGCGAGTAACAAGAGCCGGGGGTGCCCGGGCCGGGGTGCCTGGGGATGCCCGGACTGAACTGCTCGGGAAGCCGGGGCGGCGGTGCCCGAGGTGCTTGGGCGACAGCCCCCGGGAAGCCGGGGCGACGGCCCCCGAGATACCTGGGCGACGGCCCCCGAGGCGCCCGGACGGCGGGGCCCCCGGGGTACCTGGGCGACGGCCCCGAGGCGCCCGGGGCGGCGGAGCCCCCGGGGTACCTGGGCGACAGCGCCCGAGCTGCCCGGACGACGGTGCCCGGGGGCGGACGGAACCGGCCACAGTGCCGGAACCGCAACAACCGTGGTCCTGGCATCACAGCCGGTCAGCGGCGCCCCATAGGCTAAGCCGCATGTCTGATCTGCTGACGGGTGTGAGCGCGCTGTGGCGCGGGCAAGCGTGGGTCGCACGGCGGCCGCGCTGGTGGTTCTTCGGGCTGCTCCCGGCGCTGATCGCGATGGTGCTGATCGGTGCAGCGCTGAGCGCACTCGCCTGGTGGGCGGGCGACATCGTCAACTGGGCCACTCCGTTCGCCGCGCACTGGAGCTCCGGGGAGCGGGTGCTGTTCCGCGATGTGGCCACCGCGCTGCTGATCGGCGGCGGGGTGCTGATCGCGATCGTCGCGTTCACCGGTCTCACCCTGGCCATCGGGCAGCCGTTCTACGAGCGGTTGGTGCGCGCGGTGGCACCGCCGCCGCCCGGTGGGCCGGAGATCGGGATCGGCGATGCGCTGGCCGCTGCGGTGCGGATCGGGTTCCGCACCGCGCTGTGCTCGGTCGGGCTGTTCGCGATCGGCTGCGTGCCGCTGCTCGGCCAGTTGCTGGCGCCGGCGCTCGGGTTCTGCGTCGCCGGGTACTTCCTCACCGTGGAGCTCACCGGCATCGTCTTCGACCTGCACGGCGTGCCGCCCCGGGAGCGGCTGCGCGGTCGCCGGATGCTGGCGATCGGCTTCGGGCTGCCGCTGGTCCTGGCCTTCCTGGTCCCGTTCGCCACCGTGCTGCTGATGCCCGGCGCGGTGGCCGGCGCGGCGCTGCTGGTCTCGGAGCAACTTCCGCGTCCGCAAAACTGGTTGCAGCCGCCCGTAGGCTCCTTCGGGTGACGACACCCGATGCACTCCTGAAGCTGTACGACCGCCAGTTCCGCCGCAGTTCCGATGCCCGGGGCAGGCTGCTGGCGGACGACAGCGGCCCGCTGGTGCGGGGCGGCGTGAGCGGCATCCTCACCAGCCGACAGCCCGATCTCGGGGTGACGGGGGCCGCGCTGGACGAGTTGATCCACCGCCAGATCGCGGGCGGTACGGCGGTGGACTGGCGGCTCCACGGTCACGACCGGCCTGGCGAGTTGGGCGACCGGCTGCTGGCCGCCGGGTTCACCGCCAAACGCAGCGGCACCGTGCTGGTCGGCGAGACGGCGGCCCTGACGGGCGAGTTGGCGCCGCCGACCGACGTGACGCCGCCGGCCGGGGTGCCGCTGCCGACCGGGGTGACGCTGCCGGCCAACGTGCCACTGCCGCCCGGCGTGACGATCCGTCGGACCACCGATCCGGCCGACGCCGACCGGATCGCCGACCAGCACACCGAGGTGTGGGGCGAGGATCTGGGCTTCCTCGCCAAGATCCTCAAGGACCGGCTGGCCGACCGGCCGGACGGCATCCCGATCCTGCTGGCCGAGGCCGCCGACGGCACCCTGGTGTGCAGCGCCTGGATGCTGCTGCGCGAGGACAGCGACTTCGCCACCCTGCTCGGCGGATCCACGCTCAAGGCCTGGCGGGGTCGCGGCATCTACCGTGCGCTGGTCACCCACCGGGCCCGCATCGCCGAGCAGCACGGCTACCGCTATCTGCATGTGGAGGCCTCCGACCACAGCGCGCCGATCCTGCGCCGGCTCGGCTTCCAGGCGATCACCACGGCGACCCAGTACCGCTGGACGCCGCCGGCCTGACCCTCCTCCGCGCTCTGTTCGGACCCCTCCCTCGCATGGGGGATGCGGAGATCAACCAAACGATTGACGCATGGTCAGCTGCGGCGCCGTAGGGTCGGTCCTATGCGAACGTTGACGGCATTTCTGGTGGGCCGCACGGCCTGGGTGCGCTGGGTGCACCTGGTGCTGGGCGGTGCGCTGCTGATGCCGTTCTGGATGCTCGGCACGGTGCTGGTTTCCGCGGTCTACGTCAACCCGGGCGCCAACGGCCAGACCGATCCGCAGCGCACCGTGGTGGCTGAGCTGCTGGCGGTGCTGGTGGCGCTGCCGATGGCCTGGGTGGTGGCGCTGCTGCCGGTCGCCCGGGTGCTGCTCGCCACCGCCTCCCGGGCACTGGCGGCCAGCCACGCCGGGGAGTTCGCCCACACGCCGGCCCACAGCTGGGCGGCCCGGCGGCGCACCGCGCACTGGTTCGTGCTGCATCTGCTGGTCGGCGGGGTGGTCAGCGGGCTGTCGCTGGCGGTGCCGCCGCTGGTTCTACTGCTCTGCGTCTCGCCACTGGGGTTCCTGGGCCACCCCGGGCGCACGCTGGTCCACCAGGCGCTCGGCGCGCACCCGCCGCCCACTCCCCCGTTAGGCCTGGCGGTGCTGCTCGGGCTGCTCCTGGTCAACGCTGGCGCCGGTGCCCTGCTGGCCCGCTGCGCCCCGGTGCTGCTCGGCCCGACGCCGGCCGAGCAACTGGCCGCAGCGGAGCGCCGTTCCCTGGTGCTGGCGCAGCGCAACCGGCTGGCCCGGGAGCTGCACGACTCGGTGGGGCATGCGCTCACCGCGGTGACGATCCAGGCCGGCGCGGCCCGCCGGGTGCTGCACCGTGATCCCGCGTTCGCCGAGGAGGCGCTGCTCGCCATCGAGGAGGTGGCCCGAGCCGCGGTCGGCGAGCTGGACACCGTGCTCGGCATCCTGCGCGAGGACGTCGACGACGGCGCCGGCCGCCCGACCGGCGGCGCCGGTGACGCCACCGGCCCGACGCTGGCCGCGCTCGACCTGCTGATCCGTCAACTTGGCCTGGCCGGGGTCTCGGTGGCGGCACGGACCGGCCCCGGGGTGACGGCGCTGCCCGATGCGCTCTCCCGGGAGGCGTACCGGATCGTGCAGGAGGGGCTGACCAATGTGCTGCGCCATGCCGGCTCGGTGCCGGCCACGCTGACGCTCGACATCGACCAAGGACGGCTGACCGTGGAACTGATCAACCCGATGGGCGCGGCGCGCCCGAGCCGGCCCGGCGGCGGGCGCGGGCTGCGCGGAGTGGCCGAGCGCGCGGCGGCGCGCGGCGGCGGCTGCGAGAGCGGCCGCACGGCTGACGGCAGCGGTTGGCGGCTCGCGGTCTGGCTGCCGGTGGGGGCGGCATGAGCGGGATCAGCACGGGCGCACCGGACGCGGCCGCCCCCGCCCTGCGCGTGGTCATCGCCGACGATGAGCGGCTGGTCCGGCTCGGCCTGCGGGTAGTGATCGACTCGGAGCCCGACCTCACCGTGGTCGGCGAGGCGGCCGACGGCAGCGAGGTGGTGCCGCTGGTGCGCGAAACAGCACCGGACGTGGTGCTCATGGACGTCCGGATGCCCCAGATCGACGGTATCCGGGCCACCGCGCTGATCCTGGCCGCGATGCCGGAGCCGCCGCGGATCCTGGTGGTCACCACCTTCGAGCACGACGACTACGTCTACCAGGCACTGCAGGCCGGGGCCGCCGGGTTCCTGCTGAAGCGCTCCAGTGCGGAGGAGATGGTGCAGGCGGTGCGCCTGGTGGCCCGCACCGACTCCCTCCTCTACCCGGCCGCCATCCGCGAGCTGGCCGCCCACCGGGCCGCGTCCGCCACTGCGGACGGCCCGGGCCCCTCCCGCAAGGACGGCGGCGGACCGATCCGCCGGCTGACCGACCGCGAGGGTCAGGTGCTGCGGCTGATGGCGACCGGCCTGAACAACGGGGAGATCGCTGCCGAGTTGGTGGTGAGCCCGGAGACGATCAAGTCCCATGTGGCCGGCATCCTCGCCAAACTGGGCGCCCGCGACCGGACGCAGGCGGTGATCATGGCCTACGACTCCGGCTTCGTACTTCCGAAGTGACCACTTCCGAGGTGACCAGCTTCCGAAGTGAGAGGCTTCCGAGGTGACCAGCTTCCGAAGTGAGAGGCTTCCGAGGTGACCAGCTTCCGAAGCCAGCGCTCTGGCCGCGCGGCTCCACCGGGTCGGGTCCGCTGACCGCCCCACCCGGCGAGCGGGGAGGGGGAAGGGATGTCCGGCCGGCAGTCGATGGACGAGCTCGTGAGCCTGCTTCAGGAAGAGCGGGCTCTTGGGAGATGTCCGGTTGAGGCAGGGCCGGTGAGGTGGGCGCGGGCCCGGGCGCGGAAGGCCGCCACCAGGGGGCTGCGGTCGTGGGCACGGGTGACCAGGACGACGTGGCTGGGCTCGACCCCCTCCAGCGGGATGGCGGTGAGGTCCGGGCGCACGGGGTGGGCGGGGACAGTCGTCATCACGGCCTGTCCGGCGGCGGTGAGTTCGACAACGTCCTCGATGGCGTCGGCGAGCGGTCCGTCGGGGGCCGGGCGTCCGTCGGGTCTGGGGTCGAGGCGCCAGAAGGCGCTCGTCATCGGGTCGAGTCCCCGGATCCTGGGCAGGGGTTCGTCGGCGATGTCGTCCGGGGTGACTGAGTCTCTGCCGGCCAGGCGGTGGTCCAACGGCACCAGCAGCAGGCGGGGTTCGTCGTAGAGCGGGGTCAGCTCCAGGCCGTCGGTCGGGAAGGGCAGCCGGGTGACCACGGCGTCCACGCGGTGATCCGCCAGGGCCTGGCGCCAGTCGTGCACGGTCAGGTGACGGGTCGCCACCGCAGCGCCGGGGTGATGCCGACGCAGTTCGCGCACGGCCGGGGTGATGATGATGCCCGGCGTGTAGCCGATGGTGACGCGGTCGGGGCGGGCGGCGGCCTGGGTGCGTGCCGCGGCCTGGTCGGCGGAGCGCAGCAGCGCGCCGGCCAGCGGGAGGAAGACTTCGCCCGCCCGGGTGAGGCGGTTGCCGTGCGGTGTGCGGTCGAACAGCTGGGCACCGAGCCGCTGTTCAAGGCGGCGGATCTTTCGGCTCAGTGACGGCTGAGTGGTGTGCAGCGCCTCGGCGGCGCGCCCGAAATGCCGGAACTCGGCCACGACGATGAAGCACCACACCAGGTCCAGGTCGAAGGTCACCCGAGGCGGCGGCAATTTAAGCATCTTTTCGACCGAATCCCTCTTATCACCATGGCGATCCTTCGTATACCCAGCCCTACTGGGCAATACGCTTCGCGCATTGGTCCATGCAAAAGATTCAATAGTCAGGATATGTTCCGCGGCCTCATAGTGAGGTCGCCGGGCGGGACCTGATCCGGGCCTGCCGGCAGGCCGATCCCTGGTCGGCCGCTCAGGCGTACTGGACTGCGAGGAGGCCCCCGTGGCACGCCCGAAGAACAAGATCGCAGCCGCTGTCGTCGCCACCCTGGCGACCGTCGGCTTGGCAATCGCCCCCACCGGAAGCGCGTCGGCGGAAACCGCCAAGCCGGCCATCAGCGTCGTCCCCTGCAACAGCAATGACTACCTGCAGGTCTGGTGGCACCAGGAGTACGAAAACCCGCGCACCGACGAGACCTGCTTCGCCAACGCCGGGACGTACACGTTCCAGTTTCCGCAGTGCAGCGGCGGTCCCTGCTGGCTCGACGCGTTCTCGACGGGCAACAACGTCGTGCAGTACGAGTCGGACCGCAGGTGGCAGCCCGACAACCCGGTCGGGAAGTACACCTACTTCACGTTCCCGAACCACCCCGGCGGGGTGGAACTCGACGCCATGAAGATCTTCTGATCCGGCCTGGCGTCTGACCGGTGGTGGTACGGCTGGAGGCCGCCCCAAGCGGGGCGGCCTCCAGCCGTACCACCACCCACGAACCGACGGCTCAGCGCCCGTTCCCGTGGCGGGCGCGGCGCCAGGCGGAATCGGCCAGCAGGCGCAGGCCGTTGAGGCCGACGATGACGGTGGAGCCCTCGTGCCCGGCGACACCGAGCGGCAGCGGCAGGGTGCCGACCAGGTCCCAGACGACCAGGCCGGTGATGAAGAACGCGGCGATCACCAGGTTCTGCACCACCAGGCGCCGGGCCCGGCGCGAGAGCGCCACGACCGCGGGGATGCTGGCCAGCTCGTCGCGCACCACGACGGCGTCGGCGGTCTCCAACGCGAGGTCGGATCCGGCCCGTCCCATGGCGATGCCGGTGTGGGCGGCGGCCAGCGCGGGGGCGTCGTTGACGCCGTCGCCCACCACCAGCACCTTGCGCCCGGCCTTCTCCAACTCCCGTACGGCGTTGACCTTGTCCTGGGGCAGCAGTCCCGCACGGACGTCGGTGATGCCGACTTCCTGCGCGAGGCGGGCGGCGGCGAGCGGGTTGTCGCCGGTGACCAGAACCGGAGTGCCGCCGGTCAGGCCGGTGAGGGCGGTGACGGTGGCGGCGGCCTCCTCACGCAGCCGGTCGGCGATTCCCAGCACGCCCACCAGGGTGTCCTCGACCTCCACCAGGACCGCGGTGCGACCCTCCTGCTCCAGCTGGGCGGCCACCGCGGCGGCCGGATGGTCGGTGCGCCCGGCCAACAGCCGGGCGGGGCTGCCGACCGCGACCGCCTTGCCCTCGACGGTGGCGGTCACACCGGTGCCCGGGGCGGAGTTGAAGTCCTCCGCCGCCGGGATGTCCAGGTCGCGGGCACGGGCGGCGTCCACGATCGCTCGGGCCAGCGGGTGCTCGCTGGGATGCTCGGCCGCCGCCGCGACCCGCAGCAGCTCCTCCTCGGTCAGGCCGGCGGCGGCCAGCGGACGGAGCTCGGTCACCTGCGGGGTGCCCTCTGTCAGGGTGCCGGTCTTGTCCAGCGCCACGGCGTCGATCTGGCCGAGCTGTTCCATCACCACGGCGGACTTGACCAGGACACCGTGGCGACCCGCGTTGGCGATCGCCGACAGCAGCGGCGGCATGGTGGCCAGCACCACCGCGCACGGCGAGGCGACGATCATGAAGGTCATCGCCCGCAGCAGGGTGGGCTGCAGCGCGGCGCCGAAGAGCAGCGGCAGCGCGAACAGCGCGATCGTCGCCGCGACCATGCCGAGGCTGTAGCGCTGCTCGACCTTCTCGATGAACAGCTGGGTCGGCGCCTTGGTCTCGGAGGCCTCCTCCACCATGGCCACGATCCGGGCGATCACCGAATCGGCCGGGTCGCGCTCGACCTTCACCCGCAGGACGCCGGTGCCGTTCAGGGTGCCGGCGAACACCTCGTCCCCGGCCTCCTTGGCCACCGGCAGCGGCTCGCCGGTGATGGTCGCCTGGTCCACCTCACTGGCGCCGTCCACGACGCGGCCGTCGGCGCCGACCCGTTCGCCCGGGCGCACCAGGATGGTGTCGCCCACGGCCAGTTGCCCGGTGGGCACCGTCTCCTCGCTGCCGTCGTCCAGCAGGCGGGCGGCGGTGGTCGGGGCGAGGTCGAGCAGGCCGCGGACCGAGTCCGCGGTGCGGGCGGTGGCGACCGCCTCCAGGGCACCGGAGGTGGCGAAGATGACGATCAGCAGAGCGCCGTCCAGCACCTGCCCGATCGCCGCCGCGCCCAGGGCCGCGACGACCATCAGCAGGTCCACGTCCAGCGTCTTCTCCCGCAGGGCCTGCAGGCCCGCCCAGCCGGGTTCCCAGCCGCCGGCGGCGTAGGCCAGGGCGAACAGCGGCCCCCACGCCCACGCCGGTGCCCCGAGCAGGTGCAGCGGCAGTCCGATCAGGAACAGCACCAGGGCGGCCGCCGCCCAGCGGGCCTCGGGGAGCGCGAAGATCCGCGTGCGCCGCCTGGGCGCGGCCGCGTCGCGCACGGCTGCGTCGCCGACGGGCGCCGGGCGGGTGAGGGTGGAAGACATCGAGACGGGGTCCTTACGCGGATGTGGGCGGGCAGCGTCCAGCCCCACCACCGTAACAGGAATACATGAACACCGATTCATGTGTTCATAACAAGGCAGCGTACGATAGTCGCATGGGTCATGGAGCACCTCCCGCCAGCCGCGTCCCGCGCACCCGCCTCACGGCGGACAACGCCGCGAAGGTGGCCGCCACGCTGCAGGCACTGGCCACTCCGTCGCGGCTGCTGATCCTCGCCCGCCTGCGCGAGGGCCCGCTCCCGGCAACCGAGTTGGCCGCCGAGGTCGGCATGGAGCAGTCCGCCTGCTCCCACCAGCTGCGCCTGCTGCGCAACCTCGACCTGGTGGTCGGCACCCGCAAGGGCCGCTCGGTGGTGTACTCCCTCTACGACGACCACGTCTGCGAACTGCTCGACCAGGCCCTGTACCACGTCGACCATCTCCGCCTCGGCCTGAGCGACACCGCTGCGGCCATCGCCGAGCCGGAACGGGAAGCGGCCGCCGCCCCGAGCGCCTGAACGCCGTCCGGCCGCCTGGCCGTTTGACCGCCTGGCCGCCTGGCCGCCTGGCCGCTTCAGATCCGCCAGGAGCGGATCCGGTCGGCCGCCGCGAAGATGTCGGCCTCGGCGGCGGCCACGTCCCGGGCCAGCTCCACCAGCGCGCCGTACGGCGGGTCGATGCCCTCCTTCGCGGCGTGCATGTAGGCCGCCGTCGCCATGCAGGCGTAGAGGTTGTTGCGCACCGGCAGCGGGCGCAGCAGCACGATGGTGTGCATCAGGGCGGCCGCACACCAGGCCGGGTCGGCGTCATGGCCGAGTTGAGCGGTGTTCACCCGGTGCCGCGCGACGGCGGCCTGCAGCGCCGAGTAGTCCCGCACGCTCAGATCCTCGGGCGAGGCCTGCTCCTGGACGTCGAGCAGCCAGCGGATGTCGACGCGCAGCATGCTCACGCCGCGGTGCGCCTTGCCGCCGGGGTGTCCTCGGGAAAGGCGGCGTCGAACTCCTCCAGGTGCGCGTTCCAGAACGCCACCGCGTGGTTGACGAAGGTTCGGCGCTGCTGCTCACGCACGCTCAGATCGTGCACATACGCCTTGACGGTCTTGCCGTCTGCCGCGGCGGCCTCGCGGATCGCGGCCAGTTCCGCCTCGGTGTACTCGATGTTGAGTGCTGGCATGCGCTCAGGGTACCGGAGAGGTACCGGCCCGGGAGGGCGATCGAACTATCTCGCGAACGGCTGCAACAGGCCCACCAGCCCATCGCGTTAGCCAGGCATGAAGCACTCACCGACGACCGGACCGGCAGCTCCAGGCCCGCCTGACTTCCTGGAATTCGCCACGGCCCGCGGCGGTCACCTCTTCAAGACGGCGTACCTGCTCACCGGCGGCGACCGCCACTTGGCCGAGGACCTCGTACAGGAGGCGCTCAGCCGTCTGTTCGTGCGCTGGCGGCGGGTGTGCAAGGTGGAGAACCCGGCCGGCTACGCGCAGACGGTGCTGGTCAACACCTTTCTCTCGCTGCGTCGCCGGCGCAGCAGCACCGAGCGGGTGACCTTCGAGTTCCCCGAAGTGGCCGTCAGCGACACCGATCCAACCCTCCGGCTCACCCTGCTGCGCGCGCTGCAGGACGTCTCCGCCTCGGACCGCGCGGTCCTGGTGCTGCGGTACTGGGAGGACCGCAGCGTCGAGGAGACGGCAGCCGCACTGCAGTTGAGTCCCACCGCCGTCCGGTCGCGCGCCCACCGCGCGCTCAACCGGATGCGGGCCCTGCTCGGCGACAGTCTCGCCGAACAGACCGGGAGCGGCGGACCCCGCTGAGCGCGGATCCACCCTCCGCCCAAGCGGACTTCGACCACGTCCTGTCAGATCTGACCAGAAAGCAGGCCTAAGCCATGCCTTTTGAGGATGACTTCAGCAACGCCCTACGAGAGGCGGCCGACGCCTCCGAAGCACCGCCGGTGCAGCTGATGGCCACCGGCGCCGCCCAGCGCGGCCGGCGCACCAAGCGCCGCCGCACCGTGCTCGCCGCGACCGCCTCGGTTGCCGTGCTGGCCGTCGCCGGCACCCTGGCCGTGAAGCTCGGCGCCCCGGTGACCCGCCCGGCCCCCGCCACCAACCTGTCGGCCGCCGCCGACAGCGCCTCCCCCTCGCGCTCCGCCGCTCAGGCCGATGTCGCTGCCCCGAAGTCGATGACGGGCGATCAGATGCTGGCCCTGTTCAAGACGAAGCTGCCGAGCGGCCTGCAGCTGACCAGGCCGCTCGGCCAGGGCACCGGGTCCGACAGCCAGTCCGGCATCCAGGAGGCGATGGCCGGCTACACGGTCGTGGACAGCAAGGGCTCGGGCGGGGTGGAGATCACCGTCACCCACCAGAAGGCGGACCTCAACTCGGCGGGCATGGTCTGCTCCCCCGGCTGGACCAACTGCACCCGGACCGCCCAGCCCGACGGCAGCTATCTGCGCCTCGACCTGCCCCCCAAGGCCGCCGGCGGCGAGCAGCTCTGGGCAGTCCAACTGCAGCGGCCCGATGGCATCGTGGTAACGGCCAGCTCAAGCGATCTCCCCGGCCCCGGCCAGCCCATGAGCCCCACCCCGACCCGCGACGCACCGGTACTGACGGCCGATCAGCTGAAGGCCATCGCCCTCGACCCGGTCTGGCTGCAAGTCGGCGCCGCACTCGCCGCGGCGCAGGACGTCCCCGAGAACCAGTCGGCCCACCCCCAGTGGGCTGGACTGCCGACCGACGACATCCTGCGGATCGCCGCCCCGCTGCTGCCGGCCGGCCTGACCGAGAAGCAGATCACGGGGGCTGCGAAGGACGACGGATTCGCCACCTTCACCGTCGACGACGGCTCCGGGGCAAGCATGGTCCGGCTGACCGTCGAGGACTGGAGCGACTTCAAGCAGACCCGGTACAGCGGACCGCCGATCGACACCGAGTTCACCGACGCCACCGTCCTGCCGAACGGCGACAAGCTGAACTCCGGCGCCGACAACCCGGCCTTCAACTACAAGGGCGTGACCCGCAACTGGGCCCAGGTCCTGACGCCGAACCATGTCATGGTGCTGGTCGAGGCCTTCAACGGCATCGACTACAAGGGCGACATGATCACCCGCAGCCTGCCCGCGCTCACCGTCGACCAGGTCAAGGCGATCGCGATCAGCCCGACCTGGCACGGCCCCACCAAGTAGCCGCGCCGGAACGGCCGGTGCGCCGATCCGCCCGGGGGACGGATCGGCGCACCGATCACCACTCCTGCATCTCCTACACCGCCTACATCGGATCCACCTGCCGCAACCCCTCACCGTCCAGCTGAAGCCACCGGGTCAGCCCGAGCCGCCGCAGGAAGCGCACATCGTGGCTGACCACCACGAACGCACCGCGGTACGACTCCAGCGCCTCGGTGAGCTGGCGCATGCTGGCCAGGTCGAGGTTGTTGCTGGGCTCGTCGAGCAGCAGCAACTGCGGCGGCGGGTCGGCGAGAAGGAGCGCCGCCAGGGTGGCGCGGAACCGCTCGCCGCCGGAGAGCGTGCCGGCCGGCTGGTCGGCACGCCTCCCCCGGAACAGGAACCGCGCCAACCGGGCCCGCACCAGGTTGTCGCTGATCCCGGGCGCCAGCGCCTTGACGTTGTCCACCACGCTGAGCTTGTCGTCCAGCAGGTCGAGTCGCTGCGGCAGGTAGCGGATGGTCACCGGCGTCAGCAACTCGCCACTGACTGGCGCGAGTTCACCGGCGATGGTGCGCAGCAGCGTGGTCTTGCCGGCGCCGTTGCCCCCGACCAGGCCGACCCGCTCGGGGCCGCGCAGGGTCAGGTTGACAGTGCCGCCGTGCGCCAGCGCGACGTCCGCCATCCGCACCACGCTGCGCCCCTCCGGAACTTCGGTGCGCGGCAGGTCGATCCGGATCTCGGCGTCCTCGCGGAACGCCTCCTCGGCGGCGACCAGCCGCTCCTGGGCGTCGGCCAACCGGTCGGCGTGCAGGGTGCGGTGCTTGCCTGCGGAGACCTGGGCCTGCCGCTTGCGTTCGCCCATCACGATCTTGGGCTCCCGCTTGTTCTCGTACATCTTCTTGCCGTAGCGCACCCGGCGAGCCAACTTCACCTGGGCCTCGGCCAGTTCACGCTTCTGCCGCTGCACATCGCTCTCGGCGACCCGGACCATCCGCTCGGCGGCCTCCTGTTCCACGGCGAGCGCAGCCTCATAGTCCTCGAAGTTGCCGCCATAGAAGTGGACTTCGCCGTCCCGCAGGTCGGCGATCTGGTCCACATAGGAGAGCAACTCCCGGTCGTGGCTCACGATCACCATCACGCCGGAGTAGCTCTCCACCGCCTCGTACAGGCGTTCGCGGGCAGCGCGGTCCAGGTTGTTGGTCGGCTCATCGAGCAGCAGCACGTCGGGGCGGTCCAGCAGCAGAGCGGCCAGCCGGAGCAACACCGCCTCGCCGCCGGACAGTTCGCCGACGGTCCGGTCCAGCCCCAGCGCGCCGAGGCCGAGCTTGTCGAGGGTGGCCTCAGCCCGCTCCTCAACGTCCCAGTCGTCGCCGATCACGGCGAAGTGCTCCTCGGCGACGTCCCCGGACTCGATCGCCCGCAACGCCTCCCGGCGGCCCCGGATGCCGAGTGCCTCGTCCACCCGCAGGCCGGTGTCCAGCGCCAAGTCCTGCGGCAGATAGCCGAGTTCACCACCGATCCGGACAGTCCCGCCGGTCGGGGTGAGCTCACCGGCGAGCAACCGCAGCAGCGTGGACTTGCCGGCCCCGTTGAGGCCGATCAGCCCGGTCCGGCCGGGCCCGACGACAAGGTGGAAGTTCTCCAGCACGGGCTTGCCGTCGGGCCACTCGAAGCTGAGGTCAGTACAGAGGATCGCGGTGGTAGGTGATGCCATAGGGGCCTCCTGCGAGGTTGCGCGAATGTGGGAACGAGCAACACGGGAGACACCGCCAGGAGGGCGAAGCGAGAGCAACGGAAGGCGTCCGCACGGGGACAGCTCCATACCGAGATCGCAGGCACGCTCCATGAACCGCGCGAATCCTCAGCGCGAGAGCGGTGTCTCAGGACCTCAGTAGAGCAACGGCCTTCTCCAGACTTCCGGCGAACCAACGACAACAACGGTACGCCCAGACTCGCCACGGGCGCAAAGGGTTATTTCCGATCCGGTCGGCGACGCCGTCCACCACGGCCTCCGCGCACCGCCGCCTTCAGCCAGCCCGTTGCACCGGAGGCCCGCCCGGCCAGATGACGGATCGTCACTCCTGCTGCGGCGACCGGATCTCCCTCCTCAGGTTGGTTCAGACCGCTACGGTGAGGTGTCCACGGTGGCGCTGACGCCGGAGGGGCCGCACGGACTGGAGAAGCCCCCGACATCGCCGGTCGCCTGGACGGAGTTCGGCGCCCCTGTTCACCGCAATGACCGTCACGGAGCAACACCCCACCACACCGCCCACGGTACGAACCCGACCGCGGCCAGCCCGACCGGGGCCAGGCGCAGCCAGAGCGCCCAGCTCGGCGTCACCCGTCGGCGCCAGAGTGCGGCTGCCGAGACACCGGCGGACACCACCACGGCGACGGCGAGCCCCTGCACCACCAGCCATACCACGGGACGGCCCCACACAACGGGCGCCGCCGTACCGTCCCCCGCCACGAAGACGGCGAGCGGGCAGGCCACCGCCGCCACGACCGCCAGCAGGCCGAAGACGGCCAACCACCGTACCGGGCGCAGGACTGGGCCCCGGCGCAGGACGGCACTCACCGGATAGGCGGCGAAGCCGAGAAGCAGCAACGCCGGTGCAAGCCAGGCGTACCAGGCATGGCTCGGTACGGGGGTCGTGGTGAGCGCCTGCCCGGGCGCGGGGGCGGCACTCGACGCCGGTGGGTGGCCGGCGGCCACGGCCCGCACCCATGAGGTCATGGTCTGCGCATAACCCGGGGCCAGCTCCCCCAGGTTCTTGCCGTCGAAGAGTGGGCCGCCGATCCGGTCGAACCCGTCCGTCGTGCGGTGCCCGTTGTGCGCACCGCCGGCGACGAAGCCGATGACGGCGTGCTGGTTTCCCGCCCGGGCCAGGGTCTCGCGGAAGATCCGCGAGCTCTCCTGGGGCGGCACCTGCGTGTCGTGCTCACCCCACAGCGCCAGCACCGGTGTTCGGTGCAGCTGTTCGAGCACCGGCACGGGGTCGTAGCCTCCTTCGGGGAACAGGCCGGTCGAGCCCAGGAATTGGGCGGTCGCGCCGGCCACGGTGCGACGGAACGGTCCGTCAACCCCCTGGTGGCGCAGGTGCGTGGTGAGGTTCCAGGCCTGGGTACGCAGCGGGTCGTAGCCGGACCCGCCGATGGTGACGACGAACGCTACGTCAGCCGAGCGCGACGCGGCCAGCGGCGCCACCCAGCCCCCCTCGCTGAACCCCCACATCCCGACCTGGCGTGGGTTCACCGTGTTCCTGGACTGCAATAGCCGCACTCCGGCGAGTGCGTCGTCGGCGAGCAGGCCGAAGTACACGTGGAGCCGGGAGTAGCCGACGGTCCGCTTGTCGTAGACGAGCGTGGTGATCCCGGCCCGCGCGAACGCCTCGGCCTCCTGCCGGTACTCCTCCCGGGGCCCGGCACCCGAGCCGCCGACGAGCACGATGCCGGGCCCCGGGCCGGATGCTCCGTCCTTGCTGAGGACGGTGCCGTGCAGGACGAGCCCACCGCCGCCCCGGAAGGTGACCTCCTGGCGGACCAGCCCGTCCCCGCCGGCGTACGCCACCGGCGCGGCCAGCAGGAGGAGGGCGCCGACCAACGCCCCGGACAGGACGGCCAGTACGGTGCGTATCAGTAATGCGGAACGAGCCCGGAACAGCACGGCGTGCGTCCCCCTTCGCAGTCGCTTGGGCCTGGCGGTCAGTTGATCTCGGGAATGCCGAGCAGCCGGACGAGCACGGCCCGCGCCTCGGGCGCCGCCTCGCCCTCCGGGACCGAGTACCGGTAGAGGAGCGCGATGTACTCCTCGAAGAACGCACGGAGTTGGCCGGGATCGACCCGGAGCGTGGCGCGCGAGAAGAGCGCCGCGTCGGCCCAGGGCCCCAGCGTGTCGCGCGCCTCCTCGAACCGCCGGGCGGAGTCGATCAGTTCGGCGAGGTTCAGCCGGTGCATCTCGGTCAGCGCCTCGCGCATCTGCGGCGTCTGCCGGCTGTACGGCGGGAACCGCCGGTCCCCCGGCACCGCACGCCACCACCGCTCCCGCCCCTTCGCCAGCTCCGGTACCTCCTCGACGAAGCCGTGCTTGGCCAGCTGTCGCAGGTGGTAGCTGACCAACCCCGTACTCTCACCCAACTCGCGTGCGAGAGCGGCAGAGTTGGCCGGTCCCCGGCGCAGGCATTGCTCGATCTTCTGCCGCATCGGGTGCGCGAAGGCGCGCAGCGCCTCGACATCGGTGATCTCTTGGGCAGGCGGTTGTTCGGCCATGTCCGAAGGCTACGAGTTGCAAATGACATTTGCAAGGAATCTTTGCAACTCTCCGTGCTGCCGTCGTGATCGGTCTCAAACCGTGGCATCTTCCTCGGCGGGTCCTTGGTGTGTGCCATGCCAGGTTTGCCAGGTCTCAGGCTGGCGTCGGCCCCGGTCCGGAGCGACGACGCCTGTCGTGCGTGCTCGCGTTCGGACGTGACGTGGTGGGTGGTCGTCCCGTCCATCCGGTGTGGTGCAGCCAGTGCTCGAAGGTCATCAAGGCGGGGTGCAGGCGGCGCAGGAGGTTGATGTCCCGGTCTCGGGCGTAGAGATCACGGTGGGCGAAGAACTGGAACATCGCTGCGTAGTCGTGGCCGAAGTCGGGGACGGCGGCGCGCAGGTCGTCGTGCGGCATCGGGATGTAGGTGCTGGGGGTGCCCGTGACTTGAGCGAAGGTAGCGGCGATCTCGTCGCCGGTGAGGCTGTCGCCGATCACCGCGAGGTCGCGGGCGCCCCAGGACTGCCAGTTGTCGAAGATGTGGCAGGCGAACCAGGCGATGTCGTCGAGGGCGACGAGCGGGTAGCGGGCGGTGCCGAGGGGGAGCCTGAAGGTCAGGCCGCCCCGGCCGTCCGGTCGGGGGGTGAGTCGGTCCCGCAGGTTCTCGAAGTACGGCGCCGTGGTCAGTACCGAGACGTGGTCCGTGTACCAGCCGTCGGTCTCCTTGCGGAGCATTTCCTCCGACCGCATCAGGTCGATGTGGGCGGCGACGGCGGCTTTGCTGTCGAAGTGCGGGACGGGGTGGCCGGTCAGGGACACCGCGCTGTCCAACGAGGACCAGATGAAGCGCTCCACGCCGGCCCGCTCCGCGGCGGCCAGCAAGTGCAGCCCTTGCCGGTACTCACCCACGGCGCTGCCCGTCGCGAAGAAGTCGGTGTTGGCGAACACGCGGTCGGCCTTCCCGATCAGGACATCGAGGGCCGCCGGGTCGGAGTGGACCAGTCGCACGCGGTCGGGCGCGGTGGCGGTGAGTTCGGTGGCGTGGGCGGACTCCGGGTGGCGGGTGGGGACGGTGATGGTGGCGTCGGTGGTGGCCAGCAGGTGGTGGATCACGTGGCTGCCCATGGCTCCGGTGCCGCCGACGACGAGGACGTGGGTCATGGCGTTCTTCCCTGGTGTGTCAGGACGTGTTCGGCCGCTTGGGCGTGGGTGGCGACCCAGACGTCGCCGGACTCACGGATGTGGTCGAGGATCTGGCCGACCATGCCCGCGAGGAGCGGTCGGCCTCCGACGTGGGCGTGAATGGTCAGGCGGAAGACGCCTGGGCCGGGGGCGGCGAGCAGCTGGTCCAGTAGCTCACGGTGCAGGTCGCGGTAGGCGTACGGGCCGGCCGCGGCGTCGCGGACGTCGGAGTGGTCGCTGTGCATGAGGGAGACCAGTGGACCGTGAGCGGTGGACAGGATCTGCGGGAGGTCGTGGTCGCCGTGGTCGCCGGTCCAGCGGTAGCCGGCCTCGGCGAGCAGGTCGGCAGTGTGCCTCGAACCGGTGGCGCGTGGGCTCATCCACCCCGTCGGGCGAACGCCGGTGACTCGGCGAAGGATGTCGGTGCAGCGACGGATGTTGGTCCGCTCGGCATCGACGTCGAGCAGCGCGGGCACCACGTCCTGGGCCCAGGAGTGTGCGGCGACCTCGTGGCCCGCCTCGTGCACGGCCATGACGGTCTCGGGGTGCCGCTCGGCCACCAGTCCGTTGACGCCGACGGTGGCGGGCAGGTCACCGAGGACGTCGAGCAACCGCCAGATGCCGGTGGTGACGCCGTAGTCCGCCCAGGAGGTGCTGTGGGTGTCGTCGATGCCGGACAGCGGCCACGCCGCGGCCATCGGCGCGTAGGCGGGCCAGTGCCCTGGTGACCACAGCTCCAACGCGACGGTGATCAGCGCGACGACCTTCCGCCCGCCCGGCCAGTCGGTTACTGCCCTCATTCGGTTCCCCCGCTCGGTAGCTTCTGCCGTGGACGCTAGTGAGGCGGCGGGTACCTCCAGGTTCCTGGCAGCGGGCTACCGTCGGGGTATGCGTGAGTACCCCGGCAGCGTCTTCCTCGCCGACTGCCCGGCTCGGCTCGGCTGGCGATCGAGATCATCGCCGACAAGTGGGCGGTGGTCGTGCTGTTCGCGCTGAGCCGGGAACCGTGCAGGCACGGCGAGCTGGTCGACCTGATCGGCGGAATCTCGCGGAAAGTGCTGACCCAGACGCTGCGGCGGTTGCAGGGGTACGGCCTGGTCGACCGCCACGCCGAGGCCGGGAAGATCGAGTACGTGCTGACAGACTTGGGCCGGACGCTGGTGAAGCCGATCGCCGTGCTGACCGAGTGGGCTCACGAGCACGGCGCGGCCGTGGTGGAATTCCAAGAGTCCAAAACGGACTGAATGTTTGGGCCTCCCCTCACGTCCGCCATCGCCGTTCGAGCGCAGCCGGTGCTTGGCGTGGGACGCGGGCGATAGTCGGCGACAACTCAGTTGCGGTAGGCGGCTGTCGCGATCTCGATGAAGGATCGGATCAACGGGTTGGTGTCCCCTTCATTCCACACCGCCACCACTCGGCTCGGCAGCATGTCGATCAGCGGCACCACCGCCAACTCGGCGGGCAGGTCGTGTCCGAGCGGGGCCAGGCCGACCGTGCCGTTCCACAGCACGGCCTGCAGGCATTCCTGGACGGCGCGCACCACTGGGCCCTCACGCGGCCTGCCGCCGTTCCAATACGCCTGCCAGATGGGGTCGGTGCCCTGCGGGAACTGGAACCAGCGGCGGTCGCTCAGCTCGGCGAGCCGCAGCCGCTCGCGGCGGGCCAGCGGATCGTCGGCGCGCAGGACCACGCCGACCGGATCGGTTCGCAGCGCACACACCGTCAGGGCGGTCTCGTCGAACGGCGCCCGGGTCAGGGCGACGTCGACCAGTCCGGCGCGCAGCCCGCAGGTCGGGTCGGTCAGATCGGTGTCGCGGATGCGGATGTCGATGCCCGGGTGGGTTCGGCGGTAGGCGGCGGCCAGCCTGGACACGCCCGGGTCGGTGCCATCGCCCAGGATGCCGACGGTGATGGTCGCGACGCCGGCCGCAGCGCTCACGCGTACCCGGACGCGGTCGGCGTGGTCGAGTAGGGCCCGCGCCTCGTCGAGCAGCACCTCGCCCACGGGAGTGAGCGTCACGCCGATCGGCGAGCGGGCGAACAACAGGGCCCCGACATCGGCCTCCAACTGCTTGATCGCCCGACTCAGCGGCGGCTGACTCATGTGCAGTCTGGTGGCGGCCCGGCCGAAGTGGAGTTCCTCGGCGACCGCCACGAAGTAGCGCAAAGTCCGTAGCTCCACGCTGCAACGATACCCACGAGGTATCGGCGCCGCGGGATGGGTCTTGGACACTGGCAGGCCCCCGGCGGTGCACTTGTGGCATGACCGAAGAAGCGAAGACCAACGCATCGCAGGCCCACCCCGCCGTATCGGTGGTGGGCCCTGGCGACGGCGAGACGATCGTTCTGGGCACCACGCGGATGCGCGTCCTGGAGGACGGCAGCCACACCGGGCACCGCCTCGCGATCGCCGAGTCCGTCCTCGCCCCGCACACTCCGGGACCGCCGCAGCACCGCCACGCCCAGCACGACGAGGGCTTCTACATCCTCTCCGGCACCGTGCGGTTCACCGCCGGGGACGAGGAGCACGACGCCGCCGCGGGCACGCTCGTGATGGTTCCGCCCGGCACCCCGCACACCTTCGCCAACCTGACCGACCAACCCGCCGTCATGCTCAGCACATTCACCCCCGACCTGTACGTGCAGTACTTCCGAGACCTCCAAGAGGTGCTCGCCGGTGGCCGGCCGCTGACGCCGCAGGCCAATGTCGACGCGATGAGCCGCTACGCGACCGAGCCTGCCACCGACCCCGCCTGAGGCAGCCGACGGCTCCCCGTGAACCGGGGACTCATGAACGGGAACCATGAACATCGCCTACTGGATCGTCGCGGGACTGCTCGCCCTCTTCTACTTCTACGCGGGCACGCTGAAGGTGACCCGCAGCCGCGATCAGCTCCGACCGATGATGGCCTGGGTCGACCGCATACCCTTGCCCGCCCTCAGGGCGCTGGGAACGGTCGAGTTACTCGGCGCGACCGGCCTGATCCTGCCGCCACTGACGGGCATCGCGCCCCCGCTGGCGCTGGCCGCGGCCAGCGGCTTCGTACTCCTCCAGGCAGGTGCGATCGCCGTCCACCTGCCCGGCGAAGACCACCGGATCGCACTCAACGTCGGGCTCACCACCACCGCGGCTGTGACCACCTGGCTGGCCACCAGGCTGTGATGGAGCACAGCCCTCGACTGGCGGATGGCAGAGGGACAGCCGCCACACGGCCGCTGCCAGTTCCGTCGGGACGGTGCAGGTGCTTCGCCACAGTAGGCCTCACCGCCTGCCGTTTGGAAGTGAAGCCGACCCGCATCAAATAGCGTGTGGGGTGCGGGAAATGTAGCCGCCGGTGGCATCGCCCGCTCGTCGGCACGCCAGGTACCGGGCCCGGAGGGTCAGGACTGGCCGGCGAGGAAGCGACCGATCGCAACGGGAGCCCGCTCACGTAGGAAAGCAGCCGACGGAGCAGCTCGATCCACGGCGGGTCGAAGGAGACCCGCTGCACTGGTGAGGTTCCGCAGGCCTTCAGCACCGTGCCCGCCGCCCCAAGGCTGGGTCGGCGGGCACGGTGCTGCGCTGCCACTCCGAGCGGACAGTCGCTCTGCTTGCCCTACTCGGTGACGGTGGAGGGTGCAGCGCCGGTGGTGAGGCCGGTGACGAAGGTCTGCCACTCGCCGGTCGATTCCCAGCCGCAGATCATCGGCGGCCTCAGGAGGCAACTCCGGGAGCTGGCGCACCTGTTCGGGGCGCTCGACGGCCCGAGAATCGCGGACATGGAGGTCGGGCTCACCGAGTTGCTGACCAACGTGGCCGAGCACGTCCCGGACCGACGCGCCGTCGTCACCGTCGACTTCCTGGGCAGCGGCGGCATCGTCGTCCGCGTCCGGGACTCCTCCGAGCAGGCACCCGCCGCAGGTGAACTCCCCCAGGACGACGACTGGTTGAACCTCGCCGAGGGCGGCCGTGGGCTCGCGCTCGTCAAGGCCACTGCCACCAGCATGAACTGGCGCCGGATCCCCGGCGGCAAGATCGTCGAGGCCGCCTACCTCCCGCTGCCCGCTGCCCGCCACCACTGAGGCGCTTGGTACCAGACCTTGCCTCAGTCGATCTGGTTCGGCTCTGCCGTCTCGCACCGGCGGCTTTCGTTAGGATCTCCTGATCATGGACGTCATGATGGGCAATGAGATGATCGCCATCCCGCCAGGGCAGGTGACGCTGTCGGACCGGCGGACGCAGCGCAGTTGGTCGGTCGAGCTTGCTCCCTACCAGCTCGCGGCATTCCCGGTCACCCAGGCGTTGTACGCACAGATCACGGGCCGGCGGCCGAGTACCGCCCATGGGGACCAGTTGCCCGTCGAGTGCGTCTCCTGGTGGGACGCGGCGCGGTTCTGCAACGCCCTGTCCCTGTGCGAGGGATTCACGCCCGCGTACCACATCCACCCGGACGGCGAAGGTATCGAGTGGGACGCGTCCGCCGACGGGTACCGACTGCCGACCGAAGCCGAGTGGGAGCACGCCTGCCGTGCCGGTACGGCAGGACCGCGCTACGGGGACCTCGACGAGATCGCCTGGTATCGCGGCAACTCGGACGAGCGCATCCACGACGTGGGCGGTAAACGCCCCAACCCGTGGGGGATTTACGACATGCTCGGAAACGCCTGGGACTGGTGCTGGGACGTCTACGACGCCGAGGTCTACGGCACCTACCGGGTGCTCCGTGGCGGCGGTTGGTTCGATGAGCACTGGAGTTGCCGGGCCTCCGCGCGGCGCCGCAGCCACCCCACCTTCCAGGTCGACGACGTGGGATTCCGCATCGCACGTTCCCTAGGGTGACGACCAGGTTGTCGGAGGAGGATGCCAAACTCGCCGCCATGAAGATGATCGACGCGATCGAAGCGGTTCTGAAAGCCAACAGCAAGCCGTCGTTCTGGGGGGCGGGGGAGGAACGCCTCGGCTACCGGGGTGAGTTCACGCTGGCCGGGCAGCTGTTGAGCCGTGGGAACATCGCGGTGTGCGGCTTGGAGGGCGGCGACTTCTTCACGTTCGACGAGGTCGCCGACGGCCTGCACGAGGTGTATCTGGCGTACGACTGGGATGACGAGCAGGGCGCCACCGTCTCCGCCGTCGCGCTGGTGGCGAGTGGGACGACGCCGGAGGCCCTGGCGGGGGCGACCTGGGAGGAGGCGGCGGAAGACGTCAACGCGCTGAGCGACCGGGCCTCGGCGATCTCCTCCAGCACTCCCGACAACCTGGTGGTCGGCTGGGCGCTCCGGCGGACCGCCGGATTCGCGGACGCCGAGGACCCGGAGGCGCATGCCGTGGCCCAGTTCGAGGCTCAGCAGGAGGCCGGCTCGCGGACCCCGGTGCTCGATGTGGTGGTCGACCCGGCGAACGAGGCGAACGCCCTGGTGTTCCCCACCTGCCAATTCAACTCGGACAGCATCCTGGTCGGCCGGGACGAGAGCGGGGCGGGCGTCGGGATCTTCTGGTCCGACTTCTCGGGATGAGGGGGAGCATCAACTGCGAGACGTGAACGGGGGCTAGAGTCGTCGGATGCCAAAGTCGGCCGCAGGAGACCCCGTTCCCGGGCGTGGGGCTCGCACGCTCGCTCAGGTATACCGGCATTTCGGTGAGGTCGACGCCGCCGAGGCATCGCCGCTGTACGCGCGCGTCGCCCTCGCCATGAGTGAGTCCGGCGAGGCTCTGCGCGCCATCGAGACGGCGCCGGCGCGCAAGCGGCAACCCACGGTGATTCTCGCAGCGCTGCACGATCTCGCCCTCGCTGGACGCGCCCCGGCTCTTGCTGCGGCCTATGCCGCTGCGGATGGCGACGCTGCCGCCGGCGCGGCGATCGACACGCTGCTGGAAATGACCGACTCGGTCGTGGCCATCGCCGCGCGGCGCCGGATGCGGGCCACCGAGTCCGGACACTGCGCCGTGCTGTATCCGGCCATTGCCGAGGCGGCGCGTCGGGTGGGTGCGAAGACGGTCGGGCTGATCGACGTGGGCTGTTCGGCTGGGCTCAATCTCAATGTCGATCGCGTTGGCATCACCTACAGCAACGGCCAATCGTTGGGCGACTCGTTGTCTCCGGTGCAGTTGTCGTGTTCTCTCGTGGGAGACCGGCCCGTTCCAACGGGGGCGATGCCCGAGGTGGTCGCCCGGGTGGGTGTCGACCTTGATCCGGTGGACGTGACCGACGCTGATGAAGCTCGATGGTTGCGCGCCTGCCTGTGGCCCGATCAGCCGGATCGCGCCGCGAAGCTCGACGCGGAACTGGCCTTGGCGGCGACAGCCCCTCCACTGCTGCTGACGGGCGATGCCGTCGAGGTGCTGCCTGACGCCTTCGCCCGGGTTCCTGCGGACGCCCTGCCCGTCGTCACCACCACATGGGCGCTGTCGCGCTTCTCGCTCGAGAGCCGCCTGCGCTTCCTGCACCGCCTCGACGAAGCGGCGAGCGGCCGGCCGGTCGCGTGGGCGTCAGCGGAGGGGGTGGGAGTCGCGCCGACGATCCCGACCTTTGGCGATCGCCGCGCGTCTGGCCACAGCATCATCGGCCTGGCGGTGTTCGAGCAGTCGGCTCTGCGCGCCGAGGCCCTTGGCCGCTGCTGGTCGCAGGGCCGTTTGCTGTCGTGGCTGGCTGACTCCTAGTCCGGTATTTCAGACATCACCCTCTGGGCATTCGCGTCTGCGCTGGACGATCACTCTTCAGGCCGGCCGACCGCCCACGGCCCGCAGGGCGAAGGGGAGCAGCCGGTCGGCGGTCTCGCGGGCCGTGGTCTCGTCGACGTCCTCCGGCAGCTGCGGGGTCAGCAGGAAGTGGGTCATCACCGGGCCGGCCACCACCTCGCCGAGCAGGTCCGCGTCCTCGACCGGTGGGATCTCCCCGCGCTCGACCGCCCGCCGCACCACCTCCGCCACCCTCCCGTACAGCGGCTGGAGGAATGCCGTGACCAGCGCCCCGGCGAGGGTGCTGTTGTGGGCCGCCTCGCCGATCAGGGCCCGGATCAGTCGGCCCCCCTCACCCGTCATGCTGGCAGCCTTGTCGTGCAGGACGACCCGCAGGTCACCTTCGAGGCTGCCGGTGTCCGGCTGGTCGTACGACACCTCCCCGTGGAGCGCGGCGGCGGCGATCACCAACTCCTCCTTGGACGACCAGCGCCGGTAGAGGGTCGCCGTCGACACCCCCGCCCGGGCCGCCACGGCGGCGGTGGTCAATCCGCCGTAACCGCTCTCCGCCAGGACGGCCAGCGTGGCGTCCAGCAGCGCCCGGTCCCGGCCGGCATCGCGGGGGCGGCCCCGACGCGGCGCGGACTCGGCTGCGGATGCGGATGCGGATGCGGACTCGGCGGGCTGTGACGGGAACGTGCTGCGGGTCATGCCACAGAGTTTACTCAAAACAAGAAACGAAATCGTTTCGTTTCGTTTATGCTCAAGGCATGAGCGCTGACACTCGCCACGCCGAGAGCAACGAGCCCACCGCGACCACGGACACCGCCGACAGCACCGGCCCCGCCGCGACCGTCTCCCGCCTGCACGCCGCCTTCGCCACCGGCCGCACCAAGCCGCTCGCCTGGCGCAAGGCCCAACTGCGCGCCCTGCGGCGCCTGTTGGTCGAGCAGGAGGCCGCCTTCACCGCTGCCCTGCGCGCCGACCTCGGCAAGAGCGCCGCCGAGGCGTACACCACCGAGATCGGCTTCACGATCACCGAGATCGACCACACCCTGCGCCACCTCGACCGCTGGGTGCGCCCGCGCCGCATCCCGGTGCCGCTGGCGCTGCAGCCGGCCCGGGCCCGTACGGTGCGCGAGCCGCTGGGCACCGTGCTGATCATCAGCCCGTGGAACTACCCGCTCCAACTGGCACTGGCCCCGCTGGTGGGCGCGCTGGCGGCGGGCAACTGCGCGGTGGTCAAGCCCAGCGAACTCGCCCCGGCCACCTCGGCGGCGCTCGCCGACTGGCTGCCCCGCACGCTGGACCGGCAGGCCGTGGCCGTCGTCGAGGGCGGGGTGCCGGAGACCACCGCCCTGCTGAAGCAGCGCTTCGACCACGTCTTCTACACCGGCAACGGCACCGTCGGCCGCGTCGTGATGACCGCCGCAGCCCGCCATCTCACCCCGGTCACCCTGGAGTTGGGCGGCAAGAGCCCCGTCGTGGTGGAGCCCGGCACCGACCTCGCGACGGCGGCCCGCCGGATCGCCTGGGGCAAGTTCATGAACGCCGGCCAGACCTGTGTCGCCCCCGACTACGTCCTCGCCATCGGCGACACCGCCACCGCCCTCGAACGGCACCTGACCGCGGCGATCCGCGAGATGTACGGCACCGACCCGGCGAAGAGCCCCGACTACGGCCGCATCGTCAACGAGCGCCACTTCGAGCGCCTGGCCGCCCTGCTCTCCGACGGCCGGATCGTCACCGGCGGCGATCACGACCGCGCCGACCGCTATCTCGCTCCGACCGTCCTCGCCGACGTCGACCCGGAGGCTCCGGTGATGCGGGAGGAGATCTTCGGCCCCGTCCTGCCGATCGTCCGCGTGCCCGACCTGGATGCCGCGATCGCGTTCATCACCGCCCGCGACAAGCCCCTCGCCCTGTACGCCTTCACCTCATCCCCCACCACCAAGCGCCGCCTCGCCTCCGAAACCTCCTCCGGCGCCCTCGCCTTCGGTGTCCCCAACGCCCACATCGCCGTCCCCGGGCTCCCGTTCGGCGGCGTCGGCGAGAGCGGCCTCGGCGGCTACCACGGCGCCCACTCCATCGACACCTTCAGCCACACCAAGTCCGTCCTCGACAAGCCCCTCCTCGCCGACCCCCTCCGCCTCGCCTACCCGCCCTTCACCGCCGTCAAGTCCCGTCTCCTGCGCCGCCTTCTCTGAGCACCGCAGCGGCGTCGCACCGAAGTCACCGCAGTCACCGCAGTCACCGACCTACAGCGCGAGCCACCGCTCGTCCTCGAACTCGGCGGGCACCTCGTCCTCCCACGGATCGATGCCGCGGCTCTCCAACTCCTGGAACCACCGGTCCCGTTGGGACTCGGGGAGCCGCCGTCCGCACCACGGGCAGAACTCGATCCCGATGACCGACGCACCACCGTCGTGGATGATCAGCCCGTACTCCTGGTACTTGGCCGCGAAGTACACCAGGGCATCGGGGCAGGAGAACGGGTCGTCGTGCTGGTCGCACTGCCAGTTGACCTGTTCCGTCATCTGGTCGCAGCAGTGTCGCGTCATGGCCTCGGCTTCCGGTCGATCATTCGGGCGGTCGACGCCGAAGTAGACCATGTCCGGCAGGAGCCTGCCCGATCGGCCCTCCGCACTCCCCCTCCGCGCGAGTTGGGCCAGGACGCCGGCCCGGCGTCCCAAGCCCGGGCCGCGATCCTGCCCCCGGCTTCGCGTGCCGACGCGCTCGTCAGCCCGTGGGCATCCCGACCTGGTCGCGTTCGAGCGCGGACCGCAGCACCGCGAGGGCCTGCGCGACCGCCGCCAGCGCGGGAGCATCCAGGGCGCCCCCGAGCAGCTCCGCCAAGGCCTCCGCGAACGTCCGCTCCGCCTCCGCGACGAGCCGGGCACCGTCATCGGTCAGGGCCAGCAGCGAGGAGCGGCGGTCCGCCGGGTTCGGGCGGCGGGCGGCCCAGCCCCGCTTCTCCAGGCGGTCGATGCCCTTGCTGGTCGCTCCGACCCCGATGGCGAACTCGGCGGCGAGGTCCGCCACCCGGCAGCCGGGGTGGTCGCGCAGATAGCCCAGGAACTCGTACTGCGAGGTGACGATCCCGTGCCGCTCGCGGAGGCGGTCGCCGACGGCGTTGTAGAGGCGCGTCTCGCACCGGACCAGATCGGCGAACACCCCGGGGAAATCAGCTGCGGCGCCGTCTGCGCCGGATGTATATTCCACGGCATATACTGTACAGGAAGCTACCTATGGCAGGAGTGTGCCATGAGCAGGGAACAGCGCATCCGGGTCGACGCGATCCTGCGACAGCCAGGCCCCGAGGGACCCCGGTCGGTCGAGGAGATCCGCGCCGGATTCCGGCAGTTGATGGGCCAGATGATCGTGCCGCACGACCGCATCCGCACCGCACCGTCGACGCTCGGCGGCCGGCCCGCGCTGCGCGTCGAGCCGGTCGGGGGACCGGGCCCGGGAGCCGGGACGATGCTCTACTTCCACGGCGGCGGCTGGGTCTTCGGCTCGCCCGAGACCGCGCTCTCGCTGACCGGGCAGCTGGTGGCCAGGACCGGCCTCGGCGCCCACTCGCTGGACTACCGGCTCGCTCCGGAACACCCCTTCCCGGCCGCGATCGAGGACACCCTGAGCGCCTACCGCGCCCTGCTGGAGAGCGGCGGGGACCCCGCGGCCATCGTCATCGCGGGCGACTCGGCCGGCGGCGGACTCGCCGTCACCACCTGCCTCGCCGCCCGTGACGCGGGCCTGCCGATGCCCGCCGCCGTCCTCGCCTTCTCCCCCGGCACGGACGCGACCCGCACCGGCGAGAGCATGGACAGCAAGGAGGGCGTCGACCCCATCTTCACCCGGGCGGCCCTCGCCCACACCGGAGCCATGTACCTGGCGGGCGCCGACCCCCGCCACCCGCTGCTGAGCCCGGCCGTCCACGCCGACCTGACCGGCCTGCCCCCGATGCTGATCCAGGTCGGCGCCAACGAGGTGCTGCTGGACGACTCCACCCGGCTGGCCGCGCGAGCAAGCGCGGCGGGCGTGGACGTGATCCTCGACGTCACCGCCGACGTGCCGCACGTGTTCCAGGCGTTCGCCGGCGTCCTCGACGAGGCGGACGAGGCCCTGGACCGGGCCGCCCTCTTCCTGCGCCAGCGGATCCGCACCGGGGATTCCGCAGGCACGCGCTAGTACGGCAACGGTGCTCAGCATGACGATCGTTCAGCTGTGATCGCCCGATATTTTCGCCCGACCATGACTGGGTCGGCGACCGATCCGAACAGCCGTAACGATGAACACCGTTGCAGTACTGGCTAGTCGAGTGCGGTGCTGACGGCACCCCGGAGGAACTCGGTGACCTCCGCCCGTGCGGCCTCGGCGACCGGCCCGACCACGCCCGGCATGCTGAGGAAGGCGTGCCGGGCACCGGGGTATTCCGTCAGCCGCACCAACGTCCCGCCCTCGCGCAGGCGTTCGGCGTAGCGGCGGCCGTGGTCGGCGAGCGGGTCGTGGGTCGGCAGCACCACCAGCGCCGGGGCGAGGCCGCTCAAGTCGTCGGCGTACAGCGGTGACAGGGTGCGCGGGTCGGTTCCCGACGGGACGGCGAGGCGCTGGAGCAGGCGCAGTTGGGGCACGGTGAGGGTCGGGCTGACCGCGTGCTCGGCGATCGAGGGGTGGTCGAGCATCGTCCCGGTGACGTCGACGACGGGGTTGACCAGGACCTGCGCCCTCACATCGAGGCCGGCCGCGCGGGCCCGGATGGCGGCCAGGGCGGCGATCAGGCCGCCGCAGCTCTCACCGAAGACGGCGACGCGCGCCGGGTCGATGCCCAACTCGTCGGCGTGGCGCACCACATGCTCAAGCACGTCCCAGCCGTCGTCGACCGCGGCCGCCAGCGCGGTGTCAGGGGCGAGCAGGCGGTGCTCCACCGAGACGACGAGCGCGGGCAGTTGGGCGGCGAGGTGGCTGTTGACCCAGTCGCTCTGCACCGCCGTGCCCACGAACCCGCCGCCGTGCACATGGAGCACCAGAGGCAGGTCGCCGTGCCCGAGGGACGCCGGCCGGTAGACCCGCACCGGCAGGCGGCGCCCCGGCAGCGCCAGCTCCTGCCAGTCGATCGCCGCGCCCGGATCCGGCACTCCGGTGATCTCCCGCGCCTGAGGCGCCGCCCGCCTGCGGTTCTCCGCCTCCCGGTAGGCGGCCAGTTCCTCGTCCGTCATCGTCGCCCAGTCCTGCTGTGCCGCTAAAGCCTGGCTCATGTCGTCTCTCCTCGGTGCCCATAGTTTCGCTACCTCAGGTATCGATACCTAAGGTAGCGAAACAAGCTACCGTATGGGAATGCCCTCTTCGCCCCGACCTCCCGGCCGCCCGCGCACCGGCGTCACCACCGAGGTCTTCGCCGCCACCCTGTGCACCGTCCAGGAGCTCGGCTACGCCCGTGCCACCGTGGAACGCATCGCCGCCAAGGCCGGCGTGGCGAAGACGACGGTCTACCGCCGCTGGCCGTCGAAGGGCGAGCTGATCGTGGACTGCCTGCTCGACGCGTTCGGGCCGGCGCCCCTCAAGGAGGGCGCCGGTCAAGCCGAGCTGCTGGCCACAACCATCCGCTGGATCGCGGCGAAGATCAGCGAGCCCGGGGTGGGCGACGCGTTCGCCGGCGTGTTCAGCGACGCCGTCAGCGACCCGGCCCTGCGCGAAGTCCTGGCCGCGCGCTTGCAGGAGCCCTACCGGCTCACCCTGCTGAGCGCGCTCGACGAGCCCTCGCAGCGGGTCCTCTTCTTCATCGACGTCGTCGTCGGCACCCTGCTCCACCGGATGGGCATGACCGGCGAACCGATGGCCGATGCCGACGTCGACGCCCTGGTCACGATGGTGCTGGGGTACTTCGCCGGGCAGCCAATAGGATCGACACCATCATGAGCGCAACTCTCGTCACCAAAGACCTGGCCGCCGGACACGGCGAGCGGACCCTGTTCAGCGGACTCGACCTCGTCGTCGCCCCCGGCGAGGTGATCGGACTGGTCGGCGTGAACGGCGCCGGCAAGTCGACGCTGCTGCGGCTGCTGGCGGGGCTGGACCGGCCGGAGCACGGGAGCATCGCGCTCAGCCCGCCGAGCGCCACCGTGGGCCACCTGCCGCAGGAGCCCGAGCGGCGCCCCGGCGAGTCGGTGCGGGAGTTCCTGGAGCGGCGCACCGGGGTGGCCGCCGCCCAGGCGGCGCTGGACGCCGCCACCGAAGCGCTGGTGGCCGAGGCGCCCGGGGCCGACGACGCCTACGCGGACGCCCTGGACCGCTGGCTGGACCTCGGCGGCGCCGACCTCGCGGAGCGGGCCGAGCAGGTGGCCGGTTCGCTCGGCCTGACCGTCAGCCTGGACCAGGAGATGACCTCGCTCTCCGGTGGCCAGGCGGCCCGCGCGGGGCTGGCCTCGCTGCTGCTCTCCCGCTATGACGTCTTCCTGCTGGACGAGCCGACCAACGACCTGGACCTGGACGGTCTGGAGCGGCTGGAGGCGTTCGTCAAGAACCTGCGCGCCGGCACCGTGCTGATCAGCCACGACCGCGAGTTCCTGGCCCGGACCGTGACCCGGGTGCTGGAGCTGGACTTGGCCCAGCAGCAGGTCAACCTCTACGGCGGCGGCTACCAGTCGTACCTGGACGAGCGCGACCGGGCCCGCCGGCACGCCCGCGAGGAGTACGAGGAGTACGCGGACACCAAGGCCTCGCTGGAGGCCCGGTCCCGGATGCAGAAGTCCTGGGCGGACAAGGGCACGCGCAACGCGCTGAAGAAGAGCCCGGACAACGACAAGAACCGCAAGGCCGCCTCGGTCTCCTCCTCCGAGAAGCAGGCCGCCAAGGCCAAGCAGACCCTGCGGATGATCGAGCGCCTGGAGGTGGTCGAGGAGCCGCGCAAGGAGTGGGAGCTGCGGATGGAGATCGCCGTCGCCCCGCGCTCCGGCTCGGTGGTGGCAACGCTGCGCCAAGCCGTCCTGAAGCGCGGCGAGTTCGGCTTCGGGCCGGTGGACCTGCAGATCGACTGGGCGGACCGGGTGGCCATCACCGGCGCCAACGGCTCCGGCAAGTCCACTCTGCTGGCAGCGCTGTTGGGCCGGCTGGAGCTGGACTCCGGCCAGGCGTCGCTGGGTTCGGGCGTGGTGGTCGGCGAGGTGGACCAGGCGCGCGGGTTGTTCTTCGGCCCGGAGACCCTGATGGCCGCGTTCGGGGCTGCCGTGCCCGAGCTGAACGAGGCCGATGTGCGCACCCTGCTGGCCAAGTTCGGCCTCAAGGCGGTGCACGTGCTGCGCCCGGCCGACACCCTCTCCCCCGGCGAGCGCACCCGGGCCGCGCTGGCGCTGCTGCAGGCGCGCGGGGTGAACCTGCTGGTGCTGGACGAGCCGACCAACCACCTCGACCTGCCGGCCATCGAGCAGTTGGAGTCGGCGCTCGCCTCCTACACCGGCACCCTGCTGCTGGTCACCCACGACCGCCGGATGCTGGAGTCGGTCGCGGTGAACCGCCGGATCTCCATGGCGGACGGGAAGTTGACGGAGGTTTAGACCACTGCGGGGCTTCTCATACTTGCTGGTATGACGACGTCCCACCCCACCGTCCCGCTCGCCCCGATGCCCGTGCCGGCCGACCAGGCCGAGGCGCGCGCCCGGAGCTTCCACGACGTGATGGCCCGGCGGCGGACCGTTCGCGACTACTCGCCGCGCCCGCTGCCGGACGGGGTGCTGGAGTGGGCGATCCGTACGGCGGCGACGGCGCCCAGCGGTGCGCACGTGCAGCCGTGGCGGTTCGTCGTCGTCACCGATCCGGAGCGCAAGCGGCGGCTGCGGGAGGCGGCGGAGGCCGAGGAGCGCGAGTTCTACGACCACCGCGCCTCCGAGGAGTGGTTGGCCGCGCTCGCCCCGATCGGCACCGACTGGCACAAGCCGTTCCTGGAGGACGCGCCGGCCGTGATCGTGGTCTTCGAGGTGCACAAGGGCCCCGACACGCCACGCCCGTACTACACCAAGGAGTCGGTCGGCATCGCGGTCGGCCTGCTGCTGGCCACCCTGCACCAGGCCGGCCTGGCGACCCTCACCCATACGCCGAGCCCCATGCGCTTCCTCAACGAGATCTGCGAGCGCCCGCCCGAGGAGCGCGCCGCCTATGTGATCCCGGTCGGCTACCCGGCCGACGGCGCCCGAGTGCCGGACCTGCACCGCAAGGAGCTGGACGAGGTGCTGGTCCGGCTGTGACGGCGCCGGCCGACCGCACGAATTCCGTGGTCGGCGAGGGGATCCGGCTGCCATGATGCTTGACATGAACCACACTGACGACGGCCCTGTCAGTCTCGCGGCGCCGACCACCACGCAGACCATCGCCCAGGCCACCGCCCGGCCGCCCGAGCTCCTCGACCTGCCCGACGGTTTCGTGCTGCGCCGCCGCACCCTGGCGGACGCCGACACGGTCAACGAGGTGATTGTCCGCGACCTGGAGCATCTGCGTCCGTGGATGGCCTGGGCCACCACCGCCCCGACCCTGGAGCGCTCCCGGGAGATGACCAAGATCGGCTGGCAGCTCTGGGAGGACGGCACGGACTTCATGTACGTGCTGGGCCGGGCCGACCAACCCGGCAGCGTGCTGGGCATGTTCGGCCTGCACCGGCGGATCGGGCCGGGCGCGATCGAGATCGGCTACTGGGTGGCCCGCGAGTACACCGGCCGTTCGCTGGCCACCAACGGCGCCGCCGCGCTCACCGAGGCCGCCCTGGCGCTGCCCGACGTCGAACGGGTGGAGATCCACTGCGACCAGGCCAACGCCGCCAGCGCCGCGGTGCCGCGCAAGCTCGGCTACCGGCTCGACCGGGTGCACGAGGAGTCCCCCACCACCCCGGCCGAGACCGGCAAGAAGCTGATCTGGATCAAGGAGCGGACCGCCTGCTGACGGCCCGCCCCCACGAGATCAAGCCCCGGGAATCACGCCTGGACCATCGCGGCCCGGCTGATCAGCGTCTCGGTGTCCACCCCGGTCGGCAGCGTGCCGAAGGCGGCGCCGTGGTCGCCGCCCAGCCGGGAGGCGCAGAACGCGTCGGCCACCGCGGCCGGGGCGTGCCGGACCAGCAGCGCGGCCTGCAGCGTGACGGCCATCTGCTCCACCACCCGCCGGGTGCGGTACTCCAGCTCGCTGGTGTCGCCGAGTTGCTTGCGCAGCCCGGCGACGGCCGCGTCCAGGTGGCGGTCGGCCCCGGCCGCCGCCTCCAGCTCGGCGAAGTAGGCGTCCACCGAGCGCGGGTTGCGGGCCATCGCGCGCAGCGCGTCCAGCGCCGCGACATTGCCCGAGCCCTCCCAGATCGAGACCAGCGGCGCCTCCCGGTAGATCCGGGGCATGCCGGACTCCTCCGCGTAGCCGTTGCCGCCCAGGCACTCCAGCGCCTCGGCGGCGTGCGCCGGACCGCGCTTGCAGGTCCAGTACTTGGTGACGGCCAGCGCCAGCCGGCGGAAGTCGGCCTCGTCCTCGTCGCCGGCCAGTGACCGGTCGGTGGCCTCGGCGAGGCGCAGCGCGATGGTGGTGGCCGCCTCCGACTCCAGGGACAGGTCGGCCAGCACGTTGCGCATCAGCGGCTGGTGGATCAGCTCGGCGCCGAAGGCCTTGCGGTGGGTGGCGTGCTGCACGGCCCGCTGGACGGCCACCCGCATGCCGGCCGCGGCGCCCAGGGTGCAGTCCAGGCGGGTCATGTTGACCATCTCGATGATGGTCCGCACCCCGCGCCCCTCCTCGCCGACCAGCCAGCCGACCGCCTCCTCGTACTCCAGCTCGGAGGAGGCGTTGGAGCGGTTGCCGAGCTTGTCCTTGAGCCGCTGGATCCGCAGGGCGTTGCGGGTGCCGTCCGGCAGCACCCGGGGCAGCACGAAGCAGCTGAGCCCGCCCGGCGCCTGGGCCAGGGTCAGGAAGACGTCGGACATCGGCGCCGAGGTGAACCACTTGTGCCCGGTGAGGTGGTAGGTGCCGTCGCCGGCCGGCAGCGCCACCGTGGTGTTGGTGCGCACGTCCGAGCCGCCCTGCTTCTCGGTCATCGACATGCCGGCGATCAGGCCGCGCTTGCCGTGCGGCTCGCGCAGGCCGAAGTCGTAGTGCCGGGCGGCCAGCAGCGGCTCCAGCCAGCCGGCCAGCTCGGGGGTGGTGCGCAGGGCCGGGACGGAGGCGTAGGTCATCGAGATGGGGCAGCCGTGCCCGGCCTCGACCTGGCTCCACAGGTAGAATTTGGCGGCCCGGGCGGTGTGCGCGCCGGGGCGGGCGTCCTGCCAGGGCGCGGCGTGCAGGCCGTGCTCGACGGCGATGGTCATCAGCTCGTGCCAGGCCGGGTGGAACTCGACCTCGTCGATCCGGTGGCCGAACCGGTCGTGGGTGTGCAGCACCGGCTCGTGCTCGTTGGCGAGGCGCCCCCACTCGGCGGCCTGCTCGGTACCGGCCAGCCGGCCCAGCTCGTGCAGCTCGGGCAGCACCCAGTCGGCCCCGGCCCGGTGCAGCGCGGCGAGCATGGCCGGGTCCTCGGCGGTGTTGTGCCCGTACGGCAGCGGAACCTGGTTGGTGACCTCGTGGGTGTGCGGCACGGCCTGCTCCCTACTCGTGAGTAAGTGTCAGTCCCAGCCTGCCTCATCCCGCGCCGGTTGGGCCAGCTCCAGTCGAACCGGCCCCAGTCGAACCGACCCCGGCCGGATCGGTGCCGAGCGGATCGGTCCCGAGCGGCTCGGTGGGCAGCGGCTGCCCCGGCTTCAGCGGGGTGAACTGCTCGACGTCCCAGCGGCGGCGCAGCTCCTCGACTGCGCCGGGCGGGGGTGCGCCATCGGCCAGCAGCTCGAAGAGCTCCTCGAAGTAGCGCTCGTGGTCGGGCGGCGGGGCGGCCTGGAAGAGCATCCGGGCGGGGTTGGGCCCGGGGTTGGCGAAGCCGTGCGGGCAGCCGGGCGGAATGTGGATCAGGGCGCCGGGGGTGCCGCGGCGCACCGTCTCGCCCTCCGCGGAGCGCCAGTTCTGCCAGCCGCCGGCGGTGCGCACCTCGGGCTCGAAGGCGAACATGTCCACCTCGCCGTCCAGCACGTAGAAGAACTCCTCGGTCCTGGTGTGCCGGTGGGCGCCGACGTCGAAGCCCACCGGGACCACCACCTCGAAGAGCGAGCCGACGGTGCTGCGCTCCCCCGTGATCTTGAAGGTGACGTGCTGGGCCGGCCCGGTCAGCGTCCGCCCGCCGCCGGGCGGCAGGATCAGCCCGCTCAACGGGCCGCTCACCAGGTGACCGGCAGGGCGCGCGGGCCGCGGATCAACTCGCCCTTGCGCCATGGCACCTGATCGGCGGGCACGGCAAGTCGCAGCCCTGGCAGGCGGTTCAGCAGGGCGCGCAGCATGGTCTGGGTCTCCATCCTGGCGAAGGTCGCGCCGACGCAGTAGTGCGGGCCGTGCCCGAAGGCCAGGTGCGGGTTGGGCTGCCGGTCGAAGTCCAGCTCGTCGGGATCGGCGAAGACCGCCGGGTCGCGGTTGGCCGCCAGGTAGGAGGAGTGCACCGCCTCGCCCTCGCGGACCGTGACCCCGCCCAACTCGACGTCCTCGGTGGCGATCCGGGCCTGCCCGGTGGCATTGCGGTGCGGCAGCCAGCGCAGCAGCTCCTCCACCGCCTGCGGCAGCAGCTGCGGCTCGTCGAGCAGCCGCTGCCACAAGTGCGGGCGGGTGAGCAGGATGTAGGCCATGGTGCTGCTGTTGAAGCGCACCGAGTTCATGCCGCTGATCTGCATCAGCACCGCGAAGGCCACCAGTTGCTCGCGGGTCAGCTCGCCGTCCTTCTCGCCCTGGACCAGGTGGCTGAGCAGGTCGTCCCGCGGTTCGGGGTGCCGCTGCTCGGCCAGGCCGTCGAGGTAGGCGCCGATCTCCTGCTTGGCCCGCTCGCTCTCCTCGGGGCTGCGCGCGGCGGTGATGATCTGCACCGTCCAGTCGGCGACCTGCGCGCGGCCTGCCTCCGGGATGCCCATCAGGTCGCTCATGCCGTGCAGCGCGAACGGGGTGTAGTAGTGCTCCATCAGGTCGGCCGGCGAGCCGTGCTGGACCATCGCGTCCAGCAGCCGGTCGGCCAGCGCCTCGGAGTGCGGCCGCCGGGCCTCGGTCTGCTTGCTGGTGAAGGCCCTTGAGGCGGCGCGGCGCAGCTTGGTGTGCTCGGGCGGGTCGGCGAAGCCCACCGCGTCGTTCAGCGGGATCGGGTTGGGCGCCAGCCTGGTGACGTCCTGGCGCAGCAGCCGGGTCCGGCTGAACCGCGCGTCCGAGGTGACCTTGGTGACGTCGGCGTACTTGCCGGCCAGCCAGGCCTGGCCGGTGCCGTGCGGCAGCCGGATCCGGCCCAGGTCCTCCCGGGAGAGCGCGCCGTGCAGCACCGGGTCGAACTCCAACTCGTCCAACTCGTCGACGGTCCAGAAGACCGGCTCGGTTTCCGACATCCGAAACCCTTTCCGTTCGGTTCAGTTCAGTCGCTCGCGACGGCGGTCGATCCAGGTGCCGAGCGACATCTCGGCGGTGATGCCGGGACCGAACCCGGCCAGGATGCCGCGGTGCCCGCTGATCGCCGTGCCCTCGTCGAAGAGCCGGCCGAGCGCGTCCAGGACCACGCCGCTGGCGATGTTGCCGTACTCGGTGAGGGTGGCCCGGCTGTGCCGGAAGGCCTCGCCGGGCACCTCCAGGAACCGGCTGAGGTCGTCCAGGATCCGCGGGCCGCCCGCGTGGATGATGTAGAAGTCCAGGTTGGCGGCCTTCCAGGCATGCTCGTCGGCGAGCGCCTCCAGCGCCGGGGCCAGCGGCTCCATGGTGCCGGGCACCCGCTTGTCCAGCTGGAAGTGGAAGCCGGTGGACCGCACCGCGTAGGAGATCCAGTCCTGGGTCCCGGGGATCAGGTAGGAGCCGTTGCGCTCCAGCCGCACCCCCCAGCCCTGGTCCCCGCCGCGCACCACGGCCGCCGCGACCGCGTCCCCGAACAGGCCGTCGGAGAGCAGCTGGCCTACTCCGAGGTCGGCCGGCTGGTAGCAGAGCGAGCAGAACTCGCAGGCCACGACCAGGGCGTTGCGCTGCGGGTAGGCGGTGCAGAAGTCATGCGCCCGGTTGATCGCCGCGCCGCCTGCCGCGCAACCGAGTTGGGCGATCGGCAGCTGCCTGGTCTGCGCGTTGAAGCCCATCTCGTTGATCAGCCAGGCGGTCAGCGACGGCATGCTGAAGCCGGTGCAGGAGACGAAGACGATCAGATCGATCTGGCGGACCGTCAGTTCGGCATGGTCCAGGGCCTGTTGGACGACCCGGGGCACCCGCTTGCGCGCCTCCTCGAAGAACAGCAGGTTGCGACTCTCGAAGCCCGGATGCGCCAGGGTCCGCTCGATCGGCTGGACGATGTGCCGCTTGCGCACCCCGGTGTTCTTGATCAGCCGCAGCACCAGGCCCAGGTCCGGGTGGTCCCGGTGCTTGTCGCGGGCGATCGCCAGGGTGTCGTCCATAGTGATGACGTGTTCCGGCACTTCGGTCGCCGGCCTGCAGAGCACCGCCATGTCTTCCGCCTTCCCAGCACCGATCCACAACCAATGCGTCACCGAAACCATACGACGTCAATACGGTGCGTAGTCACTCACGCCACACGGGTAGCCGCGACTAGGATCCAGCGGTGACCAACAGCCCTGAGCTCATCAGCCCGCCGCAGGACCGGTATCCGGCGCTGTTCGCGCCCCAGCGGTGGGAGTGGGGCGGCATCGACGCCCAGTTCAGCCTAGCCATGCCGCCCGACGGACTGATCACCAACATTCACCTGATCGGCTTCATCGGCGACCAGGTGGTGGTCTGCGAGGACAACCGGGGCCACTGGTTCCTGCCCGGCGGCACCCGCGAGGCCGACGAGACGGTGCGCGACTGCCTGGTCCGCGAACTGCGCGAGGAGGCCGGCGCGCGGCTGTGCGGCGAGCCGTTCTGGATCGGCGCGCACCTCGCGGTGACCGACCGGCCCGCCCCCTACCGACCGTGGCAGCCGCACCCGGAGAAGGCCTGGCTCTGGGGCTGGGCCGAGGTGGAGTTGGACGGCGCGCCGACCAACCCGGACGACGGCGAACAGGTCGTCCAGGTCCGGGCCCTGCCGGTCGCCGAGGCCGCCGCGCTGATGGGCGCCGAGCCCTGGCGGGCCGAACTGATCAGGCTCGCCGCCGAACTGCGCCGGGCATGACGCAGCGGGGCGGGTCACGGACCCGCCCCGCTCCGCTCGGCTGACTCAGCGGCTCAGCTGGCTCAGCTGGCTCAGCGGCTCAGCCCGGCCCGGCGAAGCGCGTCCGCCATCGCGCTGTTCACCACGGGCGCCGGTGCCGAGCCACCGCGCCGGTCCTGACGCGGCGGGCGCGAGCCGCGCTCCCGACCGCCACCGCCCTGACCGCCACCCTGGCCGCCCTGGCCGCCCTGGCCGCCGCCACGGGCCGGCTGCGCCTCGTCGTCCAGCCGCAGCGACAGGCCGATCCGCTTGCGCGGCACGTCGACCGAGACCACCTTGCAGGTCACCACGTCACCCGGCTTGACCACCTCGCGCGGGTCCTTGACGAACTTCGTGGACAGCGCCGAGACGTGCACCAGGCCGTCCTGGTGGACGCCCACGTCGACGAAGGCGCCGAACGCGGCGACATTGGTCACCACGCCCTCCAGCACCATGCCGACCACCAGGTCGCCGATGGTGTCCACGCCCTCCTTGAAGGTCGCGGTGCGGAACGCGGGGCGCGGGTCGCGGCCCGGCTTGTCCAACTCGCCCAGGATGTCGGTGACCGTCGGGATGCCGAAGGTCTCGTCGGCGAACTCGGCCGGCTTCAGGGCCCGCAGTGCCGACCCGTTGCCGATCAGCTCCTTGACGGTGCCGCCGGTCTTCGACAGGATCCGCCGCACCACCGGGTAGGCCTCGGGGTGCACCGCGGAGGCGTCCAACGGGTCGTCACCACCCGGGATCCGCAGGAAGCCCGCGCACTGCTCGAAGGCCTTCGGGCCCAGCCGGGCCACGTCCTTGAGCGACTTGCGGGTGCGGAACGGGCCGTTGGCGTCGCGGTGCGCCACGATGTTGTCGGCCAGCGTCGAGGTCACCCCGGAGACCCGGGTGAGCAGCGGCGCGGAGGCGGTGTTGACGTCCACCCCGACCGCGTTGACGCAGTCCTCGACCACGGCGTCCAGCGACCGGGACAGCTTCACCTCGCTGAGGTCGTGCTGGTACTGGCCGACACCGATCGACTTGGGGTCGATCTTCACCAGCTCGGCCAGCGGGTCCTGCAGCCGGCGGGCGATCGAAACCGCGCCGCGGATCGAGACGTTGAGCTCCGGCAGCTCCTGGGAGGCGAAGGCCGAGGCGGAGTAGACCGAGGCGCCGGCCTCGGAGACCATCGCCTTGGTCAGCTTCAGCTCCGGGTGGCGCTTGATCAGGTCCTCGGCGAGCTTGTCGGTCTCCCGGGAGGCGGTGCCGTTGCCGATCGCCACCAGGTCGACGTCGTGCGCCTTGGCCAGCTTGGCCAGGGTGGCCAGCGCCGCGTCCCACTTGTTGGCCGGCTGGTGCGGGTAGATGGTGTCGTGCGCGACCACCTTGCCGGTGGCGTCCACCACCGCGACCTTGACGCCGGTGCGGAAGCCCGGGTCCAGGCCCATGGTGGCGCGGGTGCCGGCGGGCGCGGCCAGCAGCAGGTCGCGCAGGTTGGCGGCGAACACCTTGACCGCCTCGTCCTCGGCCTCCTGGCGCAGCCGGCCGCGCAGGTCCAGGCCGAGCCGCACCAGGATCCGGGTGCGCCAGGCCCAACGGACCGTGTCGCCCAGCCACTTGTCGGCCGGACGGCCGTGGTCGGCGACGCCGAACCGGGCGGCGATCCGCTGCTCGTAGTCGCGCTCGTCCGGCAGGTCGGCCTCCTCGCCCTCGTAGGGCGACAGGTCGAGGTCGAGCACCTCCTCCTTCTCGCCGCGCAGCATCGCCAGGATCCGGTGCGAGGGCAGCTTGCTGTAGGGCTCGGCGAAGTCGAAGTAGTCGGCGAACTTGGCGCCGTCCTGCTCCTTGCCGTCGCGGACCTTGGCGACCAGGCGGCCGCGGGTCCACATCCGCTCGCGCAGCGAGCCGATCAGGTCGGCGTCCTCGGCGAACCGCTCGACCAGGATCGACCGGGCGCCGTCCAGGGCGGCGGCCGCGTCGGCGACGTTCTCATTGAGGTAGCCGGCGGCCAGCGCGGCCGGGTCCTGGGCGGGGTCGGCCAGCAGGGTGTCGGCCAGCGGCTCCAGGCCGGCCTCCCGGGCCGCCTGCGCCTTGGTGCGGCGCTTGGGCTTGAAGGGCAGGTAGATGTCCTCCAGCCGGGCCTTGGAGTCGGCGGCCAGGATCTGCGCGCGCAGCGGGTCGTCCAGCTTGCCCTGGGCCTCGATCGACTCCAGCACGGCGGCCCGGCGCTCCTCCAGCTCCCGCAGGTAGCGCAGCCGCTCCTCCAGGGTGCGCAGCTGGGCGTCGTCCAGCTCGCCGGTGACCTCCTTGCGGTAGCGGGCGATGAACGGCACGGTCGACCCGCCGTCCAGCAGCTCGACCGCCGCCTTCACCTGCCCCTCCCGGACCCCGAGCTCCTCGGCGATCCGCCGCCCGACTGCTACTTCGGCTGGTGTGGTCACGAAGCCGGTCACCTTCTCCAGTGTGTCGCTGCACGTACGCACCGCATTGTGTCAGCTGTACAGTCCGCATATGGATGACGCGCTGCTGGACCGGCTGGGGAACGGCAAGTACCTGCTGATCACCTCGTACAAGAAGGACGGCACGCCGGTGGCCACCCCGGTGTGGGTGGTCCGCGACGGGCAGGCGCTGGGTGTGTGGACGGCCGCCGACAGCTGGAAGGTCAAGCGGATCCGGCGCCGGCCCGAGGTGCTGGTCGGGCCGTGCGACATGCGCGGCAACCCGACCGGCGAACCGGTGCCGGCCACCGCCGAGCTCGTCGACGCGGCCCCGTACCGTCCCCTGCTGGCCCGCAAGTACGGCCTGCTCGGGCGGCTGACCATGCTGGGCAGCCGGCTGCGCCGCGGCACCGGGGGGACGGTCGGGATCCGGATCGCCCTCAGCTCCTGAGCTCCGGGAACTGGTCCTCGCGCCACTCGGCGGACAGCTCGCCGCCCTGCTCCTCGCGGGTGCGCAGCTCGACCCGGCGGATCTTGCCCGAGATGGTCTTCGGCAGCTCGAAGAACTCCAGCCGGCGCACCCGCAGATAGGGGGCCAGGTTCTCGCGGGCGTGCCGCAGGATCGCCAGCGCGGTCTCCCGGGTCGGCTCCCAGCCGGGCGCCAGCGCGACATAGGCCTTCGGTACCGCCAGACGGGTGGGATCGGGTGCCGGGACGACCGCCGCCTCGGCGACCGCCGGGTGCTCGATCAGCACGCTCTCCAGCTCGAACGGGGAGATCTTGTAGTCGGAGGCCTTGAAGACGTCGTCGGTGCGGCCGATGTAGGTGATGTAGCCGTCGGCGTCCCGGGCGGCCACATCGCCGGTGTGGTAGTAACCACCGGCCATGGCGGCGGCGTTGCGCTCTTCGTCGTCCAGGTAGCCGGTCATCAGGTTGACCGGGCGCTGCGCCAGGTCAAGGCAGATCTCGCCCTCGTCGGCGGGCTTGCCGCTGACCGGGTCGACCAGCACCACCGGCACGCCGGGCAGCGGACGGCCCATCGAGCCGGGCTTGACCGTGCCGCCCGGGGTGTTGCCGATCAGCAGGGTGGTCTCGGTCTGCCCGAAGCCGTCCCGGATGGTCAGCCCCCACCGCCGCTCGATCTGGGCGATCACCTCCGGGTTGAGCGGCTCACCGGCCGCGAACAGCTCGCGCAGCGTGCCCGGGCCGGCCGACAGGTCGCTCTGGATGAGCATCCGCCAGACCGTGGGCGGCGCGCAGAAGGTCGTCACCTCGGCCCGCCGCAGCTCGGCCAGCAGCCGCACCGGGTCGAAGCGGGTGTAGTTGTGCACGAAGATGGTGGCCTCGGCGATCCACGGCGCGAAGAAGCAGCTCCAGGCGTGCTTGGCCCAGCCCGGTGAGCTGATGTTGAGGTGCACGTCGCCGGGGCGCAGGCCGGACCACGCCATCGTGGTCAAGTGGCCGACGGGGTAGGAGACCTGGGTGTGCTGCACCAGCTTGGGGCGGCTGGTGGTGCCGCTGGTGAAGTAGACCAACAGCGGGTCCTCGGGCGCGGTGACGGCGGGCAGCGGTGCCGGCTCGGTGATCCGGTAGGCGTCCTCGAAGGGGGTCCAGCCCTCGACCGGGCCGCCGACCACGATCCTGGTGCAGTCGCCGCCGGTGAACTTCTCCGTGTCGGCGGCGTTGGCCACCACATGGCGGGCCCGCCCGCGTTCGATCCGGTCCGCCAGGTCGGCGGGGCCGAGCGCGGTGGTGGTCGGCATGATCACCGCGCCGAGCTTCATCACCGCCAGCATCGCCTCCCACAGCTCGACCTGGTTGCCGAGCATCAGCAGCACCCGATCGCCCTTGCGCACGCCGAGGCCGGCCAGGTGGTGGGCGACCTGGTCGGAGCGGCGGGCCAGCTCGTCGAAGCTGTGGCGCTGCTCCCGCCCGTCCTCCTCGACGATCCACAGCGCGGTGCGGTCGTTGTCCCGGGCGATCGCGTCGAACCAGTCGACGGCCCAGTTGAACCGCTCGCCGAGCTCGGGCCAGGCGAACGGCTCCTGACGCAGTAGCAGGTCCCGCGCGGCACGATAGCGGTCGGTCGGGGTGGGGTTGGTCACGGCGACTCCCTTGGGACGGTTTCCCGCCTTGGCGTGTATACGTCTCGCCGGCGAGCTTGAGGACCGCGCGGCACGCCACCAGTATCTGGACCGAGTCGCCGCAGCACAGCCCCCCACACGTTCTTCCTGATCCGTGAATGCGAGCGCCCCCATGACTCTTCGCCAGAGCACTTCCGTCCGCCGCGCCATGGCCGCCGTCGCCGCCGCCCTGGCCGTGGCCGCGCTGCCGGCCGCCCAACTCGCCGCCGCCCCAGGCGCCGCTGCGAGCCCCGCCCACAGCGCCTCCTACGCACAGCAGAGCCCGACCCGAAGCAGCTCGCAGATGCGCTACCACGGCGGGCCCGTGCAGCACCACCCGGTCGTCTACCTCGACTTCTGGGGCAGCCAGTGGAACAGCGACACCAACGGTGTGCAGCCCTACCTGACCAAGCTCTTCCAGGGCCTGGGCACCAGCCAGGACACCTGGTCCGCCATCACCTCGCAGTACACCGATTCCTCCGGCACCGGCCCCACGTTCAGCGGCCCGGTACTGGGCGGCAGTTGGGTGGACAACGCGGCTCCCGCGCCCGCCTCCTCGCAGCAGTACGACATCGCCGCCGAGGCCGACAACGCCGCCGACCACTTCGGGGTGGCCGGCGACACGGACGCGCAGATCGTGGTGCTCAGCCCGCACGGCACCTCGCCCGACGGCTGGCCCAACTCGGGCTTCTGCGCCTACCACGACTACAGCGGCAGCGTCTCGTACACCAACATGCCCTACCAGCTGGACGCCCCGGCCGGCAGCCGCTGCCCCAACAGCGCGCTCGGCGGCAAACTGGACGCCTTCAGCATCGTCGAGGGCCACGAGTACGCCGAGTCGATCAGCGACCCGCAGCCCAGCTCCGGCTGGGTCAACTACGCGGGCCAGGAGATCGGCGACACCTGCGAGAGCAACTTCCAGAAGGTGGCACTCCCCACCGGCACCTTCGCGATGCAGCCGCTCTGGAGCAACCGGGCCGGCGGCTGCTCGATCAAGTAGCCCCCGGGTGCTGACGGGCCGTCCCCTCGCCCGGCCCGTCAGCACCCGTGCGCTAGTCGGCGAGCAGCGGCTCGCCCTCGCCCCGTGCGGCCCCGGCCAGCACTTCGGCCAGCCGCTCGGGCATCGAGAACATCGGGCTGTGGCCGCTGGGCAGTTCGACGTAGCGGTTGGCCGGGTTGGCCAGCCAGGCGAACCTGGGCGCGCCGGTGGCGTGCAGGCCGCGCACCAGGGCCAGGTCGGCGCCGCTGAGGGTGCAGAGCACGCCGGTCATCGGCAGCCGCTTGAAGGCGCCGGTGAGCCGGATCGGCTCGGTCATGCTGCGTGCGGGCCAGAACGGCACCCGCTGCGGCAGCTGTTCGGCGATCTCGGCCGGCAGGTCGCCGCCGGACAACCAGGCCACCTCGGGGTAGGGCACCAACTCGCCCGTCACGGTGGCCCCGTGCTCACCCGGCGCCAGGTCGACCAGCGACTCGCCGTCCTCCGGTAGCGGCGCGTCGATCAGCACCGTGCGGGCCACCCGCTCCGGCCAGGCGTCGGCCGCGGCCAGCGCCGGGAAACTGCCGTAGCTGTGGCCGACCAGCACCACCGGCTCGTCCTGCTCGGCCAGCACCTTGGAGACCTGGGCGATGTGCTCGGTCAGTCCGTCGCTCGGCGCGGTGCCGAGGGTGACCGGCACCGCGCGGTGTCCGGCGGCGGTCAGTTCGGCCGCCACCTGCCGCCAGGCCCAGCCGTCCAGCCAGGCTCCGGGAATCAGTACGAATATGCTCATGGACGTGACCGTAGGAACTCCCCCAGGGGGAGAAACCAGCCTGAGCATCGGGATGCTGGCCGAGGCGGCGGGGGTCAGCGTCAAGACCGTGCGCTACTACTCGGACCAGGGGCTGCTGCCCGCCGCGCAGCGCAGCGCGGGCGGCCACCGGCGTTACGGTACTCCGGCGCTGGCCCGGTTGCGGCAGCTTCGCGGGTTGCGGGCGCTGGGGCTGTCGCTGCCGACGGCCGGGGAGGTGGCGGCCGGTGAGCTGGCGCTTGACCGGGCGTTGGCCCAGGAGCGGGCCGAGCTGGCCCGGCAGCTCACCGAACTGCGCTGGCGGGAGGCCGCGTTGGCCGCGCTGGCGGACCACCCCGAGGAGTTGCTGACGCTGGGCGAGGCGCTGCGCGAGGCGCCCAGGATGGATGTCTTCGCGGCCTTCTGGCGCCGGGTGCTGCCGGTGCGGCTGCCGACCGGGCTGAAGCGCGCGATCGTGGACGCCGTGCTGCCGGAGCTACCCGCCGAGCCGACGCCTCAACAAGCGCTTGCCTATGCCCGGTTGCACGCGCTCAGCAGTGACCGGGAGCTGGCCGCCGCCGCCCGGACCCCGGCCGCGAAGGACACGCCCAGCCTCAGCCTGACCTACGAGGGCACCAGCGAGGCCTACCGGCTCGCCCTGGCCGAGCTGGCCCGGGGCGCCGAGCCGGGCCCCGGGGAGGCACTGGACGCCTATGTCGCGGCGTTCGCCCGCGGCGCCGGGCGGGTCGACGACGCCGCGTTCCGCCGCGAACTGGCGGCCTTCGAGCTGACCCACCCGGTGATCGCCCGCTACTGGCACCTGGCCCGCGCCCTGCACCCGGGGCCGACCATGGGCGACGCCCACGAGTGGATCAACTCGGCGCTGCGCCTGCCGGGCTGACCCCGTTGATCGGCGCACCGCCCGTGACCCAGTGCCCGCGCACCGCGTCGGTCGGCCGCTGCTCCCCCAGCGCCGGCAGCCCCCAGTCGCCCAGCGCGGTCAGCACCGGGTGCAGCGCCGCGCCGCGCTCGGTCAGCTCGTAGACCGTGGCGTTGGCCGGCCGCTCCAGCCGGCGCCGGACCACCAGGCCCTCGGCCTCCAGTTGCTTGAGCCGGGCGGCCAGGATGTCGGTGGACACCCCGGGCAGGTCGGCGTGCAGGTCGGTGTAGCGGCGCGGTCCGCCGAGCAGCTCACGGACGATCAGGAGGCTCCAGCGCTCTCCCACCGCGTCCAGGGCCCGGGCGATCGCGCAGTACTGGTCGTAGCTTCGGCGTGACATGGCATCAGCATAGCCAAGAGGTTGGACTTTCCAAGTGCTCGCTTGGTAGAACAAAGCAACCAGGTTCGGCGGTGTGGAGGCTCAGTCATGGAGTTCCGGCAGTCCAGCAAGCTCGCGGGCGTGTGCTACGAGATCCGCGGCCCGGTGGTCGACCAGGCCAACGCCCTGGAGGAGGCCGGGCACAGCGTGCTGCGGCTGAACACCGGCAACCCGGCGCCGTTCGGCTTCGAGGCGCCCGAGGAGATCCTGCAGGACATCATCCGCAACCTCCCCAGGGCGCACGGCTACAGCGACGCCCGCGGGATCCTGCCGGCCCGCCGCGCAGTGGTGCAGTACTACCAGCAGCGTGGCGTGACCGGCGTCGACGTCAATGACGTCTTCCTGGGCAACGGCGCCTCCGAGCTGATCCAGATGGCCGTCCAGGCGCTGGTCGACGACGGCGACGAGGTGCTGGTCCCGGCCCCCGACTTCCCGCTGTGGACGGCCGTGGTCCGCCTCGCCGGCGGCAAGGCGGTGCACTACCTGTGCGACGAGGAGGCCGACTGGTACCCGGACCTGGACGACATCGCCGCCAAGATCACCTCCCGCACCAAGGCCATCGTGGTGATCAACCCCAACAACCCGACCGGCGCGGTCTACCCCAGGGAACTGCTCACCGGCATCCTCGAACTCGCCCGCCGGCACGGCCTGATGGTGCTGGCCGACGAGATCTACGACAAGATCCTCTACGACGATGCCGAGCACCACTGCCTGGCCGCGCTCGCCGACGACGTGGTGACCCTGACCTTCAACGGCCTCTCCAAGGCCTACCGGGTGGCCGGCTTCCGCAGCGGCTGGCTGGTGGTCTCCGGCCCCAAGCAGCACGCCAGGGACTACCTGGAGGGGCTGACCATGCTGGCCGGCATGCGGCTCTGCCCCAATGTGCCGGCCCAGTACGCGGTGCAGGCGGCGCTCGGCGGCCACCAGTCGATCCACGACCTGACCCTGCCGAACGGCCGGCTGACCGAGCAGCGCGACGTCACCTGGCGGGCGCTCAACGAGCTGCCCGGGGTGAGCTGCGTCAAGCCCAAGGGCGCCCTGTACGCCTTCGCCAAGCTGGACCCGGCGGTGCACAAGATCAAGGACGACGAGCAGTTCGCCCTGGACCTGCTGCTCCGCGAGAAGATCCACATCGTGCAGGGCACCGGCTTCAACTGGCCGCGCCCGGACCACTTCCGGTTCGTCACGCTGCCGCGGGCCGACGATCTGGAGACCGCGATCAGCCGGATCGGCCGGTTCCTGACGACCTACAAGCAGTAGCCCGCACGGGGGCCCTTCGCTGGATCATGCCGATCTGACGGAAATTCACTCGAAAGAACACGTACACCGAGAACCGCACGCCGGGTCCGCGCTGCTGCGCGCGGCTTAACGGACGTCGATCTTCCGCCGAAGATGAGGAAGATCGACGTTCCGACTTCCCGGTGGGGGGATCTTCCGATGGCGCAGCCGTTCCAGCTACCAGACTTCTACCTGCCGCACCCGGCCAGGCTCAACCCGCACCTGGAGGGCGCGCGCGAGCACACCAGGGCGTGGGCCCGCCGGATGGGCATGCTGGAGGGCAGCGGCGTCTGGGAGCTCCAGGACCTGGAGGACCACGACTACGCCCTGCTCTGCGCCTACACCCACCCCGACTGCGATGCCGAGGCGCTCGACCTGGTCACCGACTGGTACGTCTGGGTGTTCTTCTTCGACGACCACTTCCTGGAGATCTTCAAGCGCACCCTGGACCGGGCCGGCGGCAAGGCGTATCTGGACCGGCTGCCGCTCTTCATGCCGATGGACCTGGAAGATGGCTTCCCGGAGCCGACCAACCCGGTCGAGGCCGGCCTCGCCGACCTGTGGGCGCGCACCGTGCCGCACATGTCGCTGGACTGGCGGGCCCGGTTCCGCGAGTCCACCGAGCACCTGCTCAACGAGTCGCTCTGGGAGCTCTCCAACATCAACAAGGGCCGGGTCGCCAACCCGGTGGAGTACATCGAGATGCGCCGCAAGGTCGGCGGCGCGCCCTGGTCCGCCGGGCTGGTGGAGTTCGCGGCCAACGCCGAGGTGCCCGCCCGGGTGGCCGGCAGCCGCCCGCTGCGGGTGCTGCGCGACACCTTCTCCGACGGCGTCCACCTGCGCAACGACCTCTTCTCCTACGAGCGCGAGATCGGCTCCGAGGGCGAGCTGAGCAACGGCGTGCTGGTGCTGGAGCGGTTCCTCGACTACTCCACCCAGGAGGCCGCCGACGCGGTCAACGAGATGCTCAGCTCCCGGCTGCACCAGTTCGAGAACACCTTCTTCACCGAACTGCCGCCGCTGTTCGCCCAGCACCAGCTGGACATGGCGGAGATGGGCCGGGTGCTGGCCTACGCCAAGGGCCTGCAGGACTGGCAGTCCGGCGGCCACGAGTGGCACATGCGGTCCAGCCGCTACATGAACAAGGGCTTGGTCGGCAGCAGCGAGCTGCCGGGCTTCTCGGCGGTCCCGACCGGCCTGGGCACCGCCGCCGCCGATCTGCGCAAGCTGATCCACCTCCCCGCGCTGCGGCAGTTCGCCCACCGGCGCTACCAGGTGCTGCCGCCCTACGAGCGCCCCGAGATCCCGATGCCGTTCACCCCGGGCCGCAACCCCCATCTGGAGTCGGCCCGGCGCGACTCCGCCACCTGGGCCCGCGAGCTGGGATACCTGGAGGTGGTCCCGGGCGTGCCCGACTCCGGGGTGTGGAGCGAGAAGAAGTTCCGGGACTACGACCTGGCGCTCTGCTCGGCCGGCCTCGACCCGGACGGCACGCCTGAGGAACTGCTGCTCTCCGCCCGGTGGCTGATCTGGGGCACCTATGCGGACGACTGGTTCCCGCTCGCCTTCGGCTACAGCGGCGATGTGACCGGCGCCCGGGCCTGCGTGGAGCGGCTGGCCGCCTTCATGCCGCTGGACGATCCGGCGGCCGGGCCCGAGCCCGCCAGCGCCATCGAGCGCGGTCTCGCCGAGCTGTGGGCGAAGACCGCGGGCCCGATGGACGAGAAGGCCCGCCGCACCTTCCAGGGCGCCATCAACGCGATGCTGCGCAGCTGGGTCTGGGAGGTCGCCAACCTCGCCGAGAACCGGATCCCCGATCCGGTGGACTTCATCGAGATGCGCCGGGACACCTTCGGCACCGACCTGACCATGGCGCTCAACCGGTTCGCCCACCAGCGCACCGTGCCGGACGAGGTCTTCGAGTCCGGCACCGTCCAGGCCCTGGAGCACGCGGCCGCCGACTTCGCCTGGCTGATCAACGACCTCTACTCGCACCGCAAGGAGATCCAGTACGAGGGCGACATGCACAACGCCGTCCTGGTGGTGCAGAACTTCCTCAACTGCGATCTGCCGCACGCCCTGTCGGTGGTCAGCGACCTGCAGCACTCGCGGCTGGAGCAGTTCCAGCACCTGGTGGCCAACGAACTGCCGCAGCTCTACCAGGACTTCCGGCTGACGGACGGTCAGCGGGCCGAAATGGAAGCCTACGTACAGGATCTGCGCAACTGGATGAGCGGTATCCACGTCTGGCACCGCGACATCCTCCGGTACCGGGAGTCCGAGCTGGAGCACCAGCCGGCGGCCTACCAGGCCCGGCTGGCCGAGGCGGCAGGCCGCCCGGCCGCCGCGGCGACGGCACCCGCCACGGCGCCGGCGCTCAAGGCGGCACCGGCCGTGCCCGAGGCGGCAGCCGCCCGGGTGCCGGCCGTGCCCCATCCGCCGCTGCCGCGCCGCCCAGCCGCCGTCGCTCCGGCAGCGGCCGCCGCCGCGGCGCCGACGGCCGGCTGGGCGGGCGAGCTCACCGGTCTGGGCACCTCCGCCGCCCGGCTCGCGGTCGCCGCCCGCCGCTGAACCACTCCGCTAGGCGGCGACCTCCACGGCGGCCGGCAGCGGCGGCAGCGGGTCGGGCGCCAGCTCGATGGTCACCTGCACCCGGCGGCCGTCCATCCGGCCCGCCAGCTCGCGCAGTGCCCCGGTCAGGCCGACCCGGCCGAGGTCGGCGGGTGCCAGGCCGTCGGTGATCCGGCGCAGCTCGTCGATCGCGTTGCCGATGCCCAGCGAGGCGGTCCGCAGCGACGCCGCCACCGCCCCCTCGGGCGGCAGCCCGCTGCGGGCCGTGTCGATCTGCAGCCGCAGTCCGGACAGCGCGGGCCCCAGGCCGTCGTGCAGGTCGTGGCGCAGCCGCTTGCGCTCCTCCTCGCGGGCCAGCACCAGCTGCTTGCGGCTGCTCTGCAGTTCCTCGGTGAGGCGCAGCGAGGCGATCGCGGGTGCCGACTCGTCGACCAGGAAGCGCAGCACCACGCGGTCCTGCCGGTCGAGCAGCGGCTGCCCGGAGCGGGGTCGGGCGTGCAGTTCGCCGATCTCCGCGCCCTCGAAGGTGATCGGGAAGACCTCGGCGCCAGGCCCGGTCTCCCCGAGGGCGGCCAGTTCGCGCGGCCCGCCACGGGTCGCCACCGTGACCCGGGCGCCCGGCAGGCCCAGGTTGCCCACCGCCGTCGGGTCCGTTGGCCTTGACGGCGTCCGGCACCTCGCCCACGACCAGCCCGCCGGCGTCGCTCTCCAGGGCGGCCCGCAGACCCGCGCGGAAGAGCGGGTGGTCGTCGACGAGCAGCACCCGGACGACGCCGCCCGGGTGCTGCTCGTGCGACTGCTGTTCTTCGTGCGACCCTTCCACATTCGAACACCATCAGTAACGAAGTGGCAACTATCCGCTCATCTGCAGCACGGGTTTGACGACCGCTCCGGACAGCGCGTCCTCGGCGGCCCGGTCGATCTGCTCGAAGGGATAGCCGCGGACCAGCTTGTCGACCGGCAGTCTGCCGGTGCGGAACAGCTCCACGAGGGCGGGCAGGAACCGCTGCGGCATGCTGGCGCCCTGGTTGATGCCGACGATCCGCGGAGCCCGGTCCAGCAGCTGCGGGATGTCGAGCCCGAGCTCGGTGCCCTGCGGCGGTGCGCCGGCCACGCCGAGCACGCCGCCGACGGCCAGCGCGGTGACCGCCTGCCGCAGCGCCGGGAGGGCGCCGCTGGCCTCCAGTGCGCGGTCGGCGCCATGACCGTCCGTCAGGTCCTCGATCGCGGCCACGGCGTCCTGCTCATGGGCGTCGACGATGTCGGTGGCGCCCAGCTCGCGGGCCAGCTCCAGGCGGGCGGGGTGGAGGTCGACGGCGATGATCCGGGTGGCGGCGGTGAGCCGGGCGGCCATCACGGCGGCCAGGCCGACGCCGCCGGCTCCGAAGACGGCGAGCGTGTGGCCGGGCTCGGGGCGCAGCACGTTCAGCACCGCGCCGGCGCCGGTCTGCACTCCGCAGCCGAACGGGGCCAGCGCCTCGGCGGGCAACCCCTTGGGTACCGGCACCACGTTGCGGTCGGAGGCCAGTGCCAGGGTGGCGAAGGACGACTGCCCGAAGAACTTGCCGTGCAGCGATCGGCCGGCGTCGTCCCACAGCACCGGCGAGCCGTCCAGGCGGCGGCCGCCGAACAGGTTGAGCGCCTGCCAGTGCAGGCACTGCACCGGGCGCAGCTCCCGGCAGGCCCGGCAGGCACCGCAGGAGTCGAAGCTGAGCAGCACCCGCTCACCGCGGGTGGTCGCGGTGACCGCGTCTCCCACGGCGGCGACCGTGCCGACGCCCTCGTGGCCGAGCACGCCGGGCAGCGGGAACGGGGTGTGACCGGCCCGCACGCTCAGGTCGGTGTGGCAGATGCCGACGGCCTCCAGTTCCACCAGCACCTCGTGCGGGCGGGGGTCGTCGAGCTGGATCCGCTCGATGCCGAACGCCTGCCCGGCGGACCGGGCGACGGCGGCGGTTGCGGTTGCGGTTGACATGACTCTCCTAGCTGTCTGAGCAACTCTCTTGCTCTTCTTGCTTCTTGAGGGTTCACCCGTTGGGTTTCATCAGTCGAGCAGTCCGCCCAGTCGGGCGGTGCGCAGGGCTCGGGCCGCGATGGTCAGGGTCGGGTTGACGGCGGCGGAGGACGGAAAGTAACCGCCGTCCACCACATAGAGGTTGCGCAGCTGGTGGCTGCGGCGCAGCGGGTCGAGCACCGAGCGTGCCCCGTCCAGCCCGGCGACCGTGGTGCCGCACTGGTGACCGGTCGCGTCGATGCCCATCCGGTGGGCGAGCACCAGCGGATAACCGGCTCGGCGCAGCATCCGGCGGGCGGCCCGCAGCAGTTCGCGGTGGGCACGCAGGTTGGTGGGCTCGCGGCGCAGCACGATCTGGCCGTCGGGCGCCGGGGTGACCCGGTTGTCCGGGTCGGGCAGGTCCTCCGACATCACCCACCAGTCGAGGCTATGCGCGGTGAGCCCGACCCGCAGCCCGTGGGGACAGGCGGCGGGCAGCATCTCGGGGCGCACCTTGCCCATCAGTTGCAGGTTGCCGAGCGGATACCGGCCGCTGGGGCCCGAGTGGTAGAAGTCGTTGACGGCCAGGGTCTTCTGGAAGGTGACCGGGTTGCGGCGGCGCGGATCCACCGCCACCACCACGCTGTTGTTGTGCAGCATCAGGTTGCGGCCCACCAGGCCTGAGCCGTTCGCCAGGCCGTCCGGATACTGCTTGTTCGCCGAACGCAGCAGCAGGGCAGCCGAGTTGATCGCGCCGGCGGAGAGCACCACCCGGCCGGCGGTCACCGTCGCCGTCACCGGGCGGCCCTCGCGCAGGGCGTGCACAGTGGTCACGGCCCGGCCGGCTCTGTCGGTGTCCAGCCGGGTGACCCGGGTGTGGGTTAGCAGGCGGACGTTGCCGCGGCGCAGCGCGGGGCGCAGCGCCCGGGTCTCGGCGTCGCTCTTGGCGCCGACCCGGCACGGGAACCCGTCGCAGGTGCCGCAGCGCAGGCAGGAGCGGCCCAGGGCGAGGTCGATGCCGAGTTCCAGCGGGAACGGGTGCAGGCCCTGTCGGCGCAACCGCCGCTCCAGGTCGGCCACATAGGGTTCGTGCTCGACGGGCGGGTGCGGGAACGGGCCGGAGCGCGGCGGCGCGGTCGGGTCGCCCGGCCGCTCGGCGCCGCGCGGGTGGCCGTGCACCCGGTAGAGCCGCTCGGCCTCGGCGTAGAACGGCTCCAGTTCCGTGTCCTGATGTCCCGATCGCACGGGAGTACGGCCACGGCCGGGTCCTGGGGCGGCGGTCACAGGGGGCCGCACGCTGGGAGCCCCGCTTGCGGGAGGGCTCCGGGTTACGCCACCACTGCGGCCCGCACCGCCCGCGCCACCGGCACCGCGGGCTGCTCGACCGGGCGCAGCGCGTCGGCGTCGTCCGGCGAGACGGCGGTCAGCATCGATCCGCCGGCCACCCGGGGGTTCCCGAGCGCCCGCAGTAGCACCAACTCCCGTGCTGCCACCGCCTTTCGGCCGAGCTCGGTGGGCAGCCCCGCCGCGGCCAGCAACCGCAGGTGGGCGGCCGCCCCGGCGGCATCCAGCAGCCCGAGCCGCTCGGCGAGCCGCGCCGCCAGCAGCAGACCCTGCGCGGTGCCCTGCCCGTAGCGGAGCACGGCGCCCGGGCCCCGGCCGAACGGGTCGAAGGTGAGCATCCCCGGACCTGGTTGCCCTCTCACGGTCCGTGCGCCCGCGTCCCGACCGCATGAGCCGCCCGACCCGACCGGGCCCGGCCGCCTGCCCGGCCGCGTGCCCGGGCGTACCGCCCCCCGCCGTCCCGCTGTCCCGCCCCGGGCACACCGTAAACTCGCTGCTCATGACCGTCGCCCGCTCCATCGTGCTGTTCCTGCTCTCCGCGCTGCTGGAGATCGGCGGCGCCTGGCTGGTGTGGCAGGGCGTCCGGGAGCACCGGGGCTGGGCCTGGATCGGGGCCGGCGTGGTGACGCTCGGGGCGTACGGCTTCGTGGCCACCCTGCAGCCGGACAGCCACTTCGGCCGGGTGCTGGCCGCGTACGGCGGCGTCTTCGTGGCGGGCTCGCTCGCCTGGGGCGTGGTCGCCGACGGATTCCGGCCGACCCGCTACGACCTGATCGGCGCCGCGATCTGCCTGGCCGGGGTCGCCGTCATCATGTACGGGCCGCGCCGCTGACGCCGTAACGCCTGTGCGGCTGACGCTGTACCGCCTGTACCGCCTGAGCCGCCCGCGCCGCTGAAGGGCGCGGACGCTGACGCCGTCCAGACCGCTGAGGTGCACGGGCCGCCCCTCCGACGCCCGTCAGCCCCCCGCGACCAGCGCCGTCACCCCCGCCGTCAGCTGCTCCGCGACCGCCTCCGGCTCCCCGAGCGCGGCCCCCACCATCGCGCCGTCCCGCAGCAGCATCAGCACCCCGGCCCGCTGCTGCGGCTCGGGCACCCCGGCAGACCGCAGCCACTCCTCGAACACCCCGAGCAGCCACTCCCGGTGCGCCACGATCGCCTGCGCCACCGGGTGCGCCGGATCCGGGTACTCCGCCGCCGCGTTGATGAACGGGCACCCCCGGAACCCCGGCCCGCACATCTCCTGCCCAAGCCGGCTCACCAGCAACGCGAGCCCCTGCTCCCCCGTCAGCCCGCCGGCCATCGCCGCCGCGGCCTCGGCCCGCACTCCGGCGTCCCACGCCTGGATGTAGCTGCGGACCAGGTCCTCCTTGCTCGGGAAGTGCCGGTAGAAGGTGGCCCGGGTGACCCCGGCCTCGGTCACGATCCGGTCCACCCCGACCGCGTGGATCCCCTCGGCGTAGAACAGGCGGGTGGCGGTGGTGAGGAGGCGCTCACGGGCGGGGGAAGGTGTACTCACAGCTGCGACCGTACTACCATGCGCTGGAAGAACGAACGTTCTCTCTCCTGCCTGCCGAAGGATTCTCCGATGGCCAAGTCCCCCGAAGTCGGCTCCCCCGCCCCGGACTTCACCCTTCCCGGCCTGCTGCTCTCCACCGACGGCACCGCCGAGCACCGCGACTACCGCCTCGCCGACGCCAAGGGCAGCCCGCTGGTCCTGGTCTTCTACCCGGGCGACAACACCCCCGTCTGCACCAAGCAGCTCTGCTCCTACACCTCGGACCTGGACCGCTTCCGCGACCTCGGCGCCACCGTCTGGGGCATCAGCCCGCAGGGCCTGGAGAGCCACGAGGCCTTCGCCCGCCATTACGACCTGCGCTTCCCGCTGCTCGCCGACCCCGAGCGCACCGTCGCCAAGGCCTACGGTATCGCCGTCCCAGGCCTCGGCCTGCGCCGCTCCGTCTTCATCCTCGACGCCGACGGCACCGTCCACTGGCGCCACATCGCCCTGGCCGGCCTGACCTTCCAGCAGACCGACACCCTGACCGAGCAACTCGCGGCGCTCTGAGCCGCCCTTCGGCCGCTCGGGGGTCACGCCTGGCGGACCTTGACGCCGCCGATCAGCGAGTAGGACCGCACCTTGACCACCGGGCCGTCCACCTCACCGGCCACGCCCGTGCTGCGCGGGCCGAAGAGCGAGAAGCCGCTCACCTCGACCGTGGTGCCCGCCGGGACGGCGAGGTCGACGCCGCCGAGCACCGAGAAGGCGTCGACCTCGGCGGAGGCGCCGGCCGGGTAGGTCAGCTCCGCGCCACCGACCAGGCTCGCCTTCACCAGGTGGGTCGGGCCGGCCGGCAGCTGTGCCTCGGAGTGGTCCAGCTTGGCGCCACCCACTGCCGAGACGTGCACGGTCCGCTCCTTGGCCCGGAAGGCACCATCCCGCTTCAGACCGCCGAGCAGGGCGACGCTCCACTGGGTACCGCGGACGGCCGGGACGCTGAGGTTCTTGCTGATCTCCATGGCCCCAACGGTAGGCCGGGGAGCCGATCGCGCCTCAGTGTCCGCAGGCAGCAATCCGGTATGACAGCTGTCATCGGTGACGCCACGACAGCCTGGTCACCCGTCGAGCAACGACCTGCTGCACTGCCGCAGCGCGTAGCTGCCGAAATCGTCGGCGAGCCGCTCGGGGCCGCCGCGGTCGCCCGAGCCCGGATCCCAGACGACGACCGGGTGTTCGCCGTCCGCGTCGCGCTGTGCGGTGTCGAGTGACACCAGGCCGCCCATGCCGTCGTACTGGATGACCAGGAGTTCACGCGGAAAGCGCTCGTCGGTGCGGGCGTCAAGGGTCGCCTCGACCGTCCCGAGCAGCGTGTCCCCCAGGGCCGCCGTCCGGTAGACGCCGAGGAAGTCCGTACCGTCGGCCTCGCAACTGCCAAGCTCCGCAAGGAAGTAGCGGTAGGAGGACGGGAAGGGGGAGCCGAGTTCCCGCTCGGCACGTGCAAGGTCCGCGGGGCCGAGGCCGCCGGTCCACCGGCAGGTGTCCGGGTGCGCCCGCAGCAGCCGCACCAGGGCGGCGACGGATTCGACACCACTCACTACCCGCGCCCTCCCGCCTCCCTCGGACCAGGGTTCAGAGGTTAGAGGCGGCCGGGCGCGGGGGTGGAGCCGGGGCCGGGGTCACTGCTTGAAGTAGGCCCTCACCACCCGCTCGGCCGCCTCCTCCTCCGCCGCCGGCGGGGACAGCTCGCTGAGCGTGTCCAGATCGGTGTCCTCGATGAGCTCGGTCTCCCAGGCCGAGGCCAACTGCGCCTGCTTCTCGGGAGTCTGCTGCCGCACCTTCTCAAGGCTGGCGGGGCTGAGAGCGGCGAGGAAGCGCGGGAGCTCGTTCTCGGGCATGAGGACCTACCGGGGACTGGGGGGTCGGGGTTCACCGGCAGGTGTTCCAGGGCGGGATCCCAGCCATGCCGGGCGGGCCCAAGTGCCACCCGAACGGCGGCACCCCAGCGGCTGGAGCGGCACACCAAGCCTGCCGCTCCAGCCGCCGGGGCGCTCAGCCGTGCGGACGGTACCGCCTTACGGCGCCGTGACCTCGCGCGTCAGCTTCGAATGCCAGGGGCACCAGGTGGAGTTGGGCAGGAACGCGCCGCCGACCTCGTTCAGGTGGTCGTTGACGTACGCGATGCTCGCGTCGCACACCTCGGTGGCCATGCTGAAGAACTTCACCGAGTTCGGGTCGAGTTGGTAGTTCCACTGCTGGTTGTACGGAGCCGGGCTCTTGACGACCGTCCCCATCACGCTGACGTTCTCGGTGTCCACGCCGGCCAGGACGTTCCGCGCCTGCTGGATCCTCGTCGGGTCGGTCAGCTGGATGACGAAGGTGTCCGTGCCGTCGGTGAACTCGAAGTAGGCCGGCGCCGTGGCGTCCGCGGGGCGGGCAGCGGCACTACTGCTCTGAGCCGCCTGCGCGGGCTGGGCCAACGCCACGGCGAGCATCGAGACAGCGGTGATACCGCCGAGCTTGCTGATGGTTCGTCGCATACCTGAACCTCCGTCTGTGGTGGGTCGCATTCGCAACCCGCTTGTGGTGAACGGTAACCAGCCAGGCAATGCAAAAGCCTGATAAAGACAAAGAGTTCCCAAAGAGGCAGCCATTCCATGCCCACAAGGGCGTCGCCAATCCTCCAGCGCGTGGGGCGCACGAGTCAGCACCGGGTAGCTTGATCAGCATGAACCAGGGGCGGGTAGTCGAGGCGTTTCGCCTGGAGGCCGGGCGGCTCACCCAGGCCATGACCGGGGTAGCGCAGGCCGAGTGGCGGCTGCCAACGCGGTGCACGCCGTGGACGGTTGGCGAACTCCTGGCCCATGTCCGGGTAGTGATCGCCTGGTTGCCCGGCATGCTGGCCGCCCCGGCACCGCCCCGCCCGGAGGTCTCGGCAACCGAGTACTACCGGCCCGACGCCCGCTTCGCCCCGGGCACCAACGCGGCACGCATCGCACTGGCCCAGCACGATGCAGCCCAACAGGCGGACGGGGACGGCCTCGTGGAGGGTTTCGACGCCACCTGGCAGGAGGCGTACCGCCTGTGCCAAGCCGAGCCCGACAGCCGCGTGGTCCGCACCCGGCACGGCGATCCGATGCTGCTGTCGGACTTCCTGGTGACCAGAGTGGTCGAACTCGCCATCCACGGCCTCGACCTGGCCGATGCGCTCGGGCGTGAGCCGTGGCTGACCCCGCAAGCGGCGAGCGTGGTGCAGGAACTCCTGCTCGGCCCGGACAGCACGGCAAGCCTGGAGCAACTGGGCTGGGGCCAACTCCGCTTCCTGCGCAAGGCGACGGGACGCGACCCGATCGGCGAGGGGGAGCTGGCGGAGGTGGGCCGCTTAGGCATCCGGTGGATCACGCTGGGTTGAGTTCGGAGGGCGACGGCATTCACACCGCGAGGCTCGGCTCCACCTCGCCTGCTCGGAGGATGCTCAGTCGACGCAGAACTCGTTGCCCTCGATGTCCTGCATCACGATGCATGAGTCGTGGCCGTCATACAGCAGTTCCACGCGTACCGCGCCGAGCGCCATCAGTCGTGTGCACTCGGCTTCGAGCACGGCGAGGCGCTCTTCACCCACGAGTCCGGTGCCGACCCTCACGTCAAGGTGCACCCGGTTCTTGGCGACCTTCCCTTCGGGAACGCGCTGGAAGTACAGTCGCGGGCCCACACCCGTGGGATCACTGCAGGCGAACCATGAACCCTGATCGTCAGGAGACTGGGAGCGGTCGAAATCCTCCCAACTGGCGAACCCCTCCGGCGCCGGCGGTCCGACGTACCCCAACACCTCACACCAGAAGCGGCCGACGCGCTCAGGTTCTGCACAGTCAAAGGTGACTTGGAACTTCTTGATCGATGACATTGGCGCACCATAGCAGGGGAGTCGGCGGCTCATATCCCGGCAGTAGTCTGCATGTTGACGGGAAGACGGTCCCCGACCAACCATCCTCATGCCACAGATCAGTTACATGAACATGTTCCTTCAGCGCACCTCGTCATCTCGCTGCTCTGCCAATCGCCGCATCGCGCCAGAAACCATTTGGAGCGGCGGCCAAGTGGCGCGGCGGGACCGGAAAATGAACTGGCGACGGGTCAACACCTGGGGAGGCAAGGCAATCTCAGCCCACACCTTCTTGCCGCGCAGGGTGCGTTCACACCCATGCGCGATGACCAGCGCCGCAACCAGGGCAAGGCCCCGACCGCCCTCATCATCCTCCGCAGCCTGACGGCACCGCGGCATCCTCGCCGACCGGTCATGGACCTCCACGATGAGGCTCCCAGCACCGACGTTGACAGCCAGCGCCACCGTGATCAGCAGCCCCGCACCATGCGTCACCGCGTTGGTCACCAGCTCCGACACGACGATTTCCAGGGCCAGCGAAGAGTCCTCGTCAGTTCGCACTCCCCATCGGCGCAGCAGCCGGGCTACGTGCGCTCGGCTGGCCGGGACGGCGCTCGCGGCCCGGATCAGGAGGAAGCTGTTGCTGGACACGCGCATGGACGGTGAGCCCTTCATGAGGTGCAACGGGGGCAGGCCGCAGCCCGGCCTTGGGCATCTTCAGAAGCCCGTGACCCGAGTGACCTGCATGACGTACAGTCAACAGACGGATACTGGTTGTGGGCGTTGCATGGCTGACGCAGGACCTTGAAACCCTTGAAACCTCTCCAGGAGGTGCCGAGATGGCGCGTGTGAAGACCCCGAATCTCAAGCTCTCCGCACTGCTGGCGGAGACCCGCTGGGGTCTCGGTGACTTCGCCCGCGCCGTCAATCGTTTGGGCACGGAGACCGGCCGTCGCCTGAAATACGACGAGTCTGCTGTCTCTCATTGGCTGTCCGGCACACGCCCCATGGCCAAATACCAGCCGATCGTCCTCGAAGCCCTCACTCGAAAGCTCGGACGGCAGATCACGGCCTTCGAAGCCGGATTCGCCGACCAGCCCGACTTGCAGCCCGAATCCCCTGACGCCGTCGTCGGGTTGGTCGACCTTGGGAGCACGGACATGGATCCATCACGCAGGGGCGTCCTCGCAGCCGGCCTGTACTCGGTCGCTCTGACCATCCCGGACTGGCCTGACTCTCTCTCACGTTTCGCCCGGCTGAAGACCAATCCGCACGCGCGGATCGGGATGGCCGAGGTCGACTCGGTCACCGCCATGACCGAGCGGATCAGCGACCTGGAAGACCAGTTCGGCGGCCGTACGGCCCGGCCGATGGCCGCCGCGTTCCTGGTCAACAACATCGCCCCCTGTTTGCGGGCCAACGCCTCCGAGAAGGTCCGCAAGGCGATGCTGTCTGCCGCCGCCGATCACCTTTATCTGACAGGACACATGGCGATGGACGAGCGCGCCGACCACCTGGCGCAGCGGTACTACGTCAACGCGCTTGAACTGGCCGGGGCAGCGGGCGATCACCAGGCCTACTGCACCGCGCTGCGTGGCATGAGTGTGCAGGCCGTCGATCTCAGGCACAGCCAGGTGGCGCTGCGGTTGGCCGGGGCGGCCTCGTCTGCCAGTCCGACCGCCGGGCCACGCAAGCGGGCCTTCCTCGCCGGTCAGCTGGCGCACGCGTCAGCCCAGGTCGGGAACCGGGCCGAGGCGCTTGCGCACCTCAGGGAAGCCGAGGTCGCCATGGACCACGCCGAGTCGCGAACCACGGTGGTCGGGTCCTACGACTGGTCAGCTCTCGCCTATCACAAGGGTCAGGTGCGCTACGAACTGGGCGACCGCGCCGGGGCGATCGCTGACCTCCAGGAGTCCGCCCGGCTCCGCGGCCCTGGTAATCGCCAAACCCGCGTCCGCTACAACTCGCTGCTGGCAGAACGGAAACTGGAGATCGGCCACTTGGAGGAGGCCTGCGCGGACTGGCACCAAGTACTGGACGACTACCCGCTGGTGCAGTCCGGCCGAGCGGACGACCGGATGCGCGCCATGCTGACAGCCATCGGCCCGCACATCCGCCGCAACCACCTCGCTCGGAGCCTGTACGAGCGGGCCAGGCCGCTGCTGGCCGCGCGCAACGTGAGGTGTTGAGACTGCCCCTGACCGTAGAGACCGTCCAAGCGGAGGAGGATTCATTCATGCCTGCTGAGAAGACGTTCGCCCAACTCACCGACCACTACCGGCGCCAGATCCTCACCGGCGCCCTCCCGGCAGGCGCAAAGCTCCCCAGCAACAAGGAACTTGCCACCACCTGGGGCGTCGCAGTCGAGACGGTGCGCAAGGCGCTCTCGCAGCTCCAGGTGGAGAAGCTGATCCGCACCAGCCCGCGCGGCACCTTCGTAGCGGACGAGACCCCCGCCGCCGCGAGCCCGGCCGACCGTCTCTCCGCAGTCCGGAGCACCATGCGGACCTTCATGGACGGCGAGACCAGCATTGTGACGGCAGCTCAGCTGGTCGTTCCTCCCGTGTATGTGGCCGACCTGTTCGACCTCGACCACGGGGACCAGGTGGTGCGGCGCGAGTACGTGGCCGGCCGCAGCAGTGTGCGGACGCTGTTCGCCGTGGACTGGTTTCCAGCTCAATTCGCGGTGCTGGTGCCCGATCTACTCAGTACCGCGCCCGCGAAGAACGACGGCATCACCGCTCGCGTTCTCGAAGCGACGAACCGCCGCATCACCACCGCCCGCGACGACATGCACGGGCGGGCCGCCGATGCGCGCGAGGCCGCTGCCCTCGGGCTCGAAGTCGGTGCGCCGATCCTGGCCGGGGCCACCCGCTGGGGCGATGACGCGGGGCTGATCCAGTACTCGGAGTGGTGCCTCCCGACGCGGCTGACGATCGGATACAGCTACGGCGTGTAGTGGCTCGGCTCGATTGGTCGACCGGGTAATTGATCGCTGCGGGGCGCCAACCTGGAGACCGGCATGCGTTGTGTATCCGGCAAGATCAATAGAGGATGCATGCTGGACGGGCAGCTGGATGGCACCACCTTGCTTGCCGCCCGGGCGGGGAAGTCGCAGGCAGCGCAGACTGAGCCCCGGGCCGTGCCGGCGCGAGGTGGCTGAGTGGAGTGGGAGAGTCCGGCATGGTCCTTGCGGAGGAAACCGAGTTCGACCCGGAGGAGATGTTCGAGCTCTACGACTCGGTCGGTTGGGAGGGGTACACCTGCGACGTCGACAAGCTCTGTCGCGGTCTGGCCAACTCACACCTGGTCATCACTGCCCGCGATGAGTCAGGCATGCTCCTTGGCCTGGCCAGAACGGTCTCCGACGATGAAAGCATCTGCTACGTCCAGGACCTGCTGGTCAACCCGAAGTTCCACCGGCACGGCATCGGCCGGGCGTTGCTTGAACACCTGATGGAGCGGTACGCGCACTGTCGCTTCTTCCTGTTGTCCACCGACCATGAGTCGACACCGGAGGGGAAGAGGAACCACGCCTTCTACCGGCAGATGGGCTTCCTCTCCTACGAGGAGAAGCAGATGGCAGGCTTCGGCCTGCCGAGGATCCGGCCGCCCCGAGACCAAGCCGACACGTGAACCGCTGCGCGGCCCTGGCTGGATACTCGGTCCACCTGTGGATCGGCGAGCCCGAGTCTCTCCCCCCGCCCCCGAAGCGGACCACGGCCTGAAGCCGGATCCGCTCCCGCGCGGCCCCTCTCGGCGTCGGTCGTTTGGATCACCGGGCGGTGGGCGCAACCGGAGTCGGCGAAGGGCTCGGGCGGCGGGTGCGCTCCGCCCAGGCGGCCACCGGTGGGCCGGCCGCGCCGACAGCCGCGAAGAGCGCGCCGAGCAGCAGCCAGCCGGCGTGTCCGAGTCCGAGGACTGCTGTGGTGAGGACCACCGGAGCCAGGGCCTGGCCGGCGTCGAAGCCGGCGCCGAAGAGGCCCTGGTACTGCCCCTGGGCGTGGTCGGGGGCGAGACCGTAGCCGAGTGCGTAGCCGCCGGAGGACTCCCACACCTCGCCGAGACTGTGCACGCCGACGGCGAGGACGGCGAGCACTGGCGCGACCCAGACCGGAACGTCCGCGGTCAGGGCCATCAAGGGGCAGCTGACCAGGAAGAGCAGCCCCGCGAGGCGGAACGCCCGGCCGCCCTGGCGCGGCGTTTCCACCCGGGAGCCGATCCGGCTCTGGAGCAGCACGCACACCCCGCTGTTGACGGCGTTGACCGCCGCCACGGTCCAGCGGGGCGCGTCGGTGTGGGCGGAGAGCCAGATCGGCAGCAGCAGGGAGACGGTCTGGTACTGCAGGCCCATCGCGCCGTAGAGCGCGACGAAGGACACGAACGGCCGGTCGGACAGGACGGCCCCGCGGTGGTGTTCCTTGGGCCGGGGCAGGGGCTGGTAGTTCGGGACGCCGACCAGGGCGATCAGGCCGGCGCAGGCGAAGCTGGCGGCGTTGGCGAGGATGAGCGCGGTGTAGGCCGTGCGGGTGCCGACCGAGACGGCGAAGGCAGCGCCGAGGGCGCCCAGAACCACGCCGAGGTTGACGAACGTGCGGAGTTTCGCCCTGAAGGCGGCCGGGCGCTCGCCGCCGGCACGGGCGATGAGCGCACCGCCTGCGGCGCCGCTCGCCGTTGCCGCCAGCCGGTCCAGGGCGGCGATGAGCGTGAACGTGACCCAGCCGTGGATGAAGACGAAGGCGGCCATCGTCGCGGCCTGCATCGCGAGGGCCGTCAGCCAGACCGTGCGCGGCCCGTACCGGTCGGCCAGGTTTCCGGCCGGGATCCCGGACAGCAGCCCGACCAGCCCGGCGATCGTGAGGCCGACACCGACCCGTGCGGCGGGCAGGTGCACCACCAGCGTGAAGTAGAGCACCGCGGCGGTGTTGAACAGCCCGTTGCCCACCCGGTTGACGAAGCTCGCGGCGATGAGCGCCCGTTGCGGACCGCTTGGCGCCAGTAAGCCGGATATCCGCGGTCTGGTGCCCTTCCCGATCACGCCGATCAGGCTAGCAGCGCCCCCTCAGGCACCCTCCGCATGGCCCGGACGCGCAGGTGGTGGCCTCGACACGTGGCCTCAAATCCGGCCCTGCGCCTGCTGCTTGTCGACGTCCTCGGTGACGATCGAGAAGAACCGCGCCGGGGGTCCTCGAACGGCAGGCAGGCCGTGGCTGCCGGGGACCTGGAGGTGGTCGACCTGCCGGATGGCGGCGGCCGGTTCGCGTTGGTGGTGGGGCGGGATGATCTGGTCGTCGGCGCTCGACAGCACGAGGGTGGGCGCGGTGATCCGGCCGACCGCGTCGCGCAGGTCGATGCGGGTGTCGAGTTCGACTGCCCGAGGGCCCGCGCATCGAGTCGACTGGCCCCGGCGGCAGAGCAAGACTGATGCGGTGAGTGCGGCCGGCGCTGCGAACATCGTTACGATCAACGCACGGGGAGTCCCCGTCGACCACGCCGCGGCCAAGGGCGGTCCGTTCGCCTGGCCGAGATCCGTCCGCAGAAGACCCAACGGGCCGTCAGCTCAACCGAGCTGACGGCCCATCACAATGCAATCAGTACCCGCGCGCCACCCACTCCCCCAGGTGCGGGCGCTCCTCGCCGATGGTCGTGGTCGGCCCGTGGCCGGTGTGCACGACCGTCTCGCCGGGCAGGTCGAAGAGCCGGGTCTCGATCGAGCGGATGATGGTCGGGAAGTCGGAGAACGACCGCCCGGTGGCGCCCGGGCCGCCCTGGAAGAGGGTGTCACCCGTGAACACCACGCCCAGCGCCGGAACGTAGACGCTCACGCCGCCCGGGGTGTGGCCCGGGGTGTGGCGGATGTGCAGGTAGAGGCCGCCGACGACGATGCGCTGGCCGTCCGTCAGCTCCTCGTCCGGAGTGTCGTCGGGGTGGGCCTGCTTCCACAGCGGCAGGTCTTCGGGGTGCAGGTAGATCGGGGCACCCGTGATCGCGGCCAGCTCGGGGGCCGCGTTGACGTGGTCGTTGTGGGCGTGGGTGCAGATGATGGCCAGCACCTGGCGCTCGCCGAGGACATCGGCGATGGCGACGGGGTCGTGCGCGGGGTCGATCACCACCGCCTCGTCCTCGTTGGCGATGATCCAGACGTTGTTCTCCACCTCCCAACTGCCGCCGTCCAGTTCGAAGGTGCCGGCGGTGACGAGGTGCTCGATCTCGGGCTCGGGGGGCAGCTGACGCATCAGAACAGCACCACCGAACGGAGCACGTCGCCGCCGTGCATCTTCTCGAAGGCGGCCTCGACGTCGTCCAGGCCGATGGTCTCGGTGACGAAGGCGTCCAGGTCCAGGCGGCCCTGCAGGTAGAGGTCGATCAGCATCGGGAAGTCGCGGGACGGCAGGCAGTCGCCGTACCAGGAGGACTTCAGCGCTCCGCCGCGGCCGAACACGTCGAGCAGCGGCAGTTCGAGGGTCATCTCCGGGGTGGGCACGCCGACCAGAACCACGGTGCCGGCCAGGTCGCGGGCGTAGAAGGCCTGCTTGTAGGTCTCGGGGCGGCCGACCGCGTCGATCACCACGTCGGCGCCGAAGCCGCCGGTGAGCTCGCGGATGGCCTCCACCACGTCGCCGTCACCGGCGTCCAGGGTGTGGGTGGCGCCGAGACCGCGGGCGCGCTCCAGCTTGCGGGGGTCCAGGTCGACGGCGATGATCTTGGCGGCGCCGGCCAGCCGGGCGCCCAGCACGGCGGCGTTGCCGACGCCGCCGCAGCCGATCACCGCGACGCTGTCGCCGCGGCCGACCGCACCGGTGTTGACGGCGGCACCCAGGCCGGCCATCACACCGCAGCCGAGCAGGCCGGCGGCGGCCGGGGAGGCGGCCGGGTCGACCTTGGTGCACTGGCCGGCGGCGACCAGGGTCTTCTCGGCGAAGGCGCCGATCCCCAGGGCGGGCGACAGCTTGGTGCCGTCCAGCAGCGTCATCGGCTGCTTGGCGTTGTGGGTGGCGAAGCAGTACTGCGGCCGGCCTCGGCGGCAGGCGCGGCACTGTCCGCAGACGGCACGCCAGTTGAGGATCACGAAGTCGCCGGGCGCGACCTCGGTGACGCCCTCGCCGACCTGCTCGACGATGCCCGCGGCCTCGTGCCCGAGCAGGAACGGGAAGTCGTCGTTGATCCCGCCCTCGCGGTAGTGCAGGTCGGTGTGGCAGACACCGCAGGCCTGCACCCGGACCACCGCCTCGCCCGGCCCCGGGTCGGGCACCACGATCGTCTCGACCCGTACCGGTTCACCCTTGCCCGGTGCGATGACGCCCCTGACCTGCTGTGACATACGGCCCTGACCTTTCTCAAACGGATGGATCCCGAACGGTCTCCGGAACGATTCTCTCCCGAGGAGCCACTCACAACGCGTCAGGCCACCACCCGGGCAGCAGCTCCGACGCGTCAAGCCACCACCCGGGCCGCCGCCACGGGCGCAGCCCCCGACGCATCAGGCGGCCGCCACGGGCGCAGCCCCCGACGCATCGGGCGGCGGCCACCACGGCTCCAGCCCCCGGCGCGTCAAGCCGTGGCCGCGGCTGCCGCCCGCCCCGCCGCGCGCCCCGAGAACAGGCAGCCGCCCAGGAAGGTGCCCTCCAGGGAGCGGTAGCCGTGCACCCCGCCGCCGCCGAAGCCGGCCACCTCGCCGGCCGCGTAGAGCCCGTCCAGCACCGAGCCGTCGGCGCGCAGCACGCGACCGGACAGGTCGGTCTCCAGGCCGCCGAGCGACTTGCGGGTGAGGATGTGCAGCCGCACCGCGATCAGCGGGCCGGCCTTGGGGTCGAGCAGCCGGTGCGGGGTGGCGGTGCGCACCAGGCGGTCGCCCAGGTAGCGGCGGGCGCCGTGGATCGCGGTGACCTGGAGGTCCTTGCTGAACGGGTTGGCCAGCTCCCGGTCGCGGTCCTCGATCTGGCGGCGCAGCGCGGCGGCGTCGACCAGCTCGTCCCCGGTGACCCTGTTCATCCCGGCCACCAGTTCGTCCAGCCGGTCGGCGACCACGAAGTCGGCGCCGTACTTCTTGAACGCCTCCACCGGGGCGGGCGCGCCGGGCAGCGCGCGGCCCAGCACCTGGCGGATGTCGCGGCCGGTCAGGTCGGGGTTCTGTTCGGAGCCGGAGAGCGCGAACTCCTTCTCGATGATCTTCTGGGTGAGCACGAACCAGGTGTGCTCGTGCCCGGTGCGCATGATGTGCTCCAGGGTGCCCAGGGTGTCGAAGCCGGGGAAGAGCGGGACGGGCAGCCGGTTGCCGCGGGCGTCCAGCCAGAGCGAGGACGGGCCGGGCAGGATGCGGATGCCGTGGCGCTCCCAGATCGGGTTCCAGTTCTCGATGCCCTCGGTGTAGTGCCACATCCGGTCGCCGTTGATCAGGTGGCCGCCCGCCGCGCCGGCCACCTGCTGCATCAGCCCGTCGACGTGGGCGGGCACGCCGCTGAGCAGCCGGGTGGGCGGGGTGCCGAGCCGGGCCGGCCAGGCCTTGCGGACCAGTTCGTGGTTGCCGCCGATCCCGCCGGAGGCCGTGATGACGGCCTGGGCGCGCAGTTCGAAGGCGCCGACGGCGCTGCGCGAGCTGGCCTGGCCGCGCTGCACGGCGCTGGGCGCCAGCACCTCGCCGCGCACCGTGTCCAAGCTGCCCGCGGTGGCGGCGAGTTCGGTGACCCGGTGCCGGAACCGCAGCTCCACCAGGCCCTTTGCGGCGGCGGTGCGCACCCGGCGGGCGAACGGCTCGACCAGGCCCGGCCCGGTGCCCCAGGTGATGTGGAAGCGGGGCACCGAGTTGCCCGGTCCGTCTGCCAGCAGTCCGCCGCGCTCGGCCCAGCCGACCACCGGGAAGAACCGCACCCCCTGGGCCCGCAGCCAGGCCCGCTTCTCCCCGGCGGCGAAGTCCACGTAGGCCTCGGCCCAGGCGCGCGGCCAGCGGTCTTCGGGGCGGTCGAAGCCGGCTGTGCCGAGCCAGTCCTGCCAGGCGAGTTCGCGTGAGTCGCGGATCCGCATCCGGCGCTGCTCGGGCGAGTCGACCAGGAAGAGGCCGCCGAACGACCAGTGCGCCTGGCCGCCGAGGGAGGCCGCGGGCTCCTGGTCGAGCAGGATCACCTTGCGTCCGGCGTCGGCCAGTTCGGCGGTGGCGACGAGTCCGGCCAGGCCGGCTCCGATCACGATCACGTCGGCGTCCAGTGCCATACGGCGTCCTCCAGGGATTTCCAGGTCGGTCCGATCCTGTGGGGTTCCGTTCGGCTCCGTCAACCGGCCGACTATCCGCCCGAATTTCGCTCCGCAATGACGCGTAATTCGGCGGCAAATTTCCCCGCCCGCTTTCCGTAGACGGTTACGAAACCTGACGGTAACTTACTTGGGAGTAGCAGCCGCGGCTTTGCCCCCACCCACCCATGTTTCTCTCCCCCAGGAGGAACCGTGCTTCGCCCTGCCCGGAAAATCATCGGCGGCCTGCTCGCGGCCACTGCACTGGCCGCACTCTCGGCCACGCCCGCCGTCGCGGACGGCAGCACCGGCCCCGCCTATGTCGCCCTCGGTGACTCCTACGCGGCCGGCGCCGGGGTGCCCGGCCAGTCGGCCGGGCTCTGCCTGCGCTCCGACCACAACTACGGCCACCTGGTCGCCGCGGCCCTCGGCGCCGCCTCCTACACCGACGTGACCTGCTCGGCCGCCAAGGTGAAGGATCTGACCGGCACCCAGACCGACTTCGGCATCCCGGTCAACGACCCGCAGTTCAACGCCCTGACCCCCGGCACCACGCTGGTCACCCTGGGGATCGGCGGCAACGACCTGGGCACCTCCTCGCTCGGCATCGCCGACGTGATCGCCACCTGCATCGCCGGCGCGGTGGTGAACCCGGCCGGCACCCCGTGCAAGGACGTGTACGAGCACGGGCATTGGGCCTGGGACTGGTCATCGTTCCGCTGGCAGTGGACCTACAGCGGGGACGACCTGGTCGACCGGATCAACGGTGCCGCGCCCCAACTGGCCGCCGACCTCCAGCAGATCCACGCCAAGTCGCCGGGCGCCCGGGTGCTGCTGGTCGGTTACCCGTCGGTGCTGCCGGCCGACGCGGCGAGCTGCGCCGGCAGGCAGCCGGTGACGGTGGGCGACGTGTCCTACCTGTACGGCATCCTGGCCAAGGTGAACGCCATGCTGGCGAGCACCGCGGCGGCCAACGGCGCAACGTACGTGGACACCCGGACGCCGACCGCCGGGCATGACGTCTGCTCCGACGACCGCTGGATCGAGGGTGCGCTGCCCGGCTCGCCGGCCGTCCCGTTCCATCCGAATGCGACCGGCGAGCAGGCCATGGCACAGGCGGTGCTCAACTCCCTGCGGTAGCGGGGGTTTCAGCTGCCGGAGGTCGACGCCTCAGCCGCCTCCGGCAGCGCCCGCTCGCGCAGTCCCGCCCCCCACTTCTGCTCCACCTTGCCGAACTTCCAGAAGGCCAGCGCCCCGGCCCAGGTGAGCACGAACAGGCCGACGATCGCGAAGCCCACGTTGTTCAGGTCCAGCGAGGCGATCCAGCCGAGCGGACCGCCGGTGATGCCGAACTTGTCGGCCAGCAGCCCGACCAGCTCGATCAGGCCGATCACCAGCGCGACCAGCACGGACAGGCCGGTCACCGTGAGGTTGTAGTAGATCTTGCGGACCGGGCGGGAGAACGCCCACTCGTAGGCGAAGTTCATGAACGAGCCGTCGATGGTGTCCAGCAGGCTCATCCCGGCCGCGAACAGCACCGGCAGCACCAGCAGCGCGTACCAGGGCAGCGAGAAGGCCGCCGCACCGCCGGCCAGCACCAGCAGCGAGACCTCGGTGGCGGTGTCGAAGCCGAGGCCGAACAGCAGGCCCACCAGGTACATGTGCCAGGGCTTGGTCACCGCCCGGGTGGCCCGCCCGAGGATCCGGTTGAGCAGGCCGCGCTTGTCGAGCTGCTCCTCCAACTCGGCCTCGTCGAACTCGCCGGTGCGCATCTTCCGGAAGACCCGCAGGATCCCGTTGAAGGCACCCAGGTTGATCAGGCCGATCAGCAGCAGGAAGGTGCCCGAGACCGCGGTGCCGATCAGCGAGGTCGTCTGGTGCAGGCTGGAGCCGTCGTCCTCCACGGACCCGGCCAGCGAGCGGATGCCGAAGGCGAGCAGCGCGCAGAGGCCGAAGACGATCGACGAGTGGCCGAGCGAGAACCAGAAGCCGACCGAGAGCGGCCGCTTGCCCTGGCCCATCAGCTTGCGGGTGGTGTTGTCGATGGCCGCAATGTGGTCGGCGTCGAAGGCGTGCCGCATGCCCAGGGTGTAGGCGGTCAGGCCCATGCCGGCGCCGAACACCTCGGTGCCCACGTGGTAGTGGTGCGGGGCGATCACGGCGAGCAGGGTGAACCAGCCGATCACGTGCAGGGCCAGGATGAAGCCGCCCATGCCGCCCAGGCGCAGCCACTCCTGCCTGGTCAGCCGTGCCGTCCAACGGGGTGCGCTGCTCATCGGCGCGGGCCTCTGCTCTCTCTGGGACGGATTGGAACCGGGTCATCCTTCCCCGAGAACATGCGCATTTGCAAGCCTCTCGCAATAAGCGGCCAACTCCGGCCGGCGGGCGGCTACCGATTCGTCAGGTAGTGAAGGGGTATGTCCGCTATGGTCGGCTTACTGCCGTGCGCTTCGACACTTTCGACAACGGAGAGAGGCAGCCGTGCACCACCCCGCCTCCTACCCCCACCAGGCCACCCGCGCGGACGTGCGGATCCCCCTGCCGGACGGGGCGGAGCTGTCCGGCCGGCTCTGGCGCCCGGTGACCGAGCAGCCGGTGCCGGCCGTGCTGGAGTACTGCGCCGACCGGCTCGGCGACGCCACGGTGGAGCGCGACGCCCAACGCCACCCCTGGTACGCGGGGCACGGCTATGCGTCGCTGCGGGTGGACGCCCGGGGCTGGGGCAGCTCCGGCGGGGTTCCCGGCCCCGAGGGCGGCGAGACCGAACCGGCCGACGGGCTGGCGGTGCTCGACTGGCTGGCCGCCCAGCCCTGGTGCGACGGGCGGATCGGCCTGCTCGGGCTGGGCGACGGCGCCACCACCGCACTGCGACTGGCCGCCCAGGGGCCGGCCGCGGTGGCCGCCGTGGTCGCCGTGTGCCCGAGCGACGACCGGTACGGCGAGCACTACCTCGGCGGCTCGGTGCGCGCCGCCGAACTGCCCGCCGCGGCCACCGCCCGGCTCGCCGCCGCCGCCTGCCCGCCCGACCCGGTCCGGGTCGGCGAGGACTGGCGCCGCCAGTGGCTGGACCGGCTGGCCGAGCTGCAGCCGCCGCTGCACGGCCGGCTGGCCCACCAGACCCGGGACGCCTTCTGGGCCGAGGCGCCGCTCACCGCCATCACCGCGCCGGTGCTGGCCGTCGCCGGCTGGGCCGGCCCCGGTGCCGACACCGTGCTGCGGCTGCTGGAGCGGCTGACCGCGCCGGCCTTCGGCATCATCGGCCCCTGGCGGCACGGCTACCCCGACCAGGGCGACCCGGGGCCGGCGATCGGGTTCCTCCAGGAGACCCTGCGCTGGTGGGACCACTGGCTGCGGCGGCAGGACACCGGCATGCCGGCCGAGCCCCGGCTGCGCAGCTGGCTGGCCACACCCGGCGAGAGCGACGCCGGCCACTGGATCGGCGACGAGTCCTGGCCGTCCGACGACGTCCGGGAGATCCACTACGACCTGACCGAGGCGCTGCGCACGGCCGGCACCCCCGCCGGGGAGCGCTTCGTCACCGTCCGCTCACCGCAGCAGACCGGGGCCGACGCGCCGTGGCACGGCCGGCCCGTCGACCAGCGGGCCGAGGACGGCCGCTCGGTCTGCTTCGACAGCGCGCCGCTCTCCGAACCGCTGGTGCTGCTGGGCCGACCCGCCGTGCGCCTGCGGGTGCGGCTGCCCGGCGGCGTCACCGGGGGCCAACTCGCCGCCCGGCTCTGCGATGTGGCGCCGGACGGCAGCTCGGTGCCGATCACCCGGGGCGCGCTCAACCTCGCGGCGCGGCGCGGCACCGATCTCGCGGTGGCGTGGCCGCCGGACGCGGTCGAGGAGGTGGCGTTCGACCTCGCCGCGACGGGGCACGCCCTCGCGGTCGGCCACCGGCTCCGGCTCGCCCTCTCCTCGGCCTACTGGCCGCTGGTCTGGCCGCAGCCGGCCACCCAGGGCGTGCTGGTCGACCCCGGCCACGGCGCGCTCACCCTGCCGGTGCGCCATCTGGCCGCCGACGTCGGCCGGCCCCCGGTGGTCTTCGCCGAGCCCGAGCAGGCCGCGCCGCCGCCGGTGCGGCGCACCAGCCCGGTGGCGCCGCGCCCCGAGCGGGTGCTGAAGCAGTTCACGGCGACCGGGCAGTGGCGGGTCGAGCTGGCCCCGCACCAGGGCGGCGCGGTGACCCTGCCGGACGGCCTGGTGCGCGCCGAGGAGGCCCGGGAGTACTACCGCATCCAGCAGCACGACCCGCTGGCCGCCGCCGTCCACTGCGACTGGAGCATCCGGTTGGAACGGCCCGAGCTGGGCTGGGACGTCACCGTGCGGGCCGGCACCGAGCTGGACTGCGACGCCGACGCCTTCACGGCGCGCAGCCGCCTCACCGCCTGGGAGGGCGGCGCGGTGCTCTTCGAGCGCGACTGGGAGCGGCGGATCCCGCGCACCGGCGGCTGACGGTGCGCGGGGGCCGTGGTGCTTACGGCTGCGGGTACTGGCCGGGCGGCACGTCGCTGGTGGTGGCGTTGCCGCCGAGGGTGGCCTTCAGGGTGAGGGTGAGCGTCGAGTAGGTGGTGTCGGTGGTGGTGAAGTCGGCGCCCTGGTCGAACTTGGTGTAGCTGCAGTTCTGGGTGAACTTCTTGGTGCCGGAGTCCCAGTCGCCGCCGCCCGCGAAGTAGATGTCGTAGTGGCCGTCGCGAAGCCCGTTCATCTTCGCGGTCTGGCCCTTCTGCACGTAGAACGAGTACGCGGCCTGACCGTTCTGCGAGAGCGTCAGCACGGCGTCCACGTCGCCGTTGCCGTTGTCGACGGTCAGTTGGCCGCTGCCGTCGTTCTGGCCCTGGCGGACGGCGGTGCCGTTGTCCAGGGCGCGGTGCTGCGCGGCGGGGGTCTGCGGCACGGTGAAGGTGAAGCTGTAGCCGGAGCCGGAGATGGTCTGCAGCGCCGACTGAATGTCCTTGAGGCCCTGCATGCCGCCCACCTCGGCCAGCGCGGAGGAGGTCGCGCAGACCTTGTCGTCCCCCATGTCGGTCTGCACCTCGCCCGCATTGCCGCCCAGGGTGGTGAGCGCCGTGGCGAGCTGCCCGTTGTCGACGCTGACCGCGGGCGGCACCGAGGCGCCCTGCAGGCCGGTGGCGCCGCTCTTCGCCGCCGTCTCCAGGTTGGAGAGCGCGGTGCGGAGGTCGTCCATGCTGCCGGCCGAGGCCACCTTGGCCAGTGCGTCGTTGACCGGGCCGACGTAGGTGGTCAGCGTCGCGCCGTAGGGATCGGGGCTCGGCGAGGTGATGGTGCCGATCGCGTCGCCGCCGTTGCCGCTGTGCTTCGGCGGCGGACCGGGCGTGGAACTGCAACTCGTGACCAGGAGCACCGCGCCGACCAGCAGCGCGGCGTGCGGCAGTGAACGGGACATGTGTGAACCGGGCAAGACAGCCAGCCCCCCAAGACTCCTCGCGTGCGCAGCCCTCGCGTGCGCGTGCGCGATCAGCCTCCCGCAGTCCGGTTCGGCCGGTCAACACGGCTGGTCGGCCGCTCGGGGAGGAGCCCCGACGCAGCCGGTATGAAAAGGTCAACTAGGATCGCCGGGTGCTCGCGCTGACCGGAACCCCACTGCAGATCATTGCCTGCGTGCTCGCCCTGCTGGCCTTCGTCGCCACCATCTGGCTCTGGCCCAAGCTGGGCGGCAAGGGCTGGAAGGCGATGCTCGGCCGACTCGGCGCGTTCTTCGGCACCCAGGTGCTGGTGCTGGTCGCGATGGGCCTGATCGCCAACTCCTACTTCGGCTTCTACACCTCCTGGACCGATCTGCTCGGCACCGCCGGCGGGCCCGGCACGGTGGTGGACCACAAGCCGAGCAACGCCCTGTCGGTCACCGGCGAGCAGAAGGTCTACAGCACCCAGGGCTCGGCCCCGGAGCGCTCCGGGCTGATCCAGAAGATCAACCTGACCGGCGCGCAGTCCGGACTGAGCACCTCGGGCTACGTCTACCTGCCGCCGCAGTACTTCCAGGCCGGCTACGCCAAGCAGCAGTTCCCGATGGCCCTGGTGCTCACCGGCTACCCGGGCACGGCGGAGAAGCTGATCACGCTGATGCAGTGGCCGACCACCACGCTCCAGGCGATCCAGGACAAGAAGCTGCCGCCGACCGTGCTGGTGATGATGCGGCCGACCCTGGTGGGCAACCGGGACACCGAGTGCATGGACGTGCCGCACGGCCCGCAGGTGGAGACCTTCTTCACCGAGGACCTGCCCAAGGCGCTGGCCACCGGCTACCGGATCCTGCCGGCCGCCTCCGCGCACGCCGCGATGGGCGACTCCACCGGCGGCTACTGCGCGCTGAAGTTCGCGCTGCGCAAGCCGGACGCCTACGGCGCGGCGGTCGCGCTGTCCGCCGACTACTCGGTCAGCAACGACCCGACCACCGGCGACCTGTTCGGCGGCAGCGCCCAGTTGAAGCAGGAGAACGACCTGGTCTGGCGGCTGCGCAACGCCCCGGCGGCCCCCGTCTCGCTGCTGCTGGCGACCAGCTACAACGAGGACAACTACAAGGCCACCCAGGAGATGGTGGGCGCGTTCAAGGCGCCCACCAAGCTCTCCACGATCACGCTGAACAGCGGCGGCCACAACTTCCACACCTGGTCCCGGGAGATGCCGCCGGCCCTGGAGTGGCTGGGCCACCAGCTGTCCGTGCCGGCCGCGCTGACCGCCTCCTGACGGCGCTCTGAGAGCCTTCTGCGGGACCGCTGAGCAGCGCTACACCCGTTCCACCTCCTTCGCCTGCCCGAACTGCCGCTCCCGGCGCCGCAGTTCGGCGGGCGTCTGGACGATCCTGGCCATCGCGGCGCGCAGCACCGGCGGCGCCATGGTGGAGGTGACCACGGCGACCAGCACGATCACCGTGTAGCCGGCCGAGTCCAGCACCCCGAGGCGCAGCCCGACCATCGCGATCACCACCTGCACCACGCCGCGCGCGTTCATCCCGGCCCCCAGCGCCAGCGCCTCCCAGCGGTTCAGTCGGCTGGCCCTGGCGCCCAGGAACGCCCCGCCGAACTTGCCCGCCACCGCGACCAGCAGGGCGGCCGCGGCGGTCAGCGCGACCATCGGGCGCCCCAGCGCCGTCAGGTCCATCCGCAGTCCGGCCGAGGCCAGGAAGACCGGCGCCAGCACCGCGGTGACCACGGTGCGCAGCGGTGCCAGGGCCATCGGCCCGACCGAGCGGGAGGCGGCGATCGTCACCCCCGCCACGAAGGCGCCGAAGATCGGCTCCAGGCCGAGTGCCTGGGTGCCGGCGGCGGCCAGCAGCATCAGCACGGTGGCGGTCGCCGACAACACGCCCGCGCCGCCCGTCCGTTCGGCCCGGCGGAAGAGCGGCGGGATCACCCAACGGGCGAGTGGCACCGCGGCGGCCAGCACCACCAGCAGGGCCAGCACGGCATGCAGCACGGCGCCGCCGGTCACCCCGGTGGTGGCCATCGCGGTCACCAGCGAGAGCAGCACCCAGCCCACCGCGTCGTCCATCATCCCGGCGGTGAGGGTGAGTTGGCCGATGTCGCGGTGGAGCAGGTCCATGTCCAGCAGAGTCTTGGCGATCACCGGGATGGCGCTGACGCACATCGCCACGCCGAGGAAGGCCGCGTAGACGGCGTGATCGGTGTGGCCGCTCGCGGGCAGCAGCAGCCCCAGCCCGACGCCGAGGGCCAGCGGCAGCGTCAGCCCGAAGAGGCTCACCCGCAGGGCGGCGCCGCTCTGGTGGCGCACCAGGTCGACGTCCAGGTGGCTGCCGCTGATCCCGACCAGTAGCAGCACGCCCAACTGGGCGACCGCGTCGAGCATGTGGACCTGTTCGCTGTGCTGCGGGAACAGCCAGCCGGCCGCCCCGGGCGCGAGCGCGCCGAGCAGCGAGGGCCCGAGCAGCACCCCGGCGGCCAGTTCGCCCACCACCGCCGGCCAGCCCAGGCGCACCGCGAGCCGGCCGAGCAGCAGTGCCAGGCCCAGCAGCGCGGCGAGTTGGAGCAGCAGCAGGAGCATCGAGTGGGCGCCGATCGGCGCCAGGGGCGCACCGGCCGCCACGAATTGAGATCCGCTCATCTCCCCGTCGTAGCAGGCGAACCGGGGTTGTGGCGGCCGTCGGGGCGAACGCGGGCGCACTTGGGCGGGTTTGCCGGCCGAGATCGGAATACCGCGAGGGCGGGTGACGAGTTCACCGCCGCAGTTGGGGCAAATGTCCCGCATCGCGTCACCTCGCGGCACGCGGAATGTGCGCCCGTGCCGGCAGATACGGGCGAGGCGGGCGAAAGTGCCGCGGTCTGGCACTTTTCGCAGCGATCGCATATCTCCAAGGCCATGGCACTCCTGTCGCTTTCGGCGTTTCCGTTGGCCGGATTGGCCACCGGACAAAGTTGAGTGCCCATTGTCAATGATAAAATTGAATGCCCATTGTCAATACGGTGATCTTCATCTGGAAGCATCGACCAGGACGAATTCGCCCAATTCCGGCCGCCGCATGAATTCGTATCCGTACACCTGTCGATCCCCTTGACGGTCCTGTGTATGAACCGTGAATCTGTCAACCAGCCACGTGGACAAGTGAGTTCAGTCAGTCCGGAAAGGACCACCGTGATGAGCAGTCCAGAGGCGATCGAGCGCCTTGCCGCCGATTTCATTCACCAGCCCTACGAGCTCTACGGCAGGCTGCGCGCCGAGGGCCCGGCCAAGGAGATCGTGATGCCGCACGGCGTCAAGGTCTGGATCGTCACGCGCTACGACGACGTGCGGATGCTGCTGGCCGACGACCGGGTCAGCAAGGACGGAAGACGGGTCAACCAGCTCTACGCGAGACACTCGGGGGCCGACGAGTCGTCGACCAGCTTCAACGACGACCTGACGGCCCACATGCTCAACTCGGACCCGCCCAAGCACACCAGGCTGCGCAAGCTGGTGGCCCGGGAGTTCACCACCCGCCGGGTGGAGCAGATCCGGTCGCAGATCGTCGCGGTGGTGGACGAGTTGCTGGACCGGATGGAAGGGCGCGACGAGATCGACCTGGTGGCCGACTACGCGGTCCCGATCCCCATCACCGTGATCGCGGAACTGCTGGGGATCCCGGCCGAAGACCGCGCGCCGTTCCAGGGCTGGGCCACCACGCTGGTCGGGGCCGACCACGCGCCCGAGGAGGTGGAGGCCGCCTCCAACGCGGTCATCGAGTACGCCAGGCAGTTGCTGGAGCGCAAGCGCGCAGAGCCCCAGGACGACCTGCTCAGCGGCCTGGTGCACGCCACCGAGGACGGCGAGTCGCTGTCCGAGGCGGAACTGGTCGCGATGTTCTTCCTGCTGGTGGTCGCCAGCCAGGAGGCGTCGACACACATGATCGGCAACTCCATCCTGGCGCTGCTGCGCAACCCGGAGCAGTTGGCCAAGCTGACCGGCGCCCCCGAGCTGTACGGGTCGGCCTTCGACGAGTTGATGCGCTACGACAGCACGGTCAGCATTGCCAGCTTCCGGTTCACCAAGGAGCCGATCCCGCTGAGCGACGGCGTGACCATCCCCGCCGAGGAGATCCTGGTCCTCTCGCTGGGCTCGGCCGGCCGGGACCCGCACAAGTTCGAGCAGCCCGAGGTCCTGGACGTCACCCGCAAGCACGCCGGTGTGCTGGGCTTCGGCCACGGCGTGCACTACTGCGTCGGGGCACCGCTGGCCCGGGTGGAGATCGAGATCGCGCTGCGCCGGCTCTTCGAGCGCTTCCCGGGGCTGCGACTGGCTCGGCAGCCGCAGGAACTCCGCTACCGGAACAGCACGTTGATGCGCGCTCTGACGGCTCTCCCAGTCGCCGCCAAGTAACGGCGCACCCGACGGAGCGGCCCGGGACGAGATGTCCCGGGCCGCTCCGTCGTGTCAGCGGATCATGAACGCAGGTCGAGGGTGCGGCACTTGACGCTGCCGCCGGTCGGCAGCAGTTCGGACGGGTCGGCCCCGATCGGGTTGAAGCCGCGGTCCCTGAGCTGCTCCCCGTCCTAGCAGGTCGGCCGCCCTTCCCACGCGTGCCGCGGCAAACCCTGCCGCACTCAGGCGAGTTCGCGGACTCCCGGCTTCATCTCCCGCCCCCGGTAGCGCTGGTAGCCCAGCGCGCCGGCCGCCAGCAGCAGCGGCCACAGCAGGTAGGGGCCCGACATCACCAGCAGCACCGCCACCGCGGCCAGCGCCACCAGCGCCAGCCACCAGGCCGGGCTGCGGCGCGGCAGCAGCCGTACGGCGGCCGCCACGCCCATGACGTAGACCGCGGTGAAGCAGCCGGTGGTGAGCAGCACCAGCGGCTGCGGCCCGACGCCCGCCAGTTCCACCGCACCCAGCGACAGCCCGGAGAGCACCGTGATCACGGCCAGGCTGCGCCGCGGCACCTCCCCCGCCATGCTCCCCCGGGCCAGCCCGGCCGGCAGCTGCCCGTCCCGGCCGAGCGCCGCGCCGAGCTTGGCCGCGCCCGCCCAGTAGGCGTTCATCGCCCCCAGGGTGAGCAGCAGTGCCGACCCGGCCGCCAGCCAGCGGGCGTTGCCGCCGAGGCCGGTGGCCATCAGATCGCCCAGCGGCGCCGAGGAGTCGGCGGCGCCCGGCCCGAGCACCACGATCACCGCGAACGCCAGCGCCAGGTACAGCGCGCCGACGAGCACCACCGCGAGCGCGGTGGCCCGGGGCAGGTCGCGGCGCGGCGAGCGGAACTCCCCCGCCAGGTGGGTGATCGCCTCCCAGCCGGCGAAGCTCCATACCAGCAGCGCCGCCGCCGAGCCGACCGCGCCCCAGCCGTGCGGCGCGAACGGGTGCAGCCGGGCCAGGTCGGCGTGCGGCAGCGAGGCCGCCACGGCCGCCACCAGCAGGGCCACCAGCAGGCCGGCCAGCCCGAGTTGGAACCGCCCGGAGACCTTGACGCCATAGGTGTTGCCGAGCCCGACCAGCACCATCAGCACGGCCGCTGTCACCCCGGTGGTCAGCTGACCGCCGCCCACCGCGGCGGCCACATAGGCCCCGCCGAACAGGCCGGCCGCCGCCGCTCCGCACGGGATGGCGAAGTAGAAGCACCAGCCGGTCACCGCGGCGGCGCGCGGCCCGAACGCCAGCCTGGCGTAGTAGGAGACCCCGCCCGCGTCCGGGTAGCGGGAGCCGAGCGCCGCGAAGACCGCCGCCAGCGGCGCGGAGAGCACCACCAGGGCCACCCAGGCGAGCAGCGAGGCCGGGCCCGCGACCTTGGCGGCCAGCGCGGGCAGGGCGATCACACCGGTGCCGAGCACCGCGCCGACGTACATGGCGGTGCCCTGCACCAGGGTCAGGGAGCCGCTCGAAGTGGATTGTTCCGTCACTTCGAACACTCTTTCACCTAAGGACCCGCCGGCACTATAAGGAATTCGCGGTACTCCGGGCGTCAGGCGGCCGCAGTGCTCCGGGGCTCAGGCGGCCGCGCGTCGGCTGCGGGTGCTCCCAGGCTCAGGCGGCCGCGCGCTGCCCCGGCAGGCGCCGCCGCTGCGCCGGGTCGGTCAGGGCGGGGTGGGTCCAGGCGCCGTCCGGGTGGTAGAGGTTGGTGCCGGGCGGCACGATCTCGTCGATCCGGTCCAACGCCGCGTCGTCCAGCTCCAGTTCGGCGCCCTTGAGCAGCGCGTCCAGCTGCTCCGGGGTGCGCGGGCCGACGATCACCGAGGTCACGGCGGGATGCGCCAGCGGGAAGGCGATCGCCAGCTCCGGCAGCGTGCAGCCGAGTTGCTCGGCCAGGGCGACGAACTGCTCCACGGCGTCCAGCTTGGCGGCCGTGACGGGCAGCTCGGGGTCGAAGCGGGCCGGGGCGAGCGCGGCCCGCCCGTGGGTCAGATCGATCGGCTGATCCTTGCGGTAGCGGCCGGTCAGGAAGCCGAAGGCGAGCGGGCTCCAGGTCATCACGCCCATCCCGTACCGCTGGCAGACCGGCAGCACCGAGGCCTCGATGCCGCGCGCCAGCAACGAGTAGGGCGGCTGCTCGGTGCGGAACCGGGGCAGCGCCCGGCGCTCGGCGGTGTGCTGCGCCTCGACGATCTGCTCCGCCGGGAAGGTGGAGTGGCCGAACGCCCGGATCTTGCCGGCCCGGACCAGGTCGCCGAGCACCCCGAGGGTCTCCTCGATGTCCGTGGTGTGGTCCGGCCGGTGCACCTGGTAGAGGTCGATCCAGTCGGTGTCCAGGCGGCGCAGGCTGTCCTCCACCGCCCGGGTGATCCAGCGGCGCGAGTTGCCGCCCCGGTTGGGGCCCTCGGTCAGCGGGAAGTGCACCTTGGTGGCCAGCACCACGTCGTCCCGGCGCCCGCGCAGCGCCTTGCCGACGATCTCCTCCGACTCCCCGGCCGAGTACATGTCCGCGGTGTCCACGAAGTTGATCCCCGCGTCCAGCGCGGTGTGCACGATCCGCGCGCACTCCTGGTGGTCGCCGTTGCCGATGTACCCGAACATCATGGTGCCCAGGCCGTAGCTGCTGACCTCGATCCCGGTACCGCCGAGAGTGCGGTAACGCATGGTGGTGCCCCCTTGCTCGCCGGCGTCGCCTTGCTTGCCGGCGTCGCTCACTGCCTGGGAACTGTAGGGACTAGAGTCGGCTCTAGATCAAGGCCCCTGTCCTGGGCCCCTATCCTGACCAGCATGGATCTGACCATCGGGCAGGTGGCCGAGCGGACCGGGCTGAGCGTCCACACGCTGCGCTTCTACGAGAAGGAGGGCGTGCTGGCCACGCCGCCGCGCCGCGCCGCGGGCGGCCACCGGCTCTACGCCGAGCACGACGTGGAGTGGCTCAACCTCTGCGTGGTGCTGCGCGGTTCGGGCATGCCGCTGCCGGAGATCCGCCGCTACACCGAACTGGCCCGCGCCGGCGCCGGCACCGAGCGGGAGCGCCTGGAGCTGCTGCGGGAGCACCAGCAGCGGCTGCGCGGCCAACTGGCCGAGCTGGGCCGCTGCATGGACGTGATCACCCACAAGGTCCACTGCTACGAGGACTACCTGGACCAGCAGGACCAGACGGAGTAGCGGTATGTCCGACCTGGCCCAGCGAAACGTGACGGAGTAGCGGCATGCCCGAACTCGGCGACGTACCCGCCGTCCCCGCCCTGGTGCTGGCCGCCGGCGGCGGGCGGCGGCTCGGCGGCCGCCCCAAGGCGCTGCTCGGCCTACACGGTCGGCCGCTGGTCGAGCACGCCGTCCGGGTGGTCCGGGAGGGCGGCTGCGCCCCGGTCGTGGTGGTGCTCGGCGCCGCCCGCGACCAGGTGGCGGCCGCCGCCGACCTGACGGGCTGCACGGTGGTCGCCAACCCCGACTGGGCCGCCGGCATGGGCGGTTCGCTGCGCGCCGGCCTGGCCGCCCTGCCGCCCGGCAGCCCGGCCGTCCTGGTGACCCTGGTCGACACCCCCGGCGTCACCCCGCCCGCGGTGGCCCGGTTGCTCGCCGCCCACCGGGACGGCGCCCAGCTGGCCGCCGCCGGCTACGCGGGCCGCCGCGGCCACCCGGTGCTGATCGGCGCCCGCCACTTCGCCGAGGCCGCCGCCGGGGCCACCGGCGACGCCGGCGCCCGTGCCCTGCTGGCCGCCCACCGGGCCGAGCTGCGGCTGGTCGAGTGCGGCGACATCGCCGTCCCCGACGACCTGGACACGCCCGAGGACCTGGAGCGCTGGGGCGTCGACTGAAGGGGTCGAAGAAGAGGGCGGCTGACGAAACCTCGGGCCGCGCTGCCGCCCGTGAACACGTGGGCTATTTGACCCTGATTGCACCCTGATCATTACGTTAATCACTGCCGCGGCGGCCCCGGATCGGGGACGATGGAGGCGACCCGCCCACTCCACCAGAACGGACGGTGTGCCTTGTCCGGTTACCAACTGCCCGACGACTTCACCGGTTCCGGCACCCCGGACCTACCGGAGGCAGCCACCAGCCCGGCCGCCGCGCGAGCCATCCGCTGCCCGGCCTGCCGCCGCGAGCACGTCTACGAGCCGCCGACCTTCCCGTGCCCGTGCGGGGCGGCGCTCAAGGTGCCGCTGCTGCGCGGTGGGGTGCCGGTGCAGGTGCGGTTCCGCTCCTGGGAGGACTCCTGGCTGAGCATGCGCTGCCCGCAGTGCGGCCGCTCCGACCAGTGGCCGCAGCCCGAGTTCATCTGCAACTGCGGTGCCACGGTGCGGCTGCCGGTGGACCGCGCACCCCGCCGCGGTGCGGCCTCGCGCCCGCTCGGCAGTCCACGCCCCGACACCCCGACCGCGCCGTTCTACGCCGAGGGCGGCCCGCAGCCCGGCCCCGCCGGCGGACCGGACCGGCGCCCGCCGACCCACCCGGGGTCCGGCGCCTCGCGGGAGCGGCACCAGCAGCGCCAGCCGTTCCGCCCGCATCCGATCCGCTCCAACCAGGACGCCGTACTGGCCGCCGCCCGCTACCTGGAGTGGCTCGGCTTCGGGGAGGTCGAGCTGGCCGAGGGCACCGAACGCGAGGCGGTCACGCTGCTCACCGGCCGCATGGTGGCCCAGGTCGACACCTGGCCCGAGCAGGCCGACCTGCGCTCGGTGGAGTGCCTGTGGCTGCAGACCCTGCATGCCGAGGAGATGGCCGCCGCCATGTTCACCATGTCCGGCTACTCGCACCAGGCCACCGTCCGCGGCGAGCAACTGCTGGTCGCCCTCTTCAGCTTGGACGAGGGCGGGGTGCCGCACCCCGTCAACGGCGCCGCCGAGGCACTGCTGGAGACCGGCTGGACGTCCTGACCCGTTGGGCTTGGACGTCCTGACCCGTTGGGCTTCCTGATCGATTGAGCTCCTGATCCATCGTCAATCCATCTCCCCTGGCAGGCCATCTACCTCCGTAAACGCCGTGCGGCCCGGGATGAGGGAAAAAACCCGTCGCGCTCGTGATCTGGTGCACAAGCTCGGTCGCGTGTTGAATTGCGATGCTCCACGGCCACGCCGTGGCGCACCGCAGGCCCGTGGGACACGCACACAAGGAGGTGGCGTTGTCGGAGCACGGAACAGCCCCGCTGAGCGGGGAGACGCGCGGAAGAGGCACCGGGGCGGAACATCACGGGCCGCCAGGGGTGCCACCGCACGGTGGGGGGCTTCATCCGGGCACGGCCGGCCATCTGGACGAGATCACCAGCGGCACGGTCTGGCGGCTGAGATCCCGCGCCTGCTGGCAGGAGGCCGCCGAACTACTGACGCCGACCGCCGACCGGGACCCGAGGGCGGCGTTATGCCGAGCCGAACTCCTCATCGAGCAATGCCTGTTCACCGCCGACCACTGGGAGGAGGCGGAGGCCGCGCTGCGGCTGGCCGAGGCCGGGGTGACCAGTACCGAGCAACGGGCGGCGGCCGCCTGCGCCCGGGGGTTCCTCGCCTATCTGGGCAGTGTGCTCGGCCCGCGCGACCGGCTGGACGAGGCCCAGGCCGCACTCGGCCGCACCTCGGCACTGCTGCCGCCGCACGCGGCCGGCCGGCCACTGCTGGACTTCAGACGCGGGCTGGTCGCGGAGAACCTGCTGCGCGACCAGACCGCCGCCTGGATCGCCTACCGCCGGGCGCATGACGGCGCGCTGGCCCACGGCGACACCCTGCTGGCCTCCTCGACCTGGCGGCACCTGGCCGCGCTGGCGCTGGCCGGCGGCGACCGGGTACGGGCGCGCGAGGGGTTCGCCGCCTCACTGCGGCTGCGCGAGGAGCTGGGCTTCATGGTCGGGGTGGCGCCGGCGCTGGCGGCGCTCGCCGAGGTCAGCGAGCCGGACGAAGCCCAGCAACTGCGTGCCGAGGCCGGGCGGCTGGTCCAGTCGCTCGGCGGGGTCCCGGTCTGGCTGGTCGGCCGCCTCGGCGACACCGCCCCACCCCCCAGCGGCCCACCAGGCGCCCCCCTGGGCGCCCCACCCCGAGCCCGCCCCGGCGCCCCCCGCGGCCGCAGGACGAACTGAGGAGCCACGCGGCCGGCCCAACCACTCGGCACAGCCCCGCCCTGGCCGGCCGGCCGCCCCACCCTCAGCGACCCACCAGGTGCACCCCTAGGCGCCCCACCCCGGCACCCCACGCGCCCACGCACCCGCAGGGCCGAGCGCCGCAGCGTGCACGCCCGCACGCCCGCACCCGCACCCGCACGCCCGCAGCGCCGTGTGGCCGTGCTGCGGGCCACCCGGACGGACCAGGCCCCAGCGGAGATCGGACGCCCTGTCAGCTAAGGTGAGGCTTACTTGATCGGGTGAGGCGTGCGCGCCTCACCCGATCGGTTTTCCGCCGCACCCGGGCTCGTGTGGAGCACCGGCCGACCCGTTGGGGGCCTCGCCATGACCGCGCGCAGCGCCGCCCCGCCCGTCCCCTGGGCGACGGCCTACCCGGCGTTCACCCGGGTCTTCCCGGATCTGCGGGTGCGGCTGGACCGGCGGCTGGATGGGCGGCTGGAGCACGGCTGGGTGCCCGTCCGCCGACTGCTGGGCTCACCTGCGCTGCGGGCCCGGCTGATCACCGACGAGTTGCGCGCCGCCGAGCGCCGCTACGGCCGCGCGCCGCGCCCGGACGTGGCCGCCGGCTTCTGGCTGCACCGGTACGCCTGGCCGCTGTGCCTGCTGTTCACGCTGCCCTGGCTGCTGCAGCGGCGGGTGCCGCTGTTCGGGCCGGAGCGCCTGGCGTGCCGTCACCAACCTCGGGGCGGACCGGCCGAGTTGGCCGTGCTGGGCAGTGGCTCGACGCGCTTCGCCTGTCTGCCGGACGATCCGTCGGCCGGCCACCCGGGCGCCCTGGTGCTACCGAACCAGGTCACCCTGGACGCTGCCCTGCGCCGCACCGTCGCGGCCCAACTCGGGCCGCTCTTCGCCGCGTTCGGCCCCGAGCTGCGGCGCGGCCCGCGCACCCTGTGGGGGCTGGCCACCGATGAGCTGGTGGAGGGGCTCTGGTTCGCCGCCAGGCTGCTGGGCGAGGAGGCGCGGGCCGTGGCGGCGCTCACCGGGCTGCTGCCCGCCGAACCGTTCGCCGGCGCGGCCTCCTTCCGCTCCGACGGCCCGGACCTGCGGCGCTCCCGAGTGAGTTGCTGCCTCTTCTACACGCTGCGCCCGGACCGGCCCTGCGCCGGCTGCCCGCGCAACTGCCGCCAAGCCAGAGCCAACTGACAACAGATGACTGACGCAGCGTCAGTTCTCCTCGCCGCCCGCCGTCAGCTCGAACCACATCCGCTTGCCCGAGCCGCGCGGCTCCACGCCCCAGGAGTCGGCCAGTGCCTCGACCAGCATCAGGCCGCGCCCCGAGGAGGCCTGCTCACCGGGTGTGCGGCGCTTGGGCCACAGGTCCGACTCGTCCTCGACCTCGATCCGCAGCCGTGGTTCGCGGCCGTCCTCGCGGTAGAGGCGGGCGGTGAACATCGCGTCCCGGTCGGTGTGCCGGATCGCGTTGGTGACCAGCTCGGAGGCGAGCAGCTCGGCGGTGTCGATCAGCTCGGCGACTCCCCAGCGGCGCAGCGCGTCCCGCAGCTCGCCGCGCAGCTCGGAGACCCGGGCCAGGTCGGCCTGGCCGATCCGGCGGCGCAGCTGCTGGGCCGCGAGCCCGCCCTCGGGGCCGTCCCAGCGCAGCAGCAGCAGTGCGATGTCGTCCTCGCGCTCGGCCGAGTCGGCGGCGCGGTTCGCGATCCGGTCGGCCAGCGCCTCGATCGGGTCGCCGTCGGCGAACGGCAGGTCCCCGGCGACCGAGCCGCAGAGCCGGCTCATCCCGGTGTCCAGGTCCATCGAGCGGGACTCCACCAGCCCGTCGGTGCAGAGCACCACGGTCTCACCCGGGTCCAGGCTGAACCGGGTGACCTGGTACTCCTGGTCGGCGGACAGGCCGAGCGGCAGCCCGCCGACCACGCTCTGCACGGCGCTACTGCCGTCCGCGCGGCGCACCACCGGGTCCAGGTGGCCGGCCCGGACGGCGTAGACGACGCCGTAGTCGACGTTGACCTCGGCGTAGGTGCAGGTGGCGAAGTGGTCGGTGTCCAGGTCGGCCAGGAAGCGGGAGGCGCGGGCCATCACGGCGGCCGGCGGGTGGCCCTCGGCGGCGTAGGCGCGCAGCGCGATCCGCAGCTGGCCCATGATCCCGGCCGCGTGCACGTCGTGCCCCTGCACGTCGCCGATCACCAGGCCGACGTGGCCGCCGGGCAGCGGCACCACGTCGTACCAGTCGCCGCCGATCTGCAGCCCTGAGCCGGCCGGCAGGTAGCGCACCGCCGTGGTCACCCCGGAGACGCTGGGCACGGTGCGGGGCAGCATCACCCGCTGCAGGCCGGCGGCCAGCTCGTGCTCGGCGTCGTGCAGCCGGGCCCGGGCCAGCGACTGGGCGACCAGGCCGCCCAGGGTGGAGAGCAGGGTGCGCTCGTCGGCGTCCAGTTCGCGGGCCTCGTCGAAGCTCACCACGCACAGGCCGATGGTCCGCCCGCTCGCCACCAGCGGCAGGAAGGCCCAGGCGCTGCGGCCGGCGGCGGCCGCCTTGGGCCAGGCCTCCGGGTAGCGCTCCTGGTACTCGGCGCGGCTGGACAGGAAGATCGGCAGGCGGTTGCGGATCGCCTCGGCGGCCGGCTGGAACGGCTCCAGCGGCATCCGGTCGTAGTTGGCGACCGTCTCCCGGGGGTACCCGGTGGCGCCGAGGACCTGCAGCCGGCCGGTCTCGAAGGCGGCCAGCACCAGGCCGTCCGGCGGCAGGCCGGGCAGCGGCAGCTCGGCGAAGACCCGCGCCACGTCGCGGACCGTCACCGCCTCGGAGAGCGCCCGGGCGGCCTCCTTGATGAACCGCGAGCGGTCCTCGCGCAGCGCGGCGTGCCGGTCGGCGTCCTCGCGCTTGTGCAGCTCGGCGGTGGCGTCCCAGATGAAGCCGACCATCCGGGAGGGCCGGCCGAACGCGTCGGCGAGCACCCGGCCCCGGAACCGGACCGCGTGCAGCGCGCCGCCCGGGAAGACGGTGCGGTAGTAGGCGCCGCACTGGCCGAGCTCGGCCACCGCGCGCTCAACCCGCCGGCGCACCACCGGCGCGTCCTCGGGGTGGAGCAGCGCGAGGAAGGCCTCGGAGCTCAGGCTGAGGTTGGATCCTGCCACGCCGAGAATGGTGGCGGCGCGATGGTCGGCCTCGATCAGGTCGCGCCGGATGTCCCAGTCGAACGAGCCGATGCCGTTGGCGGCCATCGCCGGCTCCAGCCACTCCGGGGTGGAGTCGCCGCCCTTGGTAGGGAGCGGCTGCACGGCCGGCAGCGCGGTGGGGACGGTACTCAGGCCTGCGGTGTGGCCGGTGGCTCGGGGCCCGGGGCGGCGGCCGCCCTGGGTCGGCGGGCCGATCCGACGACTTGCGGGCCCTTGCGGCTCGGGCTCAGTCGCCATGGTTCTCCTGCCCATGCCAGGTCCAGTGGTGGTGGTGCGGGACGCCAGGTCCGAGCACACATTCTCACTATCCTGTCGAATGTTCGGCGCGGGAGCAATGGCGACCGGCAGCGGCGGCCGGCACCACCGTGCCCTCGCCGGCTAACCGCCCAGCTCGAACCAGGTGACCTTGCCGCTGGCGCGCAGCCGCACCCCCCAGTCGTCGGCCAGTGCGTCGACCAGCAGCAGGCCGCGGCCACCGGTGGCGTCCGCGTCGGCCGCTCGGGGCCGGGGCAGGCCGGTGCCCCCGTCGCTGACCTCGATCCGCAGCCGGTTCTCGGAGGTGACGGCGGCCGCCAGCCGGGCACCGGTGCCGGTGTGCAGCAGGGCGTTGGTGACCAGCTCGCTGGCCAGCAGTTCGGCGGTGTCGGCCAGCTCGGCCAGGCCCCAGTCGGCCAGCGCCTCGCGCAGCCGGGCCCGCAGCGGGGCCAGCGCGGCCAGGTCGGCGGGGGCCACGGCGCATTGGAGCGCGCACGCGGTGTGCGGGGTGTCCCACTGCTGCTGACGGTCCATCAGGCACGCCCCCCAGCTACGCCCGGTTCGTTCCCGTCCATCGTGAGCGCCGCCGCCCTGGGCCGCAACGGTGCGTGCGGGGGCTCGCGAGGTGACGTGCTGCTGACAGTTCGTCAACTACGCCCCCGCCGCGATCTCCGTCGCGCCCGCGTCCGCGCGCCCGCCCCGCCGGGGCCGGACGACACGCCGAGCGGTCATCGCAGCGGGCGGAACCGGCCGTGCCGGGCAAGGCTGGACATGGCGACCCGTTCCGGGTTCAATGACCAGCATTACGTTTGAACGCCGTTCTAAACACTCATTCGCCCCACTCTCCCCACTCGCCCCTCCGACCTCAGACCTCAGCGAGGCACCGTGCGACTCACCCCCACCGAACGGGACCGGCTGCTGATCTTCACAGCCGCCGAACTGGCCCGGGCCCGGCGCGCCCGGGGCCTGCGGCTCAACGTGCCGGAGGCCACCGCGCTGATCGCCGACACCGTCTGCGAGGCCGCCCGCGACGGCAAGCGGCTGGCCGAGGCGATCGAGGCCGGCCGCTCCGTGCTGACCGCCGCCGACGTGCTGCCCGGCGTGCCGGACGTGGTCACCGTGATCCAGGTGGAGGCCGTCTTCGACGACGGCACCCGGCTGGCCGTGGTCAACGACCCGTTCCAGGGCGCCGGTTCACTCGGCGAGGACGGTCCGGGGGCCGCTCTGCCCGGTTCCGGTGCCGGCTACGACCCGGTGGAGGAGACCGTGGTGCTGCCCGTCCACAACACCTCGCCGGTGCCGATCTCGGTCACCTCGCACTACCACTTCTTCGAGGTCAACCCGCGCCTGGCGTTCGACCGCGCCGCCGCCTACGGCACCCGGCTGGCCATCCCGGCCGGCTCCTCGGTCCGGTTCGACCCGGGCGCGGTCGTCGAGGTCGGCCTGGCCCCGATCGGCGGTGAGCGGGTGGCGATCGGCTTCGCCGGACTGGTGGACGGCCCGCTGGACGCGCCCGGCGCCCGCGAAGCCGCCCTGGAGAAGGCCCGCGCCACCGGATACCTGATCAACTTCGATGACACGGAGGTGGAGTCATGACGTCGATCTCCCCGCACGACTACATCTCCGTGCACGGCCCCCGGGCCGGCGACCGGATCCGACTCGGCGACTCCGGCCTGATCGTCCGGGTCGAGCACGACTCCCAGGCCCCCGGCGACGAGTTCCTGGCCGGTTTCGGCAAGACGGCCCGCGACGGCCTGCACCTCAAGGCCGCCACCGTGCGCGACACCTGCGACGTCGTGGTGAGCAACGTGCTGCTGATCGACGCCGTCCAGGGCATCGTCAAGACCTCGATCGGCCTGATCAACGGCCGGATCGCCGCGATCGGCCGGGCCGGCAACCCCGACACCATGGACGGCGTCGACGTGGTGGTCGGCACCGGCACCACGATCGTTTCCGGCGAGGGCCTGATCGCCACCGCCGGCGCCATCGACACCCACGTCCACCTGCTGTCGCCGCGGATCATGGAAGCCTCGCTGGCCTCCGGCGTGACCACCATCATCGGCCAGGAGTTCGGCCCGGTCTGGGGCGTCGGCGTCAACTCCCCCTGGGCACTGCGGCACGCCTTCAACGCCTTCGACGCCTGGCCGGTCAACATCGGCTTCCTGGGCCGCGGTTCGTCCTCCGACCCCGGCCCGCTGGTGGAGGCGCTGGCCGAGGGCGGGGCCAGCGGCTTCAAGGTGCACGAGGACATGGGCGCGCACACCCGCGCACTGGACACCGCGCTCCGGGTCGCCGAGGAGTATGACGTCCAAGTCGCCCTGCACACCGACGGGTTGAACGAGTGCCTGTCGGTGGAGGACACCCTCGCGGTGCTCGAAGGCCGCACCATTCACGCCTTCCACATCGAGGGCTGCGGCGGCGGCCACGTGCCCAATGTGCTGAAGATGGCCGGCGTCGCCAACGTCATCGGCTCCTCCACCAACCCGACGCTGCCCTTCGGCCGGGACGCGCTGGCCGAGGCCGCCGGCATGATCGTCTCGGCCCACGACCTCAAGCTCGACCTGCCCGGCGACGCCGCCATGGCCCGCGACCGGATCCGGCACGGCACCATGGGCGCCGAAGGCGTGCTGCACGACCTCGGCCTGATCGGCATCACCTCCTCCGACGCCCAGGGCATGGGCCGGGCCGGTGAGACCGTGCGCCGCACCTTCGCGATGGCCGGCAAGATGAAGGCCGAACGCGGCCCGCTGGACGGCCCCGACGGTGGCTACGGCACCCGGGAGAGCGGCGACGACAACGAGCGGGTGCTCCGCTACATCGCCAAGCTGACCATCAACCCGGCCATCGCGCACGGGCTTTCGCACGAGGTCGGCTCGATCGAGGTCGGCAAGCTGGGCGACCTCGTGCTCTGGCGCCCCGACCACTTCGGCGCCAAGCCGCAGCTGGTCCTCAAGGCCGGATTCCCCGCCTACGGCGTGGTCGGCGACCCCAACGCCTCCACCGACCGCTGCGAACCCCTGGTGCTCGGCCCGCAGTTCGGCGCCCACGGTGCCACCGCGGCCGACCTCTCGGTGGCGTTCGTCGCCGGGGCAGCCGTCCAGAACGGCGACCAACTTCCCACCAGGCGACGGCGGGTGGGCGTACGCGGCACCCGCGGCATCGGCCCGCGCGACATGGTGCGCAACGCCCGTACCGGCCAGGTCGGCGTCGACGCCGCCAGCGGCCTGGTCTCGCTCGACGGCACCCCGCTGCGCTCCGAACCCTCCGAGAGCGTCTCGCTCAGCCGCCTCTACTTCCTCTGACTTCCCCTCCCCGCTTAGGACTTCACTGCGATGACCACTCCCGCCTCGCTCGGCTACTCGATGCCCGCCGAATGGCACCCGCACGAGCGCACCTGGATGGCCTTCCCCACCGACAACCCCACCTTCTCCTCCGCCGAGGACCTGCACGCCGCCCGGCTCGCCTGGGCCAAGGTCGCCGACACCATCGTCCGCTACGAGCCGGTGACGCTGGTCGTCAACGTGGGCGAGACCGAGGCCGCACGCGACTACGTCTCCGCGGACGTCGAGATCGTCGAACGCCCGCTGGACGACGCCTGGATGCGCGACATCGGCCCCACCTTCCTGCTCGGCCCGGGCGGCCGCCTCGCCGCGGCCGACTGGATCTTCAACGGCTGGGGTGCGCAGTCCTGGGCCCGCTGGGAGAACGACCAGCACATCGCGGAGGAGATCGTCGGCCTCACCGGGGTCCAGCGGTTCGCCTCCCGCCTGATCAACGAGGGCGGCGGTATCCACGTCGACGGCGAGGGCACCGTGCTGGTCACCGAGACCGTCCAACTCGGCGAGGGCCGCAACGCCGACTGGACCAAGGCGGAGGTCGAGGCCGAGCTCCACGCCCACCTGGGCACCACCAAGGCCATCTGGCTGCCGCGCGGACTCACCCGCGACTACGACGAGTTCGGGACCCGCGGCCACATCGACATCGTCGCCTCCTTCGCCCGCCCGGGCGTCGTCCTCGCCCATGTCCAGCCCGACCCGGCCCACCCGGACCACACCGTCTGCCAGGATCTCGTCGCCCTGCTGCGCGCCTCAACGGACGCCGCAGGCCGCCCCCTTGAGGTCATCGAGGTCCCGGCCCCCACCGTCATCCACGACGCCGACGGGGAACCGGTCGACTACTCCTACATCAACCACTACGTCGCCAACGGCGCGGTCATCCTCTGCGCCTTCGACGACCCCCGCGACCAGGAAGCCGCCGCCATCCTCGGCAAGGCCTACCCGGGCCGGACCGTCGAACTCGTCGACGCCCGCGAGATCTTCGCCAACGGCGGCGGCATCCACTGCATCACCCAGCAGCAGCCGAGGGCGTGAGCTTGGCTCCCGCAGGAGCCGACCAGCCGGGGACGGGCCGCCGAGCCATGCAGGGTGAACCGCCCCCACCCTGCCCCGCCGAAGCCGACGCCGACGCCGAGACAATGGGCGCCATGACGAAGACCCGCGCATGGACGTACGAAGGGACAGGGCTGGCTTGGCTCCAGGAGCAGCTGGGACAGCCCGAGACCGGGCCCGGCCACGTGGTGGCCGAGCTCGTGCCGAGCGGCTTCGAGGCGTATGTGCGGATCTTCCACCGTTTCGAGGCCTCGGACGGGTCCGGCCGTAGTCGCACCTGGCAGGCGTGGGCCGACGACACGGCCGTCCCCTTTCACGCCGAGCTGTCCCATCTGTCGCTGCGTGACGAGGGCCGCGACGGTGACGGCCCTCGGTGGCAGACCGAGGAGGGCGCCCTCGATGACCGCAGTCGGCGGGCGCTGTCACGCTGCCTCGCCGGGGTGACCGGCGACCAGGCCGTCTTCTTCGCCTACGACCTTGCGGCCCTCTGCCGGGGCGAGGAGGAGCCCCTCGTTCGCCGTTCCACCTTGGCCGACCTGGAGACCGTACGGGAGGCGGTGGCGGACGCGGTGGGGACCAGCGGCCCGGAGTTCTGGTGGCCGCAGGACCGGAGCTGGGTGGTCACCAGCGACTACGACCTGCTGTCCACCTATGTCGGCTGCTCTGCGCGGACCGCCGAGCGGCTCCTTGGTGACGATGAACTCGAGGCCCTGCCGGTCACCCCCCGGACGCGCGTCGACTGGTATGCCGACCGGCCATAGCGCCAGTGATGACACCGACCAGGAGTCGCCGCCATCGCCCGCCACGGCCGCCACGGCCGCCATGGCCGATCAGTGACTGATGGGCCGCTGCCAGGCGGCGTCCCAGGTGTGCGCCCCGACGATGCCGTCCACCGTCAGCGGCCAGCCGTGGTCGGTGCTGTCCTGCTGGAACTGCCGGCAGATGCTCGCGGACGCGGGGCCGTACCAGCCGTCCACAGTGATCTGCCAGCCGCGGTGGGCCATCTGCTGCTGCCAGTTGAAGATGTTGCCGTCGTGCATCTCGTTCGGCTGGAGTTTGAAGTCATAGCCGGGCCACGGCTGGTGCCCGGCGGGCGCAGACGCGAACGATGAGGCCCAGGAGCGCAGTTCGGCGGTGCTGCCGAGGTGGCAGAAGTCCTGGTCGACACCGCTGGCGCTGTTGTACTGGTGGAACAGCCAGTTGGCGCTGACCCCGGGCTGGCCGACCGGTCGGCCTTCGGTGGCGATCCACAGGTAGTCCTGGTAGTAGCCGGTGGTGTCGACGTTGTTCCAGTAGTCGGCGTTGCAGTACATGCCGACCGGCCGCTGCGGAGCCGAGGCCTTCAGGTGCTTCAGGAAGGCCTCCTTGTACGCCAACTGGTTCCCGTGCGAGACACCCGAGTTGGCGGCGTCGTAGCCCTCCCAGTCCAGGCAGAGCAGCTCACCGACCGCCGGCTGCGCGATCGAGAGGAAGTGATCCGCCTCGCTCTGCGCCGAGTTCCGCATGTCCGGGTAGTGGTAGTAGCCGACCACCAGACCCGCGTTGCGCGCCGCGTCCCGCTGACTGGCCCACTCCGGGTTGGTGTACGTGAGGCCCTCGGTGACCTTGATGAACGCGAAGCTGAGCCCGTTGGTGCCCGGGGCGGACGACTGGTACGACGCCCAGTCCTGTCCGAAGATACCCATCAGGAGTTCTCCTTCGTGAGGATGGAGAGGAGGGCCGGAGGGGGTGACGTGAAGGGCTCCCCCGTGCCCTATCCGCCGAACAAACACGTTCTGACCGTCCATCAGCCGCGGCAAACTCCGCTCACCCACATTGATTTGAACGTCACCTCAGCCAGGATGAAAGAACCTGGTAGTCGACGTCGGCCAGGCCGACTTTCGGATCCACGCGATGCAGCAGAGCACCGCCGGAGTGATGCGCCGCCACCCACGCCCGATCGGCGTCGGTGATCTCGTCGTCCACCCGGACGAACGGTCGCCCGGCGGCCCGGAACAGCGGACACTGCATCGAGCCGGTCACGCCCGCTACGCTGCCGGTGCATTGTCAGGGCTTCGAAGCAGTTCAGCGACAGGGGGAGCGATGGCACTGGGAACAGTCGCGATCACCGGCGCGGCGGGGACCATCGGGCAGGTCATGCGGACGGCACTGCGCGGGGAAGCAACGCGGCTGGTCCTACTCGACCGGGTTCCACTCCACGCCGAGCATGTGAACGAAACGGTGCACACCGTCGACCTGCGCGACGCGGCCGCCGTGGAGTCGGCGCTCGCGGGCGTGGACGCCGTGCTGCACCTGGGCGGGATCCCTGATGAGGCGCCGCTACCCGACCTGCTGGACGCCAACGTGCTCGGCACCCACCACGTCCTGGAGGCCGCCCGCCGCTCGGGGATCCACCGGGTGGTGCTGGCCAGCAGCAACCGGGTCACGGGCTTCTACGCCACCGGTCACCGCACCGACCCCGCAGAGCCGGTGCGTCCGGATGGGCTGTACGGGGTGAGCAAGGTGGCCGTGGAGGCCCTAGGGCGGCTCTACGCAGACAAGTTCGGCCTGTCCGTCATCTGCTTGCGGATCGGCAGCTTCGAGCCGGCACCCAGCGAACCTCGGCACCTGGCAACCTGGTTGAGCCCCCGCGATGCCATCGGGTACGTCAAGGCGGCGCTGACCGCCCCGGCGTCGACCCGATTCGCCACCGCGTACGCCGTCTCCGCCAACTCCCGCCGCTTCTGGGAACTGCCCACTCCCGATGTCCTCGCCTACACGCCCATCGACGACGCCGAGACCTACGCGGCCGACATCCCGGGCGCCGCCACCCCGCCCGACCCCGAGTCCCCGCAGGCCGGCCCCTATGCGGAACCGGACTTCACGCTTCGCCACCTCCAGCCCTGATCTGGCGCTCAGATGGCCTGCTCGATCCGCTCGAAGATGTCGCTGTCCGTCTCCCGCTGCCACTGCGGCAGTTCGTCCCAGTCGGCGACATAGCCCGGCTTCGGGCTGTCAAAGTGCTTGTGGATCTGCGCGATCCAACACAGGGCGACGAAACGCCCCTTCTGTTCGCGGGACAGCTTGGCGGTGCTGCCATCCGAGACACGGACGAAGTCGGCCACCTGCCGGTACACCGCTGCCGCAGCCTGCCGCTCCCACTCCGGAGTCTCGGCCCAGGGGGCGACGTAGCCAGCCTTCGGCTCACCAGGGAAGTACTTCTTCACCCCGGCCACCCACGCCTCACGGAAGAACTCGCCGGGCTCCAGCGCAGTCGTGTCAGTCATGACGCTCCTCGGTAGGTGATCTGCTCGTTGAGATTCGATTCGCGGGTCGGACATAAGCGGCGCAAGGGGGCCCCGCAGCCCATCCAGTCTGCGCGCGATGTACCCGGAGCCGGTTCGCTCCGCCAGGGCGAGCGCGGCTGAGCAGTAGTGCACCACCCGGTCCGCGTCGCCGTGGCGGGCCCCCAGCTCCGCTAGATCCGCGAGCACCGCACCTTGCCGCCGGGCGGACAGACCCTGGCGGACGGCCATCGACAGGTACCGCTCCGCTGAGTCGATCTGCCCAAGGGCGAGATGGCACAACCCCCGCTGTTCAGCCAGCCGGGAGCCGTCGAAGCGCAGCCACCCGCCGTTGTGGACCTCGCCACCCAGGTCGTGAACGCACCACTCCCACACTCACGGAGGAGCACCATCGTGACCGTCACCCTGCAGAGCCCCGGCGCCACGCGACCCCGGGACCCGCGCGAGCTGCTGAACGCCGTGCAGCCCCGCATCCAGCACCTGAGCGTCAACGTCCTCGACTCCGGTATGACCATCTGGGACCGCGAGGTCGCGTTGCTGCTCCGCGACGAGGTCATGGTCCGGGACCTCGCCGAGCGGATCCTCGGCAATGCCGTGATGTATGTGGTCGCGTCCATGGAACACCCCGATGTCCACCTGGGTGTGGGCAAGGTCGTGGACATCGGCGTGCACCAGGTCATCCTCGACACCGCCGAGTTCCTGCGCTCGATCGGGTTCGACCCCGATGAGGAGCTGTGGGCCCGCGACGGAGCCGAGTGCTCCCCGTGCGACAGCAAGGTCCCCGACAGTCACTGACGGCTGACGGACCGTTCTCAAGTGAGGGTTCCGCCGGCGCACCACGGCGGGGCCCTCCCGTTCCAACCAAGCCGAGTGAGGACACCCCGATGCCGACCGCCCCGCACAACCTGGACCACGAACGCCAACTGTGGGACGCCTACGCCGGGTCGGCGTTCAAGGACGACCTGGAACCGGTGTTCCGCTGGACGCAGTACCAGGACCACCCCGACGCCCCCGGCCCGGAACTGCTGGGCAGCCCAGCAGCAGTCCTGGAGATCGGCTGCGGCACCGGCCGCGCCCTGGCCTACCTCGCGCAGCGGGGCGTCAAAGGCACCGGTGTCGACCTCTCCCCGGTGATGGTGGAGCGAGCAGCCGAGCGGTGGGGGTCGCTGGGTGTGGAGTTCGTCCAGGCGGACGTCCTCAACTACCTGAGCGGCACGACGCAGCGGTTCGACGCCGTGTACTCCGTCTTCGGTGCGGCCTGGTTCACCGCCCCGGAGCGGCTGTTCCCCCTGGTGGCCACCCACTTGAACCCGGGTGGCGTCTTCGTCTTCTCGCAGCCGCCGGCGATCCCGGGTGCGTACGGGCCGCAGGGCATGTACAAGGGCGGTTTCGCCGGGCCGGCGATGTACACCTACCGCTACAGCTACGAACCGGAGGGCTGGGCACGGTACTTGACCGAGGCTGGCTTCGGCCAGGTGGACGTGCGCGAGATCCACGCCCCCACCCCGGGGCACATCGGCACGCTGATCGGTCGTGCCGTGCGGCGATGAGCCCGTCACCACCAGGGTGCTTGGCGAGCACGCCGTGACAGAATCGGCGGGTGCAGATCAAGATGCTGGGGCCATTGGAGATTCGCACGGGCGACGGGGGGCTGTCCGACGTGCCGGGCGCGCGGTTGCGCGGGCTGCTGGTGGCCCTGGCGCTCAGGGCGGGGCAGGTGGTGACGAAGGCGTCGCTCGTCGACTGGATCTGGGGGGAGCAGCCGCCCGCCGATGCGACCAACGCGCTGCAGCGCTTGGTTTCCCGGTTGCGGAAGGTGCTGCCGGACGGGGTGATCGAGGGGCAGCCGGACGGCTACCGGTTGGCGGTGGAGCCGGAGGCGGTCGATGCCGTGCGGTTCGAGCGGCTGGTCATCGCCGGCCAGGCCCGCGCTGAGGACGTTTCCGGGCGGGTGCGGCTGCTGCGCGAGGCGCTCGAACTGTGGCGCGGCGCGGCCATGCAGGATGTCGGTCTCCAGGAGAGCGAGGCGTTCGACGCGGCGGTGGTCCGGCTGGAGGGGTTGCGCCTGACCGCCCGGGAGGAGCGGTTCGACGCGGAGGTTGCCCTCGGGCACGGTGCGGCGCTGGTCACGGAGTTGACCGACCTGGTGGCCGCCTACCCGGTGCGGGAGCGGCTGGTCACCGCGCTGATGCGCGCCCTGGTCGCGGTCGGGCGGGACAGCGAGGCGCTGCAGGTGTACCAGCGCGCCAGGGAGGTGCTGGCCGACGAGTTGGGCGCGGACCCCTCGCCGGAGCTGGCCGCGTTGCACGTCGCGCTGCTGCGCGGCGAGTTGGAGCGGCCGCGCGAGGAGAGCCCCAGGACCAACCTGCGCGCCGAGTTGACCACCTTCGTCGGTAAGGACGCCGATCTCGCCGCGGTCCGCGAGCTGATCGCCGGGCACCGGCTCACTACCCTGGTCGGGCCCGGCGGTTCGGGGAAGACCAGGCTGGCCACGGAGACCGCGCGGGCGCTGCTCGGCGCCGGCGATCTGCCGGACGGTGCCTGGCTGGTGGAGCTCGCCGCCATCGGCGCGGACGGCGACGTGGCGCAGCCGGCGCTCGCCGGGCTCGGCCTGCGGGACGCCCTGCTCGGCGGCGCCTCGAACGCGGAGTTGACGGACCGTCTCATCGCCGCGGTCCGCGAGCGGGAGGCGCTGCTGATCCTGGACAACTGCGAGCATGTGATCGAGTCCGCGGCGGTGTTCGCGCACCGGGTGCTCGGGGAGTGCCGGCGGCTGCGGATCCTGGCGACGAGCCGGGAACCGCTCGGCATCACCGGCGAGGCGCTGTGGCCGGTCGAGCCGCTGGCCCTGCCGGACGCGTACGCCGACGCCGCCGCGATGGAGTCCTCCCCGGCCGTCCGGTTGCTGCGGGACCGGGCGGGCGCGGTGCGCAAGGATCTCGCGGTCGACGCCCACGCGCCGGCCGACGCCCGCACGCTGGCGACGATGGTGCGCGTCTGCCGCGCGCTGGACGGGATGCCGCTGGCGATCGAACTGGCCGCGGCCAGGCTGCGCACCATGTCCATCGAGCAGCTCGCCAACCGGCTGGACGACCGGTTCCGCCTGCTGACCAGCGGCAGCCGGACGGCGCTGCCCCGGCACAAGACGCTGCGCGCGGTGGTCGACTGGAGCTGGGAGCTGCTCACCGACGCCGAACGGGCGGTGTTGCGCAGGCTCTCGGTGTTCGCGGGCGGGGCGAGCCTGGAGGCCGCCGAGCGGGTCTGCGCCGGCGACGGGGTCGAGCCGGACGAGGTGCTCGAACTGCTCACCTCGCTGGCCGAGAAGTCGCTGCTGCTCACGGCGGACCACGCCGCGCCGCGCTACCGGATGCTCGGCACGATCAAGGAGTACGCCGGGCACCGGCTCGCGGAGGCAGCGGAAGCCGAGCCGGCACGCCGGGCACACCTCGCCTACGTCACCGAGCTCGCCGAGACCGCGGAGCCGCATCTTCGCCGCGCCGAGCAGTTGGAGTGGCTGGCCGTGCTCGAGGCGGAGCACGACAACATCGGTTCCGCGATGCGCGGCGCACTCGCGGCGGGTGAGGCGCAGGCGGCGATGCGGCTGGCGGCGGGCGCCGGATGGTACTGGTGGCTCGGCGGGCACCGGGCCGAGGGCATGGAGCTGCTCACCGCGGCCGCCGAGACGCCGGGTGAGGTGACCGACCAGGCCCGGGCCACGGTGTACGGACTGATCGCGATGTTCGCCAGCTCCGGGCGGGGCGACCAGCACCAGGTCGCGGAGTGGATCCACCAGGCGTACCTGTTCAGCCGGCGCGGTGAGGGCCACCACCCGGCGCTGCGGCTCATCGTCCCGCTGGAACGGATGCTGGAGGCGCCCGAGTCGGTCCTGTCCGCGTTCGAAGAGCTGCTGGACGACGAGGACCCCTGGGTGCGCGCGCTGGCCCGGCTGCAGCTGGGCAAGATGCGGGTCGTGCTCGGTCAGCAGGGGCGGGAGGCCGACGTGTACCTGGAGACGGCGCTCGCCGAGTTCCTGGCGCTCGGCGAGCGGTTCGGGATCTCGTTCGCCCGCAGCGAGCTGGCGGAGCGGATCACCGTGCGCGGTGAGTTGGCCGAGGCGTGCGAGCAGTACGAGCAGGCGGTCGCGGTCGTCAGCGAGGTCGGTGCCACCGAGGACGTCCTGCGGATGCGGTCGCGGCAGGCGCAGCTGTACTGGCTGCTGGGCGACGAGGACGCCAGCGCGGCCGCCCTCGCCGAGGCGCAGCGGTACGCGGAGCGGGTCGCCTGGCCGGACGCGCTGGCCGAGCTGGCCCTCGCGCGGGCGGAACTCGCCCGGTGGGGCGGCGACGCCGCCGAGGCACGTCGTCAACTCGGCGTCGCAACGGGCCTTCTGGGTGCCGAGGCGGAGGGGGTGCACATCCGCGCGATGACGCACGACCTGCTCGGCTACCTCGCCGACGATCTCGACGAGGTCCGGGCGCACCGCGCGGCGGCCTGCGAGGCGGCGACCGAGGCGGGCCACGCGCCGATGATCGCGCAGGCGATCGTCGGGGTCGCGGACCTGGCGCTGTGCCGCGACGAGTACGTGCAGGCCGCGCGGCTGCTGGCGGCGAGCGTCGGCGTGCGCGGCCTGCCGGACCGCTCCCATCCGGACGTGGTTCGGATCACGCAGACCGCACGGCGCCGCCTCGGCGACGCGAAGTTCGCCGAGGCGGCTCGGGAGGGGGAGCAGGCCGGCTGGTCCGAGCTGGTCGCGGTCACGCTCGCCACCTGAACTGGCACGCTCGCTACTTGAGCGGTCAGGCCGGCTTCTTGAATGGCCACGCCCGCTTCGTGGACGGTCACGCCCGCTTCGTGGACGGTCACGCCCGCTTCTTGAACGTCGAGACCGCCCACGCGTACCCGACGATCGCGAGCCCGACGCACCAGGCGACGGCGGTGAGGGCGGTGCCGGTCGCCGGGTGGCCGGCCAGCAGTCCGCGCAGCGTTTCGATGATCGGGGTGAACGGCTGGTACTCCGCGAACTGCCGGATGCCGGGCCCCATCGAGCTGGCGGGGACGAACGCGCTGCTCAGGAACGGCAGCATGATCAGCGGCACGGTGGCCATGCCCGCCGATTCGACGGTCTTCGCGCCCAACCCCATGGCGACGGTGAGCCAGCTGGTAGCGAAGGCGAGCAGCAGCATGATGCCGATCGCGGCGAGCCACTGGAGGAAGCTCGCGTGCGGGCGGAATCCCATCGCGAAGCCGACGCCGACGATGGCCGCGTCGGCGATCAGACTGCGCAGCGTCGTGGAGACGACATGCCCGGCCAGTACGGCACCGTGCGAGACGTCCATGGCCTTGAAGCGGTTGATGATGCCCTTCGTCATGTCGCCGTTCACGGCCGCCGCGGTCGGCCCGAGGCCGTAGCTGATGGCCATCACGAGCAGACCCGGCACCGCGTAGTCGATGTACCTGCCCTGGACTCTGAAGGCACCGCCGAAGACGTAGACGAACATCAGCATGATCACGATCGGGAACAGGACCGCCTGGAACACGGTGACCGGATTCCGCAGCGTGTGCTTGAAGTTGCGGCGCATCATGATCGCCGAGTCGCCGAGCGACGTGGAGAGAGTGCTCATCGTGCGTTCGCCTCCGTGGTGGTCTGACCGGTCAGGGCAAAGAAGACGTCATCGAGGTCCGGCGTGTGCACGGAGAACTCCTCGGCGTTGATCATGTGTTCGTCGAGCCTGTCCAGCAGGGCCCGCAGCGACCTCGGCCCGCCGTCGCTGGGCACCCGCAGGGTCAGCTCCTGGTCGTCCCGGGTGGCTCCGGCCAAGGCCCGCGCCGCCACGTCGAGTTCGAACAGGTCCGTGAAGCGGAGCCGGACGTGGCCGCCGGGGACCTGGCGCTTGAGCTCCTCCGGTGTGCCGTGGGCGACGATGTGGCCCTGGTCGAGCACCGCGATCCGGTCGGCGAGCTGGTCGGCTTCCTCGAGGTACTGGGTGGTGAGGAAGACGGTGGTGCCGTCGGCCACCAACTCGCGGACGATCTGCCACATCGTGCGCCGGCTGCGCGGGTCCAGGCCCGTCGTCGGCTCGTCCAGGAAGATGATCTGCGGATTGCCGACCAGCGTCATCGCCAGGTCCAGCTTCCGGCGCATGCCGCCGGAGTAGGTGGCCGCCATCTTCTGCGCCGACTCCACCAGCTCGAACCGCTCCAGCAGTTGCGTGACCACCCGGTCGGCGGAGCGCACGCGCTTCAGCTCCGCCATCAGCTGCAGGTTCTCCCGGCCCGACAGCAGCTCGTCCACCGCGGCGAACTGACCGGTCACGCCGATGGCCTTGCGCACCTGCTTGGTCCCGGTCACCACGTCGTGCCCGGCGACGCGCACCGTGCCGGCGTCGGCCTTCGTCAACGTCGTCAGGACGTTCACCGTGGTCGTCTTGCCCGCCCCGTTGGGGCCGAGCATGGAGAAGACCGATCCCTCGGCAACCTCGAAGTCGATGCCGTCGAGCACGGCCTTGGTCCCGTGTGTCTTTCGCAGTCCTGCAACCGCGATCGCTGAACTCTTCATGCCCACTACTGTCCAGGCCGGGCCTGTCACCCGTCTGACACCGTCCTGACACGGCGACTGACACGGCGTCTCGTGAGCTCCAGCGCAGTCGTGCCGGTCACAGTGCTTATCAGTGCCTATCGGTGTATGGCCTGCTCGTCGGGATCCAGGCCATGCAGGTCGCCCATGAGCGGCGCGGGCTTCTGGGGTTTCAGCCTGATCGAGGCGGCCAAGCTGATAGTCAACGTACTGACTGACACAACATGCTGGCCCAGATACGAATATGATGGGCCATCCGGTGCAAGTCCGAGGCTGCGACTGGAAGATAGATTGAGCACCTGCACAATCGATGAGTGCGAGCGTCCTGCGATGGCACGAAATATGTGCTCCATGCACTGGCAGCGATGGAGACGGCACGGGTCAGCTGCTGATCTGACTCAGAAACGCTCGCGCTGGGGAAGTAGCGTCTTCCCAGACGATCAGCATAAGCGGTGCCCCTCTTGCGAAGAGGTCAAGCCGCTATCGGAGTACGGCGTATGCGCCGGCAGGAGTCGGGGAGTTGCAGCCAAATGCAGGCCCTGCGCTGCCGCGTACTCGAAGAAACATCGGGCCGACAACCCTGACTACGCGAGTCGAAACAGCATTCGACAGAAGCAACGTTGGTTGGAGCGTCAGTATGGCTTGACGCAACAGGAGTTTGAGAATCTACTGGCGAGTCAGGCTGGAGTGTGTGCGATATGCCGTGAGCTCCCCGATGCCGGGTCTCGGCTGCACGTCGACCACGACCACTCCTGTTGCCCGGGGAAGATCTCGTGTGGCGCATGTGTCCGAGGGCTACTGTGTGCGAGATGCAATCGGCTCTTGGGACAAGCTCGCGACGATGCACATGTTCTTCTCGCTGCAGCCAATTACCTGACCGGAGAAGGCACGGCTACCCGGCAGGCTGCAGCAAGTCGTCAGAGGCCGCGACAAGGCACTTCAAAGTCCCTCAGTAACCAGCAAACCGGGGCGTCTTCCAAAGCGACGTAGGCACGTGGTGCCTCTCCTGTCCCCTATGCCCTCGGCCCAGCCGCGCTAGGGCAGTTGCGGCTCCATCGGCCACCCCGCACCGAACTCCGGATGCCCGATGTACGGCAGGAGCAGGTCGACGACATCCGGACAGGGCCAGTCGAAACCGTCGTACTGGCAGTCGTCCTCGGTGTCCCAGGGCCGCAACGGATCACCGATCACCGGGCCGAGCCGGTGGCGGGCCAGCACCCGGCGCTTGGCGGCGACCTCGCGCAGCACTCGCTCCGGGTCGTGGCTGGCGACGTGCGCGGCTGTCGTCGGATGAAAGCCCGGCAGCTCGTACTGGCAGAAGTCCACCGCGCCCCCGCTGGCAAGCCACGTCCCGCAGCAGTCGTCACCGCCGTCGCAGCGCCGGGCCAGGTCGGCGTCCTCGTCGAGGCGGGCGTGCAGGAAGCTCAGGATGTCACGGTTCATGACGGCATCCTGCTACAGCTCCCGCTACCTCTTCGGTGGTTCGGACGGCGGGTTGGGGTTGCCACCTGGCGTGGGCGGGTTGCGGGGGCCGGGCGGCGGGGGCGGCACACCGGGGAGGTTGCTCGGGCCCCCGGAGGGCTCCTTCTGCGGGCTCATGATCTCTCCGTCCTCCTGCTGCGAATCCCCCCACCAACCGGGACCGGGGATGGCCGGCCCCGGATCGGGCCCCGGGTACGGATACGGGAACGGCGGGTGCGGCCGCTGCGTTCGGCGCGTCGGCCCCCGCGAACCGCGCCGCCCGCCGGGCCAGGACGGACCGGGGGCAGCGGGTGGTGGGGTCTGGCTCATGGCGATCCATGCCCTTCTCCGTACGGCCGGCGGGATTCCATGATGGACCGGCTACCCCTGGCGCGGATGCCCAGTTGACGGATCGCCATGAGCTGCTCACCCCGCGTTCGACGCGATCCGGCGACGATGGGATCTATCAATGGGCTCTCCAGCAGAGCTGTCTAGCAGGCGGGGACCTTCTCCGCCGCCGCCCGCAGTGCCTCGACCGCCGCGCGGATCGACGGGCGGCGGTCGGCGTCCGCTCGCCAGACGACATAGACGTGCCGCCGGACACGCTGCTTGAGCGGAACGGTCACCACGCCGGGCGGGATCGGCTGGCGCCCGAGCACGGGCGCGACGCACACGCCCAGCCCGGCCGCGACCAGCCCGAGCTGGGTGTGCGTCTCGGCGGCGCGGTGGCCGATGACCGGCTCCACGCCCCGCGAGCGCAGGGTGAACAGCAGCCACTCGTGGCAGAACTCGCCCTCCCCCCAGGTGATCCACTCATCGTCGGCGAACTCGCCCAAGTCCACCTCGTCGCGGCCGGCGAGCGGATGGCCCTCGTGCATGGCCACATCGGCCGGGTCGTCGAGGAGGGGTGCCTTCACCAGGCCGTCGGGCAGCGGCATCGGCTTGTTGTACCAGTCGAGCACGACCGCGAGATCGAGGTCGCCGCGGATGACGCCCGCGATGCCGGACTCCGGCTCCAGCTCGCTGGAGCGCACCCGCAGCGCCGGATGCTGGGCGCGCAGGATGGTCAGCGCGGCGGGGAACAGCCCGCGCGCGGCGGTCGGGAACGCCGAGAGCCGCAGCTCACCGATGACCTGGCCGCGGTGCGCGTCCAGATCGGACTCGGCGAGCTCCACCTGCGAGAGGATGCGCGCCGAGTGCTCGGCCAGCAGCCGCCCGGCGTCCGTCAGCCGCACGCCCCGCCCGTTCTTGGCCAGCAGCTGCTGGCCCACCTCGCGCTCCAGCTTGGACATCTGCTGCGACACCGCCGACGTCGTGACGTGCAGCGCATCGGCCGCGCCGCTGACCGAGCCGTGCCGGGCGAGGGCGTCAAGGGTGCGCAGTCGCTCGAGGTTCAACATGCCCGCTCCCGGTTCGGCTCCATACAGGTCCGGCTCCATAGAGGTCCGGCTCGCTACAGGCCGGGCTCGCTACAGGCCGGGCTCCAGACAACGACATACAACGACCTGCGATACGTTAGCAATACTACGAGGTACTGGTTTCGAATTCTCGCTTGTGCTACGAGATCGGCGCAAGCATCGTTGCCTGTATGAGCAGCACCAGCACCGCCACCGCTACCCGATCCCAGGTCAGCGCCCCTGCACACCCCGGTCCGCGCCTCGACTGGCGGCTGCGCTTCGGCGCCCTGTCGCTGATCTGGGGCTTCAGCTTCCTCTTCATGAAGATCGGGACGGAGGGGTACCCGCCCCTCCAGGTCGCGTTCGGGCGGCTGTTCTTCGGCACCGTGGTGCTGGCGGTCACGATGGCGGTGAAGCGCGAACGGCTCCCGCGCGGCGCGCGCACCTGGGGGCACCTCGCGGTCGCCGCCTTCCTGCTGAACGCCCTGCCGTTCTCGCTCTTCGCCTACTCGGAGCTGACCATCCCGTCCACGCTGGCGGGCATCTGCAACGCCACCTCACCGCTGTGGGGCATGGTCCTGTCCCTGGTCGCCCTCTCCGAGGACCGTCCGACGCGCATCCGGGTGGCCGGCCTCGGCCTGGGCTTCCTCGGCGTCCTGACCGTGCTCGGCGCCTGGCAGGGCTTCCACGGCCTGAACGCCACGGGCACGGCGCTGGCCCTGCTGGCCTCGCTCAGCTACCCGATCGGCTGGATCTACGTCCGCCGCACCCTGGCCGGCTCCAGCCACTCCCACCTCTCCCTGACCGGCGCCCAGCTGCTCCTGGCCACCATCCAACTGGCCGTCGTCACACCGCTGTTCAGCAAGCTGCCCAGTCATGTCGCCGTGCTGCCGCTGCTGGCCATCGCCGCTCTGGGCGCGCTCGGCACCGGCCTGGCCGTCCTCGTCCAGTACGGCCTGGTCGCCGAGGTCGGCCCGACGACCGGCCAGATGGTGACCTACTTCATCCCGGTCATCGCCGCCATCGCGGGCGTCGCCATCCTGGGCGAGCGCATGAGCTGGTCGACCCCGATCGGCGCGGTGATCGTCCTGGCGGGCGCGGCCCTGACCCAGGCGAGGCCCCGCAGCCAGGCGAGGCCCCGCAGCCAGGGCTAGGGGTAGCGGCGGCTGGGACCTGCCGGCGGTCGCCTCACTCCCCCAGCAGGTCCAGCCGCCAGTCGTTCGACGTTATCCAACTCCCCTTGGGGTACTCGAACTTGATGGTCTCCACCAGCTCGAACCCGGCCTTGCGGCAGACCGCGTTCGACGCCGCGTGGTCGACGCTCGGGAACGCGTGCAGATAGCGGTGCGTCCCGATGGCGCGCGCCGCCTCGACAGCGGCGCGCGCGGCCGCGACGGCGACCCCCCGCCCCTGGAAATCGGGCAGCACCGACCAGCCGGCCTCCCACGCCATGACACCGTTCGACTCGTGCTCCCAGAAGCCGATCGAACCGGCCGTCTCCCCCGTATCGGGCAGCACCACCCGGTAGATCCGCCCCCGCTCCCCGAGCGCCAGATACCGCTGGTGCCGGGCGGCCAGTTGCTCCGCGGTCTCCGGACCGCCCAGGTGCTCGGTCATCTCGGGAGTGTTGTTGCGTTCGAGCAGCCAGAAGTCGCCTTCACCCCAGGGCTCGAGGTCGACGCTGTGAACAGGTGCGTTGGTCATGGCGGCACCCTACGGCCCACTACTGACAATCACCGGACGGAGCGTCAACTCCCCTGCGGGCGGCTCAGGACACCGGGCGCTGCCAGGCCGCGTTCCAGGTCTGCTCACCCACGATGCCGTCCGCGGTCAGCGGCCAGCCGTGCGCGGTGCAGTCCTGCTGGAACTGCTCGCAGATGCTCTGACTCTCCGCGCCGTACCAGCCGTCCACGCTGATCGGCCAGCCGCGCTCCGCCATCCGCTGCTGCCAGGTGCGGACGTTGTCGTCGTTGAGCAGCGGGCTCTGCAGCCGCAGGTACTCCCCGGGCCAGGGCGGCGCGGCAGCCCCACCCCCGGAGCCGCCGCCCCCACCCGGCCGCGGGGCACCACGCTGCACCCAGGCATAGAGCGGGCCACCCGGGCAGTCGGTCGGGTACCCGTCCCGGTGCCCCTTGATCTCGGGCCCGGCGCCGCCCTGCTGCTGCAGCCACTCGATGGCATCCCGCAGGCCGTTGAGCATGTCGTCGCTCGGCTGGGTGAGGCCCGAGTTCCCGACCATCCCGCAGACCGCGTAGTGCGCGAGATTGAGCGGCTGGTTGCCGTTGGCGCCGGTCTCGTGGTGCAGCCCGCGGCCCTCGAAGACGTAGCCGTGCGGGCACGCGACCGCGGTGTACGCGATGTCGATCCAGCCCTGGCTGGTGTCAGCCATGTGCGCCGCCTGGATGCCGCGCACCCGGCCCGCGCACCACTCGTGATGGCTCACCAGATCCGCGGGCACCGGATCACCCTCGTAATGGACCTTCACGCCCTGAGTGCTCGCGACATACGTCCAGGGCTGTTTGGGCGGTTGGGCGCCCCATTCGGCACGGGTCACCAGTTTCACGGAAGCCTCCTCCCCTGACGGACCACCAGATCCACCAGCAAGGTAAGCCGAATCGCCGACGTACCGAACCCTCTTGCCGCAACGTTAGGCCGAACGGGTGCCGTCCTCTCGCGGGAAGTCGGGCCGTCCTCTCGTGGGAAGTCGGAGCGGACGCCGGAACGGACGTCGGAACGGAAGCTCCACCCCCGCGCCGTAAGCTGGGCAGTCCCCCACAGGTCCACCCCGAGGAGCCCCCACCATGACCGCGCCACGTCTTCGGCGGCCCGCGAGACCGCGGGAGGAGGTGCTGGCCGTGGCGATGGCGGCGATCGCTGAGCACGGGCTGGCGAAGCTCACCATGGCGGGGCTGGGCAAGCAGGTGGGGATGAGTGCGGGGCACCTGCTCTACTACTTCGGCAGCAAGGACCAGTTGCTGCTGGAGACGCTGCGGTGGAGCGAGGAGCAGCTCGGCGAGCGGCGGCGGGCGGAGCTCGGGCGGGCCGGGGTGAGTGCCTGGGAGCGGTTCGGGGCGTATGCGGAGCTGTATCTGGCGGACGGGCCGGGGGATCCGCGGTGGATCCTGTGGGTGGAGGTGTGGGGGCGGTCGCCCGCGAGTGCGGAGTTGCGGGCCGGGCAGTTGGAGATCGAGGCGCCGTGGCAGGCCGATCTGGAGGCGCTGATCGAGGAGGGGGTGGCGGCCGGCGCGTTCCGGGGCGGGGCGGCGGCGGAGCGGGCCGAGCAGTTGCGGGCGGTGCTGGACGGGTACTCGGTGCCGCTGGCGATCGGGCTGCCGGGTGCGGACCGGGAGCGGTCGCTGGGCCGGGTGCGGGCGGTGGCGGCGGCGCTGCTCGGTGTGAACGGGGAAATCGGCGCGGACGAGGAAATCAGCGCGGACGAGGAGAGTTGACGTACCGTCAGTCTGCCCAGAGGGCGACGGCCGTGCGGTCGTCCGCGTAGCCCTTGGCGCGGACCTGGATCTGGCGCAGGAAGTCCACGGTGCCCGGTGGGTGGGGGTGCGACCAGTGGGTGGCGAGGAAGTGGCCGACGGCGGGCTCCTCGGCGACGGGGTCGGCCAGGCCCGGGGAGCAGAGCAGCAGGATGTCCCCGGGGGTGGCCGGGACCAGGCGGAACCGGAACGGGCGCGGCTCGGGCGGCTCGGGGGCCGGGTCGTCCTGCCCGTCGGGGTGGTGCAGCAGCCGGGCGGCGTAGGCGTCGATCCAGTGGCCGGAGCGGAGCAGGTAGAGGCCGCCGGGGCCGAGGCCGAAGGCGGCGCGGTGGCTGGCCTGCGGATCGAGGGAGATCAGCAGGCAGTGCAGGGCGCCGGCGGTGTGCGGGGCCGGGCCGCGCAGGCCGGCCGCGGCGCCGGCGGTGAGGCGCTGCAGGCCGTAGCGGAGCCGGTCGCGGGCCCCGGCGCGCAGGTCGGCGGCGAGTTCGGCGCGGCTGCGGCCGACCGCCTCGGCGAGGTGGGTGGCTGCCTGGTGGACGGCGTGGGAGGCCGGGGCGGCGCCGAGGTCGAGCTCGGGCGCGGTGCCTGCCGGCGGCGCGGTGCGCGGGTCGACGGCGGCGGGCGGGCGGGCCCGGCTGCCGAGGACGGCGAGCAGCAGGCCGTCGGGGCCGTCGCCGAACCGGGTCAGCAGCAGGGCGTCGGTGCGGGGTTCGCCCCGGTAGCGGGCGGAGTCGCCGCGGATCGAGGCCGCGCGCAGGGTGAGCCCCGGGTACTGGGCGCCGTCGAGGGCGGTGTCCGGGACGACGGCGGCGAGCTGCTCGGGGGCGGCGGGGAGCAGGGTGGGTTCGGGGCTGTAGGTCGGCGGGCGGGTTCCGACGTGCGGGGCGGGGGCGGGCGGTCGGGCCGCGGGTGGCGGCGGTGCCGTGCTGGGGGTGCGGGGCGGCTTGACGAGGGAGACCCGGGGAGTGGGGACGAGGGACACCCGAGGAGCGGGCTCAGCGGGCTCAGCAGGTTCGACGGGCTCAACAGGTTCGACGGGCTCAGCAGGTTCGACGGGCTCAACAGGTTCGACGGGCTCAGCAGGTTCGACTGCTTCCGCCGCGTCGACCACGTCCCTGTCCCGCTGACGGCCGATCAGTCCGACGACCGAGGCGATCGAGTCGAACCACTCGTCGACGCTCTCGCTCCCGCCCTCCGCCTCGGGGGTGTCGGGCAGCCGGCCGGCCGGTCCGTCATAGACCCGCCCCCACCAGGCGTCCGCCGAGCTCGTCGAGGTGGGACCACCCTGGTCGGTCATCTGGCGACTCCTCACGGGCAACGGGTGGCGGGCAGTGGTCATTCTGCCCACCGGCAGGCGCGCTGTCCGGGGTTTCGTAGGGATCAGGCCAACAGCCGGAGCATCGGATTAAACCGAAACTGGCTCCCTAACAGGGGGACCATTTCACCCATTCGGCTGACTAATATGTGCGCATGACCGCGCCAGGACCTGTCGAACCCGCCCCGGGGAGCGTCGCTTTCGCGCGCCGCCCGGGTGGTGTGACATGGGCCCTGTCCCTGATCGGTCTGCTGGCCGCCCTGCTGGTGGCACTCCCCTGCGCCGGCTCGGCCCTGGCCGCCGTGCCGCCCGTCCCGGGTCCCGCCGCCGAGAGCTCCGCCGCCGGGACCACCCCGGGGACGGCCGGAAACCGCACCGCACAGAGCAGCGCCGCCCGGGGCACCGCCACCCAGAGCGCCCCCGCGGCCGCTCCGGCCCGGACCCACTCCGTGCCGTTCGACAAGGCCTGGTGCTCCAAGGAGGCCCCGCTGCCCGGCCCGGGCCACGGCTGCTCCGGCGATTCGTGGTGCGGTCAGCAGGCGCAGCTGCCGAACGCCCCGCCGCAGCCGGTCGCGGCCGCGCTGCCCCGGCTGGTCCCGCCCCGCCCCGCGCCCGTGACGGTGCCGGTGATCGCGGCGGCCTGGCCGGCCCCCACTCCTGATCTTCACCTGCTCCAGGTCAATCGGCCCTGAGCGGAACCCCCGCAGTCGGCCCCTGCGGCCGTGGCACCGGCTCCCGTCGGCGCCCCGGCCCACGCGGCTGACCTGCGGTCTCGCCCTGCCCTGTTTACCTCTCATGCCGCCGCGCGCCCTACCGCCGGCGGGGACAAGGAAGATTTCCGTGGGTTCCGCCTCCCAGCAGACCAACTCGTCCGGCTCCAACAAGGTGCGGCCGGGCAAGCAGGCCGCCGCGGACCGCCGCGAGCGGATCGCCAAGCTGCGTGCCGAGGAGCAGCGCCGCGAGAAGCGGATGAAGGTCATAGCCTTCTCGATCGCCGGTGTGCTGGTCGCGGGCACCATCGCCGGCGGCACGTACATCATCGTCGACGCGCAGAACAAGCAGCACGCCAAGGCGGCGGCCGCCAAGGCGCCGATCCCGGGCGTGAAGACCTGGGACAACCTGACCCGCAACCACGTGCAGGGCACGGTGAACTACCCGATGACCCCGCCGGTCGGCGGTGACCACAACCCGGTCTGGCAGACCTGCATGGGCAACGTCTACACCCAGCCGCTGCAGAACGAGCACGCGGTGCACTCGCTGGAGCACGGCGCGGTCTGGGTGACGTACAACGGCAAGGCCACCCCGAGCGACATCAAGGTCCTCTCGGACAAGGTCAAGGCGACCCAGTACTCGATGATGAGCCCGTACCCGACCGAGTCGGGCACCATCACGCTCAGTGCCTGGGGCACCCAGCTGGTCGTGGACAGCGCCACCGACCCGCGGGTCAACGAGTTCTTCACCAAGTACGTGCAGGGCCCGCAGACCCAGGAGCCCGGCGCGTCCTGCAGCGATGGGCAGATGTGATGAGCGACGACGACCTGACGCCCGAGGAGCTCGCGGAGCTCGACGAGTCCGTCGACGAGCCGGCGGCGACGCCGGTCAAGCGGCGCCGCACGCTCTGGTGGCCGGCCGCGCTGGCGGCGACGGTCGCGCTCTGCCTGGGGGTGCCGGCGCTGGTGGCGAGCGGCTCCTCGGCCTCCGGCACGGTGGCGGCCGCCCCGGCCACGGACTCGCCCGAGGCCGGCTTCGCCCGTGACATGGCGACGCACCACCAGCAGGCGATCGACCTGTCGTTCATCGTCCGGGACCGCACCGGCAACGACGAGGTGCGCAACTTCGCGTTCGACATCATCAACACCCAGGCCAACCAGCGCGGCATGATGATGGGTTGGCTGGACCAGTGGGGTCTGACCCAGAACTCGGCGGCCCAGCCGATGGCCTGGATGAAGATGCCGATGAGCTACCAGGCGCACGACGGCTCGCTGATGCCCGGCATGGCCACCAACGCCCAGATGGACCAGCTGCGTTCGCTCAGCGGCAAGGACGCGGAGGTCCTCTTCCTGCAGCTGATGATCCAGCACCACCGGGGCGGGGTCGAGATGGCCCAGGGCTATGTGGACGTGGCGCAGAACGCTGCCGAGAAGCGGCTGGCGCAGTCCATGGTGACGGCGCAGAGCTCGGAGATCCAGCTGATGACGGACATGCTGGCCGAGCGCGGAGCCAAGCCGCTCCCGGACTCGACCAACATGTGATCAGCCGACATGTGATCACCGGACGGCGATCGTGAGACGGGGTCTCAGCTGGCGGAACGCCGACTGAGACCCCGTCTGTTCACGGGATACGCTGTCGGCCATGTCAGCCGCGCCCCACCGCACACCCATCGATGACCCCGACTCCGCCGGCGCCTCCGGCGAGGCGCTCGCGATCGAACGCGCCCAGCGGCTGACCGATGTGGTCACCCGGTTGCGCCGGGCCCTGCGCAGCAGCATCCGCACCGACTACCCGTGGGAGTCGCTGCCGATGGCGCAGGTGGAGCTGCTGCAGACGCTGGCGGCCGCGCCGCTGCGGGTGGGCGAGTTGGCGGCCCGCCAGCGGCTGGCGCCGAACACGGTCAGCGGGCTGGTCGGCAAGCTGCTGGAGGCCGGGTTCGTGGACCGGCAGGCCGATCCCGGCGACCGCCGCACCGCGCGGATCGCGCTCACCGCGGCCGGTCACCAGCAGCTGGCGGATTGGCAGCACGCCCATGAGCGCCGGATCGCCGCCGCGCTGGCCACCCTCTCCCCCGCCGACCACGACGCGGTGATGGCGGCCCTGCCCGGCCTGGAGCAGCTCGCCAAAGCGCTCGCCGGGAACGGCACTCGGGAGCCCTGAGCCCAACTCGGTTGCCCAGCACTCGGGAGCCCTGAGCCCAACTCGGTTGCCCAGCACTCGGGAGCCCTGAGCCCAACTCGGTTGCCCGGAACGGGGTTCGGCACCCCTGACCCTCAGCCCGCCGACGCCAGCGCCCACAGCTGGTGCACCGCGTAGGACCGCCACGGCGCCCAGGCGCGGGCGGCCTCGGCGGCGGCCTTCGGGTCGGCGGCGGCGCCGAGCCGCCGCAGGCCGTCGCGGACGCCGATGTCGCTGGGCAGGAAGACGTCCGGGTCGCCGAGCGCCCGCATCCGCAGGTAGCCGACCGTCCACGGGCCGATCCCGCGCAGCGCCAGCAGTTGGTCGGCCGCCTGCTCGCGGTCCACGCCGGCGTCCAGCCGGACGCTGCCGTCGGCGAGCGCGGCGCACAGGCCGCGCAGCGCGTTCTGCCGGGCGGCGGGCATCGCCAGGTCCGCCGAGTCGGCCTCGGCGAGGGCGGCGGCGGTCGGGAAGAGGACGGTCAGGCCGCCGCTCGGTTCGGGCAGCGGGGTGCCGTAGCGGGCGGCGAGCCGGCCGGCCAGGGTGCGGGCGGCGGCGACGGTGACCTGCTGGCCGAGTACGGCCCGGACCGCGAGTTCATGCGGATCGACGTGGCCGGGCGAGCGCAGTCCGGGCCGCGCGGCCACGGCGGGCCCGAGCAGCGGGTCGGCGCCGAGTTGCTCGGCGACCGCCTCCGGGTCGGCGTCCAGGTCGAAGAGCGCGCGCAACCGGTGCACGGCGGTGGTCAGGTCGCGCAGGTCGGCCAGCCGCAGCCGGCAGTCCAGCCAGCCCCGCGCGGCCGACCCGCTCCCGCTCGGAGCGGGAGAGTCGACCTCGGCGATGCCCGGACCGTGCGGCAGCGCGAGGGTCCGCCGGTAGGTGCGGATGCCGCGCTTGCCGGGCACCACCTCCTCGACGCCGGGGACGGCGCGCAGGGCGAGGAAGTCCATCAGGTGCTCGGCGTCGATCGCGCCCCGGTAGGCGAGGCGCAGGCTGAGCGCGCCGGGGGTGGCGGTGGTGGCGAGTCTGGTGCCGCTCTCGGTGCGCAGTGCGCTCGGTGTGCGGTCGTACACCTCGCGGACGGTGTCGTTGAACTGCCGCACGGACGCGAAGCCGGCCGCGAACGCGACCTCGGTGACGGGCAGTTCGGTGGTCTGCAGCAACAGCCGGGCGGCCTGCGCCCGTTGTGCGCGGGCCAGCGCGATCGGCCCGGCGCCGAGCTCCGCGGTGAGCTGGCGCTGCAGTTGGCGGGCGCTGTAGCCGAGCCGGGTGGCGAGGCCGGCGACGCCCTCGCGGTCCACCACGCCGTCGCCGATCAGCCGCATCGCGCGGCCGACCAGGTCGGCGCGGTGGTTCCACTCCGGCGAGCCGGGCACCGAGTCGGGCCGGCAGCGGCGGCAGGCCCGGAAGCCGGCGCCCTGGGCGGCGGCCGCGGTCGGGTAGAAGGTGCAGTTGACCCGTTTGGGGGTGACTGCGGGGCAGCTCGGGCGGCAGTAGATGCCGGTGGTGGTGACGGCCGTGAAGAACACGCCGTCGAACCTGGCGTCCCGGCTGTCCACTGCCCGGTAGCGGGTCTCGTCGTCGATCACGTCCTCCAGTCTGCGCCTCCCGGGCGGGTCGGACTGGCGGGAATCGGACATCACCGTCAGGTCCGTCCCCGCCCGGGGTCGCGCAGGCCCAGGGCCTACTTCGGCGCGCGGCTGCCGTGCCAGGGGCGGATGTTGCCGCGGGCGTTCTTGGAGCGCGTCTTCCAGACGCGCTCCCGCTCGGCGGCCAGCCGTGCGTCGCTGCGGGACGCGATCCACTCGTTCTCGCGCTGCAGCTTGAGGTAGCTGTCCCAGCGGCGGTGCGCCAGCGTGCCGTCCGCGAGCGCCGCCCGGACGGCGCAGCCGGGCTCGCTGCGGTGCGAGCAGTCCGGGAACCGGCAGGTCTCGGCCAGTTCCTCGATCTCGGCGAACGCCTGCTGGAGGCCTTCGCCGCCGTAGAGGCCGACGCCGCGCAGGCCGGGGGTGTCGATCAGCACGCCACCGCCGGGCAGCGGGAACATCTCGCGGGTGGTCGTGGTGTGGCGGCCCTTGTTGTCGCTGTCGCGGGTCTGCTGGACGGTCATCACCTCGCTGCCCAGCAGCGCGTTGGTCAGGGTGGACTTGCCGGCGCCGGACTGCCCGATCAGCGCGGCGGTGCCGCCCAGGCAGGCGCGCAGCACGTCGAGGCCGTCGCCGGTCTCGGCGCTGACCACCAGCACGGTGGCGCCGGGGGCGACCTGCTCGACGTCCGCCCGGATGTACTCGGCGTCGTCGACCAGGTCGGCCTTGGTGAGCACGATCAGCGGTTGGGCGCCGCTCTCGTAGGCGAGGGCGAGGAACCGTTCGACGCGGCCGAGGTCGGGCTCGGTGGCGAGCGAGACGGCGATCAGCACGGTGTCGACGTTGGCGGCGAGCACCTGGCCGTCGGAGCTCTTGCCGGCGCCCTTGCGGACGATCGCGGTGCTGCGCGGCAGCAGGGCGGCGACGGTGGCCATCGGTTCGGCGTGCGGGTCGACGGCCACCCAGTCGCCGGTGCACGGGTTGTCGATGGTCTCGGCACCGCTGACCGGTCGGGTGTCGGCGCGCACGGTGGTGAGGGCGCCGGTCTCGGGGTCGGCGATCACCACATCGGCCTGGCCGCGGTCGACCCGGGCCAGCCGGCCGGCGACCAGGCCGGCGTCGGTGAGTGGGGCGAACTGCTCGGTCAGCCGGTCGGTCCAGCCGTAGGCGGCGAGCAGGTTGTCAGGGGTGGAGAGTGCGTTGAACAACGCGGATGAGCCCTTCGGGAGCTGAGGTTCCCGGGGGGCTGAGCGATCGTCAGCCGGCAACCGGGAGGAGGTGGAGGTGAAGGCAAGCGCTGCGCTGGGCAGCGGCGAACGCGGTGACAGCCATCGGGCCCACCTCCTGTTTCTGCTCCCGGGCCGAGGACCGGCCCTGACGGTGGATCACCTACCTGGTGACCGCTTGCGGACGGCAGCCTAGAGCACGCGCCGCGCCAACGCATCCGTTTTTCCGGGGCCACCTTGCGCCGTGCTCGGCCGTCCCGGGCCACCCCGCAGCGCGCTCAGCCTTCCGGACCGCCCCGCACCGCGCTCAGCGCCCCTCCCACGGCGGCCGTGGCGGGTAGCTGGGCAGCGCCGAGTCCACCGGCCCGCGCTCGCCGGGGAACCGGCCGTCCGACCCCCAGGGCTGCTCCGGCCGCTCCACCACCGGCTCCCCGGTGCCGCCCTGGACGTTCGCCGCCGGGCGCGGACCGGCAGCGGCGCCGGGCGCGCCAGCGGGAGCGGCCGGGGGGACGGACGCGGGCCCGGGCGCCGCCGGTCCGGGCATCGCGGTGCCGGCCACGCCGTGCACCCGGTGCTGCGGCGGCTGGGGCTGCTGCTGCGGCGGGTGCACCGGCCGCGGCGGCGCGGCCGGGGCCGCCGGGCCGGGGCGGTCGCTGTCCGGGGGCGGCGGCGGTGTGCGGCGGCGCTTGGAGCCGGCGAGCAGCCGGCCGCGGACGTTGGTCGGCGCCAGCATGTCGGCCCAGCGCTCGGGGTACTCGCTGGGCACGTCGTCGCCCTCGTCCTCGTCGACGTCCCCTTCGCCGTCCTCGTAGCCGTCGGCCAGCCCGAGCACCCGGGCCAGCTCGGCCCGTTCGGCGGCCCGCCGGGCGCCGGCCTCGCGGACCAGGGTGGCGGCGGCCTGCTCGGCGGCCCGGTCGTGCTCGGCGCGGGCGTCGGCGGTCTCCACGGTGGGCCACCGGCGGTCGATCGCGGCGTTCATCGCGGCGCCGATCAGCACCGCGATCGCGACCACGAAGATCCACAGCAGCACGGCGATCGGCGCCGCCAGTGAGCCGTAGACGCTCGGCCCCTCGACCGAGTGCACCAGGTAGAGCCGCAGCACCAGGCTGCAGATCACCAGCACGCCGAGCGCCACCAGCGCGCCGGGGATGTCCTCGCGCCAGGGCGTCCTGACGGGCACGGCCAGGTGGTAGAGCGTGGTGAGGAAGACGATCAGCAGCAGGATCGCGACCGGCCAGTAGAGCGCGCTGACCGCGCCCGCGATGCCGGGCACCGCGTTCACCACCAGGCCGGGGCCGGCGACCAGCAGCGGCAGCACCAGCGAGCCGATCACCAGGGCACCCATGTAGAGGCCGAGTGACATCGCCCGGGTCTTGACGATGCCGCGCTTGCCGTCCAGCCCGTACATCACGGTGATGGTGTCGATGAAGATGTAGAGCGCGCGGGAGCCGGACCAGAGCGAGAACAGGAAGCCGATCGAGATCAGGTCCGGCCGGCCGCTCGCGAAGACGCTGTTCAGCAGCGGCTGCACGGTCTGGTGGATCGAGGACTGCGACAGCACGGTGCCGGCGGCCGAGAGGATGTCCGCCTGGAGCTTCTGGATGGTGCCGGCGCCGAGCAGGTCGTCGAGGTAGCCGAGGGTGCCGGCCAGGCCGAGCAGCAGCGGGGGGATCGACAGCAGGGTGAAGAACGCCGCCTCGGCGGCGAGCCCGGTCACCCGGTACTCGACGCAGGTGTTGGTGGTGTCCTTGATCAGCGCCCAGACGGTCGCCCGCCAGGTCGACCGGCGGGCGGCTCGGCGGCCGCCCTTGCCCCGACGCCGGGTGGGCCGTTCGGCGGCCGTTTTGCTGATCTCACCTGGTGACTGCACACCCCTAAGGTATCGGGCGGGTCCAAACGCACGCCCCCAGCCGCATCCCCCGCCCCTCCGGCGGCCCTCGCGCCGCCGGCACCACCCCGGCACCCGCTGCCGCCTGGGCAGACAGGTACTCGTCCCGCTATTCGGAACACTTGAGTCCAGATAATGGATGGTGGTGGACCGGGGATAGTTCGGCATGCGAGTCTCTTGCCATGCCCAGCGCCGGAACCACCTTGGTCGGTCGACTCCACGTCGATCTCCTTCGCGTGTCCAGCGCCATCTGTCCGGTGATCTGAGAGCACGACCCAAGCCCGCCAGCACCGCACCGGCGCCGCCGCGCCGCCAGCCCAGCCGCCCGTGGTCACGCCCGGCGCCCAGGGCTCCCGATCGCCGCCCCGCATACCCGCCCACCCGCGGGTATGCGCTGGTCGCCGCAGGTCGGAGCCATGAGTACCGGCAGCCATCGGATCATCAGTCTGCTGCCCGAAGGACGTTCACATGGCCACCACTTCCGACTCGGTCGAGGCCCAGCCCGCGAGCGAACCGGCGCCGCGCGCCGCCCGCAAGGTGACCCGGCATCGCGGCGAGGGCCAGTGGGGCATGGGCCACCACACCCCGCTGAACGCCAATGAGCAGTTCAAGAAGGACGACGACGGTCTCAATGTGCGGACACGCATTGAGACGATCTACGCGCACCGCGGGTTCGACTCGATCGACCCGTCCGACCTGCGCGGCCGGATGCGCTGGTGGGGCCTGTACACCCAGCGCAAGGAGGGCATCGACGGCGGCAAGACCGCGATCCTCGACCCGCACGAGCTGGACGCCGAGTACTTCATGCTCCGGGTCCGGATCGACGGCGGCCGGCTGACGGTGGCCCAGCTGAACGCGATCGCCGAGGTCTCGCAGCAGTACGCGCGCGGCACCGCCGACCTGACCGACCGCCAGAACATCCAGTTCCACTGGATCCGGATCGAGGACGTGCCCGCGATCTGGCAGAAGCTGGAGGCCGTCGGCCTGTCCACCACGGAGGCCTGCGGCGACACGCCGCGTGTCATCCTCGGCTCCCCGGTGGCCGGCATCGCCGCGGACGAGATCATCGACGGCACGCCCGCCATCGACGAGATCCAGCGCCGCTTCATCGGCAACCCGGCCTTCTCCAACCTGCCGCGCAAGTTCAAGAGCGCGGTCTCCGGCTCCCCGCTGCTGGACGTGGCGCACGAGATCAACGACGTGGCGTTCGTCGGCGTGGTCCACCCCGAGCACGGCCCGGGCTTCGATCTCTGGGTCGGCGGCGGCCTGTCCACCAATCCCAAGTTGGGCGTGCGGCTGGGCGCCTGGGTCCCGCTGGACGAGGTGCCGGACGTCTTCGGCGGCGTGATCGGCATCTTCCGTGACTACGGCTACCGCCGGCTGCGCAACCGGGCCCGGCTGAAGTTCCTGGTCGCCGACTGGGGCGCGGCCAAGTTCCGCCAGGTGCTGGAGGACGAGTACCTCAAGTACCAGCTGGTCGACGGCCCGGCGCCCGAGCAACCCGCCGGCGTCTGGCGCGACCACGTCGGCGTGCACCGGCAGAACGACGGCCGGTTCTACGTCGGCTTCGCCCCCCGGGTCGGCCGGATGGACGGCGCGCTGCTCGCCAAGGTCGCCGAACTGGCCGCCGCGCACGGCTCCGACCGGCTGCGCACCACCGCCGAGCAGAAGATGCTGGTGCTCGACGTGCCCGAGGACCGGATCGACTCGCTGGTGGCCGGTCTGGAGGCGCTGGACCTGCGGGTCAGCCCGTCCCCGTTCCGGCGCGGCACCATGGCCTGCACCGGCCTGGAGTACTGCAAGCTCGCCATCGTCGAGACCAAGGAGCGCGGGCGCACCCTGATCGACGAACTGGAGGCCCGGCTACCGGACTTCGACGAGCCACTGTCCATCAACATCAACGGCTGCCCGAACTCCTGCGCCCGGATCCAGGTCGGCGACATCGGCCTCAAGGGCCAGTTGGTCACCGACGAGCACGGCAACCAGGTCGAGGGCTACCAGGTGCACCTCGGCGGCGCGCTCGGCCTGGAGGCCGGGTTCGGCCGCAAGGTGCGCGGGCTCAAGGTGACCAAGGACGACCTGGCGGACTACATCGAGCGGCTGCTGACCCGCTTCCAGGCCGACCGCGCGGACGGCGAGCGGTTCGCCCAGTGGGCGGCCCGAGCCGGCGAGGAGCAGCTGTCGTGAGCGAGCGAAGCATGGGGGTCCCCCCGGCCGAAGGCTGGGGGAGAGCCATCGAGAGGTGCGCGTTTCGCGAAGCGACCGCCGAACTCTGCGAGGCGGCCGCATGAGCGAGCGCGCAGCCCCGTTCTACTGCCCGTACTGCGGCGACGAGGACCTGCGCCCGTCCGCCGAGGGCGGGCACGGTGCCTGGGAGTGCGCCGGCTGCCGCCGGGCATTCCAGGTTAAGTTCCTTGGCCTGCTGGCGCCTTCGACTGGGGGAACGACCGATGACTGACCTGGAGACGCTGGCCACCGCGGCCGGCCGCGAGTTGGAGGACGCCTCGGCGCAGGAGATCATGCGCTGGGCCGCCGAGACCTTCGGCAGCAAGCTGTGCGTGACCTCCTCGATGGAGGACGCGGTGGTGGCCCACCTGGCGTCCTCCGCGCTGCCCGGGATCGACGTGGTCTTCCTGGACACCGGCTACCACTTCCCGGAGACCATCGGCACCCGGGACGCGGTCGCCGCGACCATGCCGGTCAACGTGATCACCCTGACGCCGCGCCAGACCGTGGCCGAGCAGGACGCCGAGTACGGCCCCGACCTGCACGACCGGGACCCGGACCTGTGCTGCTCGCTGCGCAAGGTCGAGCCGCTGCAGCGCGGGCTGACGGCCTACGACGCCTGGGCCACCGGCCTGCGCCGCGACGAGTCGCCGACCCGGGCCAACACCCCGGTGGTGGCGTGGGACGCCAAGCGGCGCAAGGTGAAGATCGCGCCGATCGCCCGCTGGACCCAGGCGGACGTGGACGCCTACGTCCAGGAGCACGGCGTGCTGCTCAACCCGCTGCTGTGGGAGGGCTACACCTCGGTGGGCTGCTCGCCGCTCTCCTGCACCCGCAAGCCGGGCGAGGGCGAGGAGGGCCGCGCCGGGCGCTGGGCGGGGTCGGGCAAGCAGGAGTGCGGGATCCATCTCTGATGGTGGATGGATGCTGCCATCTCTGATGGTGGATGGATGCTGCCATCTCTGACCGTGGTCGATAGGCCGACACCATCCGTTCACCCGCACTGACCTGCGTCTTTCTTTCTTTCCGTTACTTAATTCAGGAGTGAAAGTGACCACAGCCGACACCCTGGCCGCCGCGGAGGCGGCCCGTTCGGCCGCTCCGTGTGAGCGCGGCGCCACGGTGTGGCTGACCGGGCTGCCGAGCGCCGGCAAGACCACCCTGGCCTTCGCGCTGGCCGAGCGGCTGCGCGCCGAGGGCCACCGGGTGGAGGTGCTCGACGGGGACGAGATCCGCGAGTTCCTCTCCAAGGGCCTGGGCTTCTCCGAGGCGGACCGGCACACCAACGTGACCCGGATCGGCTTCGTGGCTGAGAAGTTGGCCCGCAACGGCGTCAAGGTGCTCGCCCCGGTGATCGCGCCCTACGCCCGCTCCCGGGCCGCGGTGCGGGCCCGGCACGCCGAGCAGGGCGCCGAGTTCCTGGAGATCCACGTCGCCACTCCTGTCGAGCTCTGCTCCGAGCGCGACGTCAAGGGCCTGTACGCCAAGCAGGCGGCAGGCGAGATCTCCGGCCTGACCGGAGTCGACGACCCTTACGAGGCGCCGGAGCAACCGGAGTTGCGCCTGCAGACCCAGGGCCGCTCGGTGGCCGAGTCCGCCGCCGAGCTGCACGCCTTCCTGACCGAGAGGGGCCTCGCGTGACGACCGCGACCACACAGCCGATCGAGCACAGCGACAGTCCTTTCGCCCTCTCGCACCTCGACGCCCTGGAGGCGGAGGCGGTGCACATCTTCCGTGAGGTGGCGGGTGAGTTCGAGCGGCCGGTGATCCTGTTCTCCGGCGGCAAGGACTCGATCGTGATGCTGCACCTGGCGTTGAAGGCGTTCGCGCCGGCCGCGATCCCCTTCTCGCTGCTGCACGTGGACACCGGGCACAACTTCCCCGAGGTCATCGCCTACCGCGACCGCGTGGCGGCCGAGCACAACCTGCGCCTGCACGTCGCCTCCGTCCAGCAGTTCATCGACGAGGGCCGGCTGCGTGAGCGCCCGGACGGCACCCGCAACCCGCTGCAGACCGTGCCGCTGCTGGACGCCATCGACTCCAACAAGTTCGACGCCGTCTTCGGCGGCGGCCGCCGCGACGAGGAGAAGGCCCGCGCCAAGGAGCGCGTGTTCTCGCTGCGCGACGAGTTCGGGGCGTGGGATCCGCGCCGCCAGCGGCCGGAGTTGTGGGCGCTCTACAACGGCCGCCACGCACCCGGCGAGCACGTGCGGGTGTTCCCGCTGTCCAACTGGACCGAGCTGGACGTCTGGCAGTACATCGAGCGCGAGAACATCGACCTGCCCGAGATCTACTACGCCCACCAGCGCGACGTCTTCAAGCGCGACGGCATGTGGCTCACGGCCGGTGACTGGGGCGGCCCGCGCGAGGGCGAGACCGTCGAGCGGCGCCTGATCCGCTACCGCACGGTCGGCGACATGTCCTGCACCGGCGCCGTCGACTCCGACGCCGCCACCATCGCCCAGGTGATCGCGGAGATCGCCGCCTCCCGCCTCACCGAACGCGGCGCCACCAGGGCCGACGACAAGCTCTCCGAGGCCGCCATGGAAGACCGCAAGCGCGAGGGGTACTTCTAACCATGACCACCACCCACGAGCTGACCGCCACCTCCCTGCTGCGTTTCGCCACCGCCGGCTCCGTCGACGACGGCAAGTCCACCCTGGTCGGCCGCCTGCTCCACGACTCCAAGTCGGTGCTGGCCGACCAGTTGGAGGCCGTCGAGCACGCCTCCCGCCGCCGCGGCCAGGACGCCCCCGACCTCGCCCTGCTCACCGACGGGCTGCGGGCTGAGCGCGAGCAGGGCATCACCATCGACGTCGCCTACCGCTACTTCGCCACCACCCGGCGCCGTTTCATCCTCGCCGACACGCCTGGCCACGTGCAGTACACCCGCAACATGGTCACCGGCGCCTCCACCGCCGAACTCGCCGTCGTCCTGGTCGACGCCCGCAACGGCGTCGTCGAGCAGACCCGCCGCCATGCCGCCGTCGCCGCCCTGCTGCGCGTCCCGCACGTCGTGCTCGCGGTCAACAAGATGGACCTGGTCGACTACGCCGAGGACGTCTTCGCGCGCATCGCCGACGAGTTCACCGGCTACGCGGCCTCCCTGGGCGTCACCGACATCACCGCCATCCCCATCTCGGCGCTGGCCGGGGACAACGTGGTCGAGCCGTCCGCGCACATGGACTGGTATCCGGGCCCGACCCTGCTGGAGCACCTGGAGACCGTTCCGGTCGGTACCGACCCCAGCGACGAGCCCGCCCGCTTCCCCGTGCAGTACGTCATCCGCCCGCAGACCGCCGAGCACCCCGACTACCGCGGCTACGCGGGCCAGTTGGCCTCCGGCGTGCTGCGCACCGGCGACCCCGTGACGGTGCTCCCCTCCGGGCACACCACCACCGTGGCCGGCATCGACGTGCTGGGTGCGGAGACCGACCTCGCCTGGGCCCCGCAGTCCGTCACCGTGCGCCTCACCGAGGACATCGACATCTCGCGCGGCGACCTGATCGCGGCCGGCCCGACTCCGGTGCCCACCAAGGACATCGAGGCCACCGTCTGCCACCTGAACGAGCGCGCGCTCAAGCCCGGCGACAAGGTGCTGCTCAAGCACACCACCCGCACGGTGCGCGCCCTGGTCAAGGACGTCGTCTACCAGCTGGACATCGACACCCTCGAACAGCACACCGGTGCAACCGAGTTGAACGTCAACGAGATCGGCCGCATCACGCTGCGCACCGCCGAGCCGCTGGCGCTGGACGCGTACGCCGACAACCGCCGCACCGGCTCGTTCCTGCTGATCGACCCGGCCGACGGCAGCACCCTCACCGCGGGCATGGTGGGCGAAGCCTTCGACGGCGCCCTCACCACCCCGGCAGCGCAAGAGGAGGACTGGGTCTGATGTCCGGCGAGGCGTTCTCGCGCATGGACAAGGAGGGCGGCCGCATAGGCAGCGGCGTCCGTGGCAGCGGCCAGGGCGGCATCGGCCGATGTGGGTCCGGACGGGGTCACTGACACCCCGTCACCGGAGCACCTGACTGTCCGTGAGCACCACGCGGACGATATCCGGCGTGCCTGGCACCACCGCCCTCATCCCTTTTCCAGCGAAGGACTCCTCCGATGGCCCCCTCCCCGACGCATCCCCGGCCCCGCCCCAACGCCGGCCGCGCCAGACGCGCACTGCCCGCCGCCCTGGCCGGCCTGACCGCCGTCAGCCTGCTGACCGCGTGCAGCTACGGCTCCAAGGCCCCCAAGAACGACGCCGCCCCGGCCGCCGCGGCCTCGGGCGCCAAGCTGTCGGCCGACACGGTGAAGATCGGCTACTTCGCCAACCTGACCCATGGCACCGCGCTGGTCGGCTTGCAAGAGGGCTTGTTCCAGAAGGAGTTGGGCGGCACCGGGATCAAGACGCAGGTCTTCAACGCCGGCCCGTCCGAGATCGAGGCGCTCAACGCCGGTTCGATCGACATCGGTTGGATCGGCCCGTCCCCGGCGATCAACGGCTACACCCAGTCCGGCGGTGCCAACCTGCGGATCATCGGCGGCTCGGCCTCCGGCGGCGTCGAACTGGTCGTCAACCCCGCCAAGGTGAAGTCGCTGGACGACCTCAAGGGCAAGAAGATCGCCACCCCGCAGCTGGGCAACACCCAGGACGTGGCGCTGCTCAACTACCTGGCCACCAAGGGATTCAAGGAGGACGCCCAGTCCGGCGCCGGTGACGTCTCGGTGGTCCGCACCGACAACAAGGTCACCCCCGACGCCTACAGCTCCGGCTCCATCGACGGTGCCTGGGTGCCCGAGCCGACCGCCTCCACCCTGGTCGCCAAGGGAGCGAAGGTCCTGCTCGACGAGAAGGACCTGTGGCCCGACCGGCAGTTCGTGATCACCAACATCATCGTGTCGCAGAAGTTCCTCAAGGCGCACGCCGACGTGGTCGAGGCGGTGCTGCGCGGCTCGGTGAAGACCAACGCCTTCATCAAGCAGAACCCGGCCAAGGCCGAGCAGGACGCCAATGACGCGATCAAGACGGCCGGCGGCAACGCCCTGCCGGCCGCGATCCTGGACCCTGCCTGGAAGAGCATCGACTTCACCGATGACCCGCTTGCCTCGACCCTCCAGGCCGAAGCCGACCACGCCGTCACCGCAGGCCTGTTGAAGAAGCCGAACATCGCCGGGATCTACGACCTGACGCTGCTCGACAAGGTGCTGAAGGAAGCGGGCAGGCCCGCCGTCGCCGACGCCGGCCTCGGCACCAACTAGCCGACCGCACCGCACCGGTAGCTCCGGCGTCCGTCCCCCGCCCCGCCCCGCGTCGATGCCCCCACTGCTGACAGGGGCCGGGCGGGGGCCGGACTCCGGCCCCCGCACAGCTTCCCGCTCGCCATCCACACGCCAGGAGGTGCCCGCGATGAGCACGGCACTGACCACTCCCGACGCCACCGTCACCACTGCCGACACCGCCGTGCGCCTGGCCGGCGTGCACAAGACCTACGGCACCACGCCCGTCCTGGACGACATCAACCTCACCGCCGCGCCCGGCGAGTTCCTCTGCCTGCTCGGCGCCTCCGGCTGCGGCAAGTCCACGCTGCTCAACCTGGTCGCCGGACTCGACCAGCCCAGCAGCGGCAGCATCGAGGTCCCGGCCGGCCGGCCCGCCCTGATGTTCCAGGACCACGCGCTGTTCCCCTGGTTGACCGCCGGCCGCAACATCGAACTCGCGCTGCGCCTCAACGGCACCCCGCGCGACCAGCGCAAGGCCGAAGCCGAACGCCTCCTTGAGCTGGTCCGCCTGGGCGGCGCGCACCGCAAGCGGATCCACGAGCTCTCCGGCGGCATGCGCCAACGTGTGGCGCTGGCACGGGCGTTGGCGCAGGGCAGCCAAGTGCTGCTGATGGACGAGCCGTTCGCCGCGCTGGACGCCATCACCCGCGACCTGCTGCACGAGGAGCTCGTCCGGATCTGGCAGGAACGGCAGTTGACCATCCTGTTCGTCACCCACAACGTCCGTGAGGCCGTCCGGCTCGCCCAGCGCGTGGTGCTGCTCTCCTCCCGCCCCGGCCGGATCGCCCGCGAGTGGCGGATCGACCTGCCGCAGCCGCGCCGGATCGAGAGCGCCGCCGTGGCGGACCTGTCCGTCGAGATCACCGAGCACCTGCGTGGGGAGATCCGCCGCCATGTCCAGCACTGACACCACCCCCACCACCCGGGTGGACGACGAACTGCAGGGCCTCGACGCCCTGGAGACCGTCACCACCCAGCGCGTGCCGCTCACCCAGGTGCTGCGCGAGAAGGTGCTGCCGCCGCTGCTGGGCGTGCTGCTGGTGCTGGCGGTTTGGCAGCTCGTCTACAGCCTGCACGTCACCCCGTCCTACAAACTGCCCAGCCCGCTGGACGTCTGGCACTCCCTGACCGACCTCTGGTACCAGGGAACACTCTTCTCGATCATCTGGACCAGCCTGTGGCGGGGCATCTCCGGGTTCCTGGCAGCCGTCGTCATCGGCACCCCGATCGGCCTGATCGTCGCCCGGGTGAAGTTCGTGCGCGCCGCCGTCGGCCCGGTGCTCTCCGGACTGCAGTCGCTGCCGTCGGTCGCCTGGGTGCCGGCCGCCGTCATCTGGCTCGGCATCAACGACCAGGCCATGTACGCCGTCATCCTGCTCGGCGCCGTCCCGTCCATCGCCAACGGCCTGATCTCCGGCATCGACCAAGTCCCGCCGCTCTTCCTGCGCGCCGGCCGCACCCTGGGCGCCCGTGGCCTCACCAGCGCCCGCCACGTCCTGCTTCCGGCCGCCCTGCCCGGCTACCTGGCCGGCCTCAAGCAGGGCTGGGCCTTCTCCTGGCGCTCCCTGATGGCCGCCGAGCTGATCGCCTCCTCCCCCGACCTCGGCATCGGCCTGGGCCGCTACCTGGAGAACCAGCGCGACGCCTCCGACATGTCGGGCGTGCTGCTCGGCATCATCCTCATCCTGGTGGTCGGCGTGGCGATCGATCTGCTGGTCTTCACGCCGATCGAGAACCGCGTGCTGCGCAGCCGCGGCCTGCTGCAGAGCGGGCACTGATGCCTCCCGCGCTCCTCCAGATCGCCCACGGCAGCCGCGACCCCCGGCACGCGGCGACGGTCGACGCCCTGGTCCGCGAGGTGCGGGCGCAGCGGCCCGGCCTGGAGGTGGCCACCGCCTACCTGGACCACTGCGCGCCGCGCCTGTCACAGGTGGTGGCGCGGCTCGACGGGCCGGCGGTGGCGGTGCCGCTGCTGCTCAACCGCGCCTACCACGCCAAGCACGACATCCCGGCCGCGCTGCGCTCCGCCGGCGCGGCGGGGATGCCGGTGGCCGATGTCCTCGGGCCCGCTCCGCTGCTACTGGCCGCGCTGGAACGGCGGTTGGCGCAGGCCGGGCTGGACCTCGCCCAACGGGCCTCCACCGGCGTGGTGTTGGCCGCCGCCGGCTCCTCCGACCCGGCCGCCGACGCCGCCACCCGCGCGCTGGCCGCCGACTGGCAGCGCCGGGGTGGCTGGGGCGCGGTGGCAGTCGCCTACGCCTCCGCCACCGGCCCCCGGGTGCCCGACGCCCTCGCCGAACTCCGCGCCCGGGGCGTGCAGCGCACCGCCGTCGCGCCCTACCTGCTCGCCCCCGGCGTACTCCCGGACCGCATCGCCGCAGCCGCCACCGAGGCCGGGGCCGACGTGCTCGCGCCCGTCCTGGGCGCCGCCCCCGAGATCGCCCGCCTGCTGCTGGCCCGCTACGAACAGGCGGGAATGCCGGCGGCCATAGCGGCAGCCTGACGGATCGTCATAACGGGGACCCCACTCTCCAAGGTCACCCGATCGAGTGGTTTCGCCCTGCGCGCCCATGTGCCGTGCGATCGGGCACAAGGGCGGTGACGCGGACCACGCCCGGCGCCGCCTGGACGTCGAACGGCCCGTCACCGACCGGGTTGCCCCGAGCAGTGAGGTCAAGGCCCGGCTCACCGAGGTGCGGCTGACCATGCGCGACGCCTACGTCGGCGAGTACGCGCCGGTCAGCATCTGACGTCTCCAGGCATCCCAACTGCCGTAGCGGGGCGGCTACTTCTGCCAGTTCCGCGCTCCCCTACTCAGATCAGCCCCGCGCGGCGCATCCGGGAGCGCAGCATCGGCAGGCAGCGCGGGCAGCGGCACGGCGGCCACTCGCCGCCGATCGGGCTCTTCCAGTAGGACTCGCCGCGCCAGACCTTCTTGCGGATGACCTCGATCAGGGTGCCCGAACTGGTCACCCGGAACACCTGCAGCGTCATCTGGCTGGCCTCGGGATCGGGTTCGGGGTGCGGGGCGGTGGTGGGGGTGGGGTCGGGGTTGGCCCCGGGCTGCGGCTCGGGCTCGGGCTCGGGGTCGCGCGCAGGGGCGCACTTGGGGTCGCTCATGGGTTGCTCACTTCCTCGCGCACACCGGACAGTTCGGCCAGCCGAGCGGGCAGGCCTCCGTCGCAGACGCGCGCATGATCAGGGTTGTACCGGGTGAGTGCTTCGGACGCCCGAACGCCGCACCCGCCGTTGCCGGTCGACCAGGCCAGACCACGCAAGCCGTCCAGCCACCGAACCCAGCGTTCGCCTGGCCACCGGCTGTGCGCCCGGCGGCCACGCGCACTGCTCGGACCTCGCGGCCCTCGGCACGCTCAACTCGGCTGCTGGGCGCGGGCGGCGAGCCCGTCGCGCAGCAACTCCGCGATCCGGCGCACCACATCCGGCCGCGCCCGGCCAAGCTCGACCAGCACCACGCCGGTGAACGAGCCCTGCCAGTCCTCGCCGAGCGAGGGCAGATCGATCCCCGCCTGCGCGAGCACGGCGCGCAACTCGTCGATCGCATCGCGGGCTTCCTGGCGAGCATTGGCGGCGAGCTCGCGGATACGAGTGGAACCACGGTGGTTCGTCATCGGTCGACTCCTATTCGTCGCTTTCCGCTCGCCGGATGGCAAGAAAGAGGTTGGGACAATGGCGCTGCGTCGGACCACGGAAGAGGTTGTACGGCTGCTCACGCCGGAGGCGTTCGGCTGGCTGATGCGTGATCTCCGCGAAGCAGCCGGTATGAAAATCGTCCAGCTCGCCCGCCAAATCCCCTGTGACAGCTCGCTGTTGTCACGATACGAGTCGGCCGAGCGTCAACCGAAGCTGACTATCGTTCAGCAGATCGACGAACTGCTCGGCACGGGCGGACGACTGGAACGGGCATGGCACAATACGGATTGGCACCGGGAAATCGAGCACCCGGATTGGTTCAAGCATTTCGTCAAGACGGAAGCAACCGCTGTTAGCCTGCGCGAATACCAGATCTCCCGATTCCCTGGCCTGCTGCAGGCTCCGGAATACGCCCGCGCGCTTCTTGCGAGAGGACCATCCCGCAAGGATGGACCAACCCTGGACCAGCGCGTAGCAGCTCGAATGAGTCGCCAGGCACGCTTCTTCCTGGAGGACGGCCCGCTGGCCATCTTCATCATCGACGAAGTGGTGCTGCGTCGGATGGTGGGCGGCCGCCTAGTGATGATCCGTCAGTTGAAGCACACCCTCGACGTGATCCGGCGCTTCCCCAACATCGTGGTGCAGATCGCTCCGGACGAGCTCGGTGAACGCGTGGCCGCCACCATGGGCTTCACACTGTTGGAGCTGCCCAACGGTACCGAGGTGATCTACTCGGAGAGCGTTGACCGCGGCCACTTTTCGCGTCGTCCAGACGCGATCGAGCGGCTCTCGCGGGCCTATGATCGACTGCGAGCGGATGCCCTCTCGGCGTCCGAGTCAGCCGACTTGATCCGCCGCACCATGGAAGGACTGCTGAACGTGTCCCCCGAACTCCAGCCACTGCCGACCGCCATGTCCTGGTTCAAGTCCAGCTACACCGGCGAAAACGGCGGCCAGTGCGTCCAGACCTCGCACGACCTCCGCCCCCTCGGCCTCATGCCGATCCGCGACTCCAAGAACCCCGACGGCCCCGCCCTCACCTTCCCCACCACCTCCTTCAGTGCCTTCGTCAACGGCGTCAAGTCGGCTGGTTTCGACGCCATCTGACGCTGGAGCGACCCCGGACATGAAGCAGCTCACCTGGTTCAAGTCCAGCTACAGCGGCAAGAGCGGCGGCCAGTGCGTCGAGGCATGAAGGTGGAGGTCGGTGAGGTAGCTCTCGGGGCGGCGGGGCCCGGGCGTCGCCTCGCCGGCAAGGCCAGGCGGCGGGGGATCAGCGCAGCGGGACGGCGTAGATCGGCTCCTGACCGAAGGACGTGAAGCCCGCCTTGCGCAGGATCGGGGCCGAGGTAACCACGTTCCCCTTCACCAGGGCCATCGTCGCCCCGTGCGTCGCCGCGTAGGACAGCCGCGCGTCGATGAGCGCCCGGTAGATGCCCCGGCCGCGTTCGGAGGGCGTCACGACCGCGCCCGACAGCCGTGCGACGCCGTCCACCAGCGAGAGGCCGCCGAAACCCACCGGCGTCCCGTCCACGTAGGCGACCAGCATGCCGCCACCACCCGCGGGGACGGCGGCCGCGTGCTTGGCGGCCGCTGCCTCGATCCGCTCGTCGGGCGGCAGCGCCCCACCGAACCCGGTGACCGCGACCGCCGATCCGTCCCGCGCGGTCTCGAAGTCCGTCGCCCACCGCATCGTTATGTCCGCCGTGGTCGGCGGCAGCGCGGGCACGTCCTGGCTCAGGTCCCTGGCCAGGACGTCCACGGTCAGCTTCACCTGCCCGCCGCGCGCTGTCAGCTCGGCGGCCAGCCCGGCCGGAGCGCCGAGCCCCACCTCCCAATCCAGCACCGGCACTTCGAACGCTCGCGCCCGCTCAATCACCGCGTCCACGGCCGGGCCGAGCGGCCCGGCCGGCGTGAAGGCGAGCACCGAGAGGTCCCAGGCGAAATGCTCGGGCAGCCGCACGATCGTGAACTCGTCGCCCTCGACGACCTCGGCATCGTCCGGGGCCCACATCCAGGCCGAGCACTCCCCGGGTTCACCCGCCTCCCTGTGAGCCGAGGTGGGCGAGCAGCGAAGCGGCGCCGTCCTCCTCGGCGATCCCGTGGGCGAGTTCGGCGGCGCGGTGGCGGTGGGCCGGGTCGGACAGGCAGGCGGTGATCGCGTCGCCGAGGGCTTCGGCGGTGAGGTCCTGGAACGGCAGGGGCCGGGGGGCAACTCCCAGCCGGTGCAGCCGGGCCGCCCAGAACGGCTGGTCGGCCATGACGGGTACGGGCAGGGCAGGTACGCCGGCCCGCAGTCCGGCGGCGGTGGTACCCGCCCCGGCGTGGTGGACGACGGCGGCGGTGCGGGGGAACAGCCAGTCGTGCGGAACGTCGCCGATTGCCAGGACGTCGTCGCCGCAGCCGCTCAGCTCGGCCCACCCCGCCTGCACCACCGCGCGCACGCCTGCCCGCTTCACCGCCGCGGCCACCAGCTCACTGAGCCGTTCCCCCTCCCCCACCGCCATACTGCCGAACCCGATGAACACCGGTGGCGGGCCGGCCTGGAGGAAGTCGACCAGTTCGGTCGGGGGCTGCCAGCGGTCCGGCCGCGCGGGCCACCAGTAGCCCACCACTTCGACCCGGGACGGCCAGTCCTCGGGGCGCGGCACCACCAGTGGGCTGAAGCCGTGGAAGACCGGCCGGATGTCCGCCGCTGCCGAGGGCGCGCCGGCGGGCAGCCCGAGGCGGGCACGCAGCCGGGTCACGGAGCCCGCGAAGAGCCCTTCCGCGCGCCCCAGCACGTCCCGGCCGGCGGCGAGGTTGCCCTCCGGCCCCAGGCCGGCGTTGTTCCGCGCGTTGGGCAGCGGGAACTGCCTGGTGGCGAACGACGGTGCGAGGTAGGTGCCGATGACGGGGATGCCGAGCGCTTCGCCGGCCGTCCGGCTGAGCGGTGCCGGGCCGAAGGCGGTGAGCAGCAGATCGGCTCCGCCCGCCACGGCATCCGCCACCCCATCGGCGAGCCCGTCCGCGTACGCCCTCCTCAACGCCTGGGCCTCCTCCCGCGACGCCGCCCGGGACCACTCCCGGATCAGCCCCTGCGGGTCTCCCGGCACGGGCCGGTAGTCGAGACCGCACCCGCCGACGAGTGCGGCGTGGGACGGGTGAGCGGCCACGGCGACCTGATGGCCCGCGTCCAGCAGGCGGCGCCCCAGGCCTGTGTAGGGCGCGACGTCTCCCCGTGAACCGGCGGTGATGATCAGAATGCGCATGGAGCGATTCTCCTCGGCGGATGCCGCCCGGTCACCCTCGCCGGCCAAGGGGCCCTCAGCCCAGCCGGCGTACGGGCGCTGAGTGGGCGTCAGCTGTAGTCCGCGGCCTGCCGCACCTCGCCGAAGCGCGGGAAGGTCCGCTGCACGGCGAACTCGTGCTCGTCAGCGGCCAGTCCGGACATCGCGTCGGCGACGAACTCCAGCTGGTACCCGTGGTCAGCCGCGGCCCGAGCGGTGGATTCCACGCCCATCGTGGTGACCAGCCCGGCGAGCACCACGGTGTCCACGCCCAGCGCGCGCAACTGCTCGTCGAGGCCTGTGCCGTAGAACGCGCCGATGGTGCGCTTCACCACCACGACATCGCCGTCCTGCACCAGGCCGTCGGCGAAGTCGCTGCCCGGCGGCTGCTCGTTGACGTTCGGCCGCTCCACCCGGACCAGCACCACCGGCCGCCCGCTCGCCCTGAACGACTCGGCCAACTCACAGCAGCGCGTGAGCACTTCGTCCCCGGAGTGCGGCGCGAGCGGGAGGGCGATGAGGCGCGGCATCAGGTCGACGAGGATCAATGCGGAGGTCATGGCGACGATCGTACGGCCGCCCGCTCGGCTGCAACGGCATCGCAGAAGAGAACGTGCCCGGCGCGGCGGCCGAAGCCGCTGCACCGGGCACGTCACGCCCTGCTCGGAGCGTTACCGATCGCTACTGCCGATCAGTACTGCGCCCAGGTCTGGGAGTTCCAGACCGCGCTGCCGCCCGGCGTGTAGACGACGAAGTTCAGGTCGGACTGGATCTTCGCGTAGGCGTTGGGGCTGTTCCAGGTGTTGGTGTCCCAGTAGGGGTAGCCCGTGTTCTTGTCGATGACGGCGAGCACGCCCTTGGGGTCCATCACGGCCACCACGTTGGACTTGTTCCAGGTGCCGGAGCTCCACAGCGCCTTGCCGTCCCGCTTGCGGTAGAGCACCACGTTGCCGTCGCCCTGCATCAGCACCCAGGCGCTGGTGGACTCGATCCAGCTGCCGGGGATGAGCGACCAGTTGCTGTAGAGGGTGTCGCTCGGGCTGTCGATGTAGTTGCCGGCGGCGTCCTTCGCCGGCAGGTATCCGGTGCCGGTGGCCCAGATGGGGTTCGCCGCCGGCATGTGGACCGCCAGCTCTCCGGTGACGAAGTCGGCGAGGGCGCCCGCGTGACCCCAGGTCCCGGTGCTCCACAGGGCGCCACCGGTGGTCGGGCCACCACCCTGCTTGTAGAGCACCAGGTTGCCGTCGGCCTGCATGTCCAGGTAGGCGCCCGCGTTGCCCCAGGTGTGGGTGCTCCAGGCCGCCTGGAAGTGCTGGCCGCTGGAGGTGTTCAGGTAGATGACCAGGTTGCCGTCGACCTGCATCTCCAGGGTGGCGTCGTTGTCGACGGCCTTGGCGCCCGGCAGGAGCTGCTGGCCTGCGGTCAGCTTCCCGGCGTTGGCGGTGGCATTCCCGGTGACCTTGGCCGTCCGGGGCGCCTGGACGCGGACCTGGTTCTTGGTGACCGGAGCCTTCTGGAGCTGCGGAGCCGGGGCGGCCACGGCCGCAGGAGCGACGGTGGCCGCAAGGCCCGCACCGACCAGCATGCCGACAGCACGCATGAGCATGCGCTTGCGCATGATGAGGAATTCCCCCCTCGTATGGTGAGCTCGAGGAGGACATTCATACACCCTTGCGAAGACATCGTGTACAGGGGGTCGGCAAACACAACGGCCAGCGCCGGTGGGTCAACCGGTGGACGAAGCCAGGAAATTGGGGGGTGCCGATGTAGCGGTCCAGCAGCCCGCGCCACGGCGAGGGCTGCGCCTTCATCAGAGGCCCAGGTCGTCGAGTTCCTTGAGCAGCGCCGAGCGCTCGGAGGTGGCGGGCCCGGGTGCGGTGGCGGCCGCAGCTGGGCCGGCGGTGGCACTCGTGCGGCGGTCGCGCAGCAGCCAGGCGCCCAGGCAGCCGCCGATCAGCCCGCCCAGGTGGCCCAGCCAGCTCACCCCGCCCGGGGCGCTGGGCAGCGCGCCGAACACCAGGTAGGCGAAGCTGGCCGCCATCACCAGCCCGATCAGGCTGTCGATCAGGTGCCGGTCGAAGATCCCGCGCAGCACCACGTAGGCGAAGTAGCCGAAGACCAGCCCGCTGGCGCCCACCGTCTCGGTCTGCGGGTTCTGGAAGATCCACACCGTCAGGCCGCTGGTCACCGCCAGCAGCGCGGTCAGCGCCAGGAACCGGGCCACCCCGCGGTAGGCGGCCAGGAAGGCGAAGACGAACAGCGGGCCGGAGTTGGCCTCCAGGTGGTCCCAACCGTAGTGCAGCAGCGGGGCGGTGAAGATCTTCCCGAGCGAGTCGAACTCCTGCGGGCGGATGCCGAACTGCCTGGCCAGGCTGTTGCCGTCCGACCAGTTGCCCAACTGCACCGCCCAGACCAGCGCGAGCAGCCCGAACACCACGAAGAACGCCTTGCGCGCCTCCGCGATCATCGCCGCCTCGGCGCTACGGATGTCGGTCTCGGCCACGCCCGCCCCCTCCCAATGGAATCGCGGCCGATGGTAACAGCGCGGGCCCATCCAGCCCTTGGGGGCCTGGTCAGGAGTGTGGGGCGAGTGCTGTCTCCACCCGGCGTCCGGATCGTGAACTTCCGTGGGGCCTAACTCATTTGAGTGAAGGTTTGTCCACCGACCGACGCAGCGGCGGCGGGTCGCCGTAGCCTCGATCGGCGACCCGTCGCCACTGAGGTGCGCGATCCATTCGAAGCCTCGAAGCCGCAGGAATTCGTTCAACTCGGAAGGGCCATTGACAGAATGACACACTCATCGGACGGGAATGACGCGACGACCGGCAGGAACGACGCGACGACCGGCGGGCCCTCGCGCCGCAGGCTCCTCAAGATCGGCCTCGGCGTCGCCGTGGGAGCGGGGGCCATCGGTTCGGGTGCCCCCGCGGCGTTCGCCGGCGGCCCGAACGACCCGCCCGGCCCGACGATCGCCACCAAGGTGAAGAACCTCAGCGGCCCGGTCGAGACCGGGCCGTTCGCCTCGCCGTGGACCGACCTCGGCATCCCCGTGCGGTGCCCGAACGGCACCATGCTCTTCGTCTGCGGCGACACCTTCGGCGGCGACCACGTGGGCGCCGCCGACTGGCGCGCCCCGGTCGGCCTGCGCTCCAGCAGCGCGGACGTGAACAACCTGCGCATCGACGGCAGCGTCGGCGGCGGCCACGCCAACAGCCTCGTCAACGAGCCGCACAACCCGGTCGGCGACAAGGCCACGACGGCGATCCCGTCCGACGTGTTCGTGGTCGACGGCGTGATGTACATGCACCTCATGCGCGGCGTCATCTACGACACCCACCACACCGACTTCTGGCGCTCCACCGACAACGGTGAGACCTGGGAGTACCTGTGCCAGTGGCCGGGCGACCTGCACGGCGGCCAGTTCCAGCAGAAGACGTACGCCGTGGCCGACGACGGCTACTGCTACGTCCTGTCCACGGTCTTCAACCGCGACGTGGAATCGGGAATGCTGCTGCACCGGGTACGGAAGGAGAGCCTCGGCCATCCGGACGCCTACGAGCCGTGGGGCTATGCCGACGGCGGCTGGCGGTGGAACGCGCCGGCCCCGACGACGGTCTTCGGCACCCGCAAGTGGGGCGAGATGTGCTTCCGCGCGATGGACGGCAAGTACGTCCTCACCTGGCTGAACATGAACCCGCTGTCGATCAGGGCGATGGTCTTCCCCCTCCCGACCTCGGACCTGACCAGGACGCTGGAGCAAGCCATGATCCTCCCCTGCAACCCGGGCCAGGAGGCCGCCAACCTCGTCGCCAGCCCGTACGGCGGCTTCGTCATCCCCGGCTCGACGTTCGGCAACTTCCACATCGTCGTCAGCCAGTGGTACGACCCGAAGAACTACCGGATCATGCAGTACCGGATCAACATGCTGTCCTGAGCCCGGGACCGCGCGCGGTCCCGGCCCCAACTCGCTTGCCGCACACGGCGGGTGGCGGGCGCGGCTCCCGGTGTTTCACGCCGCGGCGGCCGCGCGCGCCACCACCCGCAGGTAGCGCTCGATCGCCAGGTGCTGCAGCAGCGCCGCCACCGGTCGACCGAGCCGCGCGTACCAGGCCGCCAGCCGGGAGAAGGCGGCCACCTCGAACCACACGTCGCCGGCCGCGTCCATGCTCACCACGAACGACTCCTCGCCGCACTCCGGGTGCCCGGGCAGCGTGCCGTAGGCGAAGCCGATCCGGTCGGGCTCCTCGACGGTCCAGACCACCCGGCACGGAATCACCAGCCGGGGCAGCCGCAGCCCGGGCAGGCCGATCCGCAGCAGTACGGTGCCGCCGGCCGCGATCCGCGCGGGCGGCGGGTAGACCGCGAAGCCCGAGCCCAACTGGGCTCCCCAGCCCAGTACACAGGCACCGGCACGGTCCAGCACCGCGGCGCCGCGGCCGAGGTGGATCCGGCGACGCAGCCACGAGTAGCCGGGCGGCAGCGCGGCCGACCCGGTGGCCCCGACCTCCGGGTAGCTGGGCGCGGCGGCGCAAGCGGAAAGGTAGCGGCGGCGCAGGGCGTTCGATGGCACCCGACAGTTGTACGACGGCCGGTGGCGCACCGCCAAACACGGTCACCAGGACATCGGCAGCGCTAGAGCGTCAGGCTCGCGAGCCAGTCGGCGACCGTGGCGGTGATCAGCGCCAGCGCCTCGGGGGTCGGGTGCAGGCTCTCGCCGGGCGGCGCGAAGATGTGGTCCGCGGCCGGCACCCCGGTCAGGCGCCAGCCGGCGGGCAGTTCGGGGAACACGTCCGGGCCGCCGAACTCGTCGTCGGTGCCCTGGACGACCAGGGTGGGCAGGCCGCTGCCGAGGAGCTCACCGGCCCGCGACTCCTGCGGCCGGTCCGGCGGGACCAGCGGGAAGGAGAGCGCCAGCACCGCCACCGCGCCGCTCCGGGCGCCGGTGCGGCAGGCCACCCGGGCCCCGGCGCTGCGCCCGCCGACCAGCAGCGGCAGGCCTTCGGCCGCCAGCCGTTCGGCCACCGGCAGCCAGCCTGCGTCCAGGGTCGGCGCGGCGGGCGAGTCCGGCTCGCCCGCCACCTTCCAGGGCTGCTCGACGAGTGCCACGGTGATCCCCTGTGCGGGCAGCGCGGCGGCCAGCGCGACCATGTCGGGCGCCTCGATCCCGCGCCCGGTGCCGTGGACGAGGCCCAGCAGCGCGCGGGCGGGGCCGGCCGGGCGGTGCCAGCTGATCCGCGCATCGCCGACCGGTGTGGCCACCAGGGTTCGTTCGACCTCGGCGCCCTCAGTCGTGCCTCTCGTCATCAGTACCGTGCTCCTTCGGTCGCCCCGGGGCGGTGCCGCCGCGGGGGGAGAGCGGCCGACAACTCGTGTGCGATGCGCCCACCATGGTAGCCGTGGGCCGTGGGCGTCTCCGGGTGGTCAGACGCCGGGTGGTCAGACGCCGGCCAGCTCGGCGTTCGCGCGATCCGTGATCAGGGTCAGCACGCGGCCCGCGACCGCCAAGTCCTCGACTGGAATGCCGTCGTACAGCCGGGCGGTGATCTCGGCAGTCTCGGCGCTGGTGCGCTCGTACAGCTCCCGTCCGGCGTCCGTGAGTTGCAGCCTGGATTCCTGCGACGGGTCCGCCTCCAGCAGCTTCGCGGCCGCCAGCTCTGCGATGACGCCGAGCACGACGGACCCGTCGGTCTTCAGCGAGCCGGTGACGTCGGCGACGAGCTCATCGCGGCCGATGGACCCGCCCGCGACCACGACGACGGCAGCGTCACGCTCTGGTGGAAGGTGGCGCCGTGGCGGGTCAGCACGCCCTCCAGGAGGGCTCGGGCGGCGTTGTGGGCCAGGGCGATGACCCGGCCGTTGACTGTGGTGGGTGCGGTGGTGGTCATGACTGCTCCTCATCGTTCTCGGTGTGTGGATCAAGAGGTGCATCAAGAGGTGCGTCGAGCAGGGCTGCCAGCTCGCGGGTGAACTGCCTTGTGCGCGGGCTGTCTTGTCCCCCGAGCGGCGCCAGCAGCTGGTCCAGGAGCCCCTGGACCACCGTGATGGCGCGGCGGGTGACGTCGTGCCCTTGCTCAGTGAGTGCGAGCCGCATGGCGCGCGGGTCGTTCGGGTCCCGGGTGCGGGCGACGAGTCCGGCGGCCTCCAGGGCGCGGGCGAGCTTGGAGACGTACAGCGGTTCGAGCCCCGTGTGGTCGGCGAGCCGGCGCTGGCTGGGCTGCAGCCCGGAGCGCGACATGCCGTACAGCGACCCCAGCAGCGCGTACTGCGCATGGGTCAGGCCCAGCGGTGCGACCGCCCGATCGACGGCCACCCGCCACTTCATCGACAAGCGCCACACCAGGAACCCCGCCGTGGCGCGCTCAGCTGCTGAACTCACACCGAATACAGTACATGGCTACTATGTCCATGGCTACTATTTTCGGAACGCCTCAGGCCCCACCCCCGCTGCCCCTCACACCCGCCGCAAGGTGAACGCGTCCGACACCCCGCCCCCGAACAGGATGTCCATCCGTCCCGACAGCACCCACAGCGCACCGCCCGGCCCCCGGGTGACGGCGGTCGGCGCCGGGTCGGCCGACGGGCGGGCGGTGACCGTGGCGGGCCCGCCGTGGGCACCGGGACGGACCGTCACCACCGCGCCCGAGGAATCCACCCCGATCCGATTGGTCACGCCGACCAGGCTGCCGTCCGGCCCGGCCGCCAGCCCGTCCAGGCCGACCAGGCGCGGGTCCGCGACCAGCAGCCGGACCGCCTGCGGCCGGTGCAGCGGCAACTCCCAGACGGCGCCCGTGGCGTAGTTGCCCAGGAAGAGCCGCCCGCCGCGCAGCACGATCCCGTTCAGGCCGATCTGGCCGGGCCCGGCGCCGATCCGGTCGTCCCGCAGCAGCACGGAGGCATGACCGTCCGCCGTGACCCGGTAGACGATCGGCGCGAAGGAGTCGGTCACATAGGCGGTGCCGTCGGGGTCGAACGCGATGTCGTTGGCCAGGTGCCGGCCGCCGTCGCCGGCGACCGCGGCCAGGTCGACGTACCAGAGCGGCCGCCCGGTGGTCAGGTCGTAGCTGCCCAGCCCCGCGACGTGCCCCGGAGTCTGCGCGGTGCTGCGCACCGACAGGCCCGCCGGGTCGGCGTTGCAGACCAGCACCCGGCCACGCGCCGCGTCCACCTTGACGCCGAGGGCCGAGACCAGCCGCGGGTCGGTCACCAGCGGCCGGGCGATGCCGTCCGCTCCGACCCTGCTCACCACGCCCTGGTGGATCGAGCTGACGACGAACTGGCGGTGGATCGGGTCCCAACTCGCGCTCTCCGGGTGCAGCGCGTCGCCGTGCCCGCTGATCACGGCGGCGTACTGACCGGCCCCGGCCGCGACGGCGGCGGGCGCCGCGGCAGTAGCGGGCGCCGCGGCAGTAGCGGTCTCCGCGGCGGCAGCGCTCTCCGCGGTGGCCAGCAGGCCGGTGACCGCCAGGGTGGCGGCCAGCGCGGCCCGGACAACGTTCTTCGTCATGATGCTTGCTCCCCTTGTCACTTGGCTGCTCCAAGCCTCGTGCGGTTCGGGCGGGCGCAGCAGTGCGTGGGGATACTGGTAGTCGCACTACCAGGGGAGCCATGGGAGCCAGGGGGAGCCTTGGAAGCCTGGGGAGCCGCCCCCGGCCGGGTGGCTCAGACGGCGTCGGCGAGCGCCTGGAACTCGCCATCGGTCAGCGACAACTGCGCGGCGGCGGTGTTCTCCTCGACGTGCGCGACGCTGGAGGTGCCGGGGATGGGCAGCAGCACCGGGGAGCGGCGCAGCAGCCAGGCCAGCGCCAACTGCGCCGGGGTGGCGCCGTGCTGCTTGGCGGCGGCGTCCAACGGGCCCCCGGGGCGGGCGAGTTCGCCGGTGGCCATGGGGAACCACGGGATGAAGGCGATGCCCCCAGCCTCGGCGTGCTCCAGCACCGCTTCGGCGGAGCGGTCGGCCAGGTTGTAGAGGTTCTGGACGGAGACGATCTCGGCGTGCTGCCGGGCCTCGGTCAGCTGCGCCACGGTGACTTCGGAGAGTCCGATGTGGCGGATCTTGCCCTGCCGCTGCAGGTCGGTCAGCGCACCGAGTTGCTCCGCGAGCGGCACCTGCGGGTCGATCCGGTGCAGCTGGTAGAGGTCGATCCGCTCGACTCCGAGGTGGCGCAGGCTCAGCTCAAGCTGCTGGCGCAGGTATTCGGGTCGGCCGACGGGCAGCCACTGGTCCGGGCCTTGGCGGGTCAGGCCTGCCTTGGTGGCGATGACCAGGCCGTCGGTGTAGGGGTGCAGCGCTTTGCGGATCAACTGCTCGCTGACGAAGGGGCCGTAGGAGTCGGCGGTGTCGATGAGGTTCACCCCCAGCTCGACGGCGCGGCGCAGCACCCGCACCGCCTCCTCCGGGTCCTTCGGGTCGCCCCAGATGCCGGGGCCGGTGAGCTGCATGGCGCCGTAGCCGAGGCGGTTGACGGTGAGGTCGCCGCCGAGGGCGAAGGTGCCGGAGGCCTCGGCGGGCCGGGCGTTGTCCTGAGGTGTCATCAGCTGGCTTCCTTGGTGGCGGTTTCTGTGGGCGTGTCGGCGGTCCCGGTGGCAAGCCGCTGCGCGTCGCCATGGTTAACGACGGTCTGCGGGGCACGGTCCGGGTTTCGGCCGATCAGGGCATGGACGGCCTCGATCGGGCGGGTCTGCGGCAGCCGGGTGGCCCGGCGCGCGGAGATACTGGTGGTCGGATACCCAGGGGGAGGTCGTGGTGACGATCGATCAGCAGCGGCGGCAGGTGCGGCGGGACGCACTCGCCGACTTCTTGCGCAGCAGGCGGGCCCGGCTGACGCCGGCCGAGGTGGGGATGGCGCCCGGGGTGCGGCGCCGCACGCCGGGGCTGCGCCGGGAGGAGATCGCGGTGCTCGCCGGGGTCGGGGTCACCTGGTACACCTGGCTGGAGCAGGGGCGCGAGATCAACCCGTCCCCCGAGGTGCTCGGCAGCCTGGCCCGCACCCTGCGGCTGGACCCTGCCGAGACCGACTACCTGTTCCGGTTGGCCGGCAACCAGCCCGCCCCGCACACGCTTTCAGCCCCGCCCGAGCTGCCGGCCGCGCTGGTCCGGCTGGTGCAGGCGCAGTCCCCGGCGCCGGCGTTCCTGATGGACGCGGACTGGACGGTGCGCGCCTGGAACCCGGAGGCCGAGGCGCTGTTCGACTTCTCCGCCTGGGAGTTGGAGGACCGCAACCTCCCCTGGGTGGCGTTCGCGCACCGGCCGGGCCGGGCCCGCACGGTGGACTGGGAGCGGCACGGCCGACGGATGCTGGCCCACCTGCGGTCCGCCTACGCGGAGCGCGGCGGCGAGGCCACGGTGGGCGGTCGGCGGATGGCCGCGCTGCTGGAGCGGCTGCGGGAGCACTTCCCGGAGGCCGCCGCCTGGCTGGACGAGCACGAGGTGCAGGACCGCAAGGGCGCCGACAAGGACATGGAGCACGAGCGCCTCGGCCCGCTGCGCTTCGACCAGATCGTGCTGCGGGCCCCGGACGAGCTGCAGTTGGTGGTGCTGTCGCCGCGTGACCTGGCGACGGCGGACCGCCTCCCGCTGCTGACCGCCATGGGGGCCGCGTTGGGCTCCCCGGCCGCCGTCTGACAGCCCCGACCCATGCAGAACGCCCTGCCTCCCCGTCCAGAAGACGGGGAGGCAGGGCGTTTCCACTCAGCGCGACGGCAGCGAGGCCTCAACCGGGGGCCTCGGCAACCGCATCAGCCTCGCGACCTCAGTTCGCCTTGCGGCGCTGCCGCCCGGTGCCGTAGTTGGAGCCGCTCTTCGACCCGCTGCCCGGCGCCGGCGACCCGCTGGCCTTGCCGATGAAGCCGGACGCCATCCGGCGACCGCCGCCACCGGTGCTCGTGGTGCTCGCGGTGCCCCCGAGGCGCTGCTTGGGGCGCCGCTGCTTGGCGTTGCCGTTGATGTCCACGTCGGTGGGGAGCTTGCTGCGCGCGCCGGAGCGGCGGCGGTTGCCGCTGTTGCCGGCGCTGCCGCCCGCCTTGGGCGCGGATGCGGCCGCCGCCTCCGGCGCCACCACCGGGGCGATGGTGACCGCCACCCCGCTGGGCGTGCGCGCGCCGGTGATCCGGGCCAGCTCGGCGTCGCCGGGGCGGACCTTGGTGGTGGTCGGCCGGATGCCCGCGACGGTCATCAACTTGGAGACGTCGCGCCGCTGTTCGGGCAGCACCAGGGTGACCACGGTGCCGGACTCGCCGGCCCGGGCGGTACGGCCGCCGCGGTGCAGGTAGTCCTTGTGGTCGATCGGCGGGTCGACGTTGACCACCAGGTCCAGGCCGTCGATGTGGATGCCGCGCGCGGCGACGTTGGTGGCGATCAGGGCGTTGACCCGGCCGTCGCGGAACTGCTCCAGGGTGCGGTTGCGCTGCGGCTGGGACTTGCCGCCGTGCAGCGCGGCCGCCCGGACGCCGTTGGCCAGCAGCTGCTTGGCCAGGCGGTCGGCGCCGTGCTTGGTGTGCACGAACATGATCACCCGGCCGTCCCGGGAGGCGATGTGCGCGGTGGCGGAGGCCTTGTCGGCCGGCTCCAGCTGCAGCACGTGGTGGTCCATGGTGGTCACCGCGCCGGCCGACGGGTCGACCGAGTGCACCACCGGGTCGGTCAGGAAGCGCTGCACCAGCCGGTCGATGTTCTTGTCCAGGGTGGCGGAGAAGAGCATCCGCTGGCCGCCCTCGGCGACCTGCTCCAGCAGCTTGCTGACCTGCGGCAGGAAGCCCATGTCGGCCATCTGGTCGGCCTCGTCGAGCACGGTGATCCGCACCTCGTCGAGGCGGACGTCCTGGCGGGCGATCAGGTCGTCCAGCCGGCCCGGGGTGGCGACCAGCAGCTCGGCACCGCGGCGCAGCGCGTTGGCCTGCCGGGTGATCGACATGCCGCCGACCACGGTGGCGATCCGCACGTTGACGGCGGTGGCGTAGGGAGTGAGCGCCTCGGTGACCTGCTGGGCCAGCTCGCGGGTGGGGACCAGCACCATGGCGAGCGGGCGGCGGGCGTCGGCCCGCTCGCCGGCGATCCGGGCCAGCAGCGACAGGCCGAAGGCCAGGGTCTTGCCGGAGCCGGTGCGGCCGCGGCCGAGCACGTCGCGGCCGGCCAGCGAGTCGGGCAGGGTCGCGGACTGGATCGGGAACGGCTCGGTGACGCCCTCCCGGGTGAGCGCGGACAGCAGGCCCTTGGGCATGTCGAGCTCGGCGAAGGTGGCCGCCGGCGGGCGGGCCGGGGTGCCGGTCACGGTGGTGAAGTCGGCGGCGGCGGGCACCGGGCGGGTGCGGGCGGCGGCGCCGGAGTTGCGGGGGCGGCCCTGGCCCGGGTTACGGGTGGCCTGGCCGTTGCGGGGCGCCTGCGCCTGTCGGCTGCGGGGCCGACGGCCGGTGGCCGGGCGTGCCTGATCGGTCATACGGGAGTACTCCGTCCTGCGTGGTCACCGCGGTGGGTTGACCCATGGTTCGGCCGCCAGGAGTGAGTGCGCCGCCCCGGCCGATGCGGCGGCATGGGCGAAGGCCCGCACCTAGCGGTGCGGGCCTTCGCTGTGTCAAGCGATTCCAGCGAAGCCGCTGGTCAGCCGACGATGGTGATGTTCTCGGCCTGCGGGCCCTTCTGGCCCTGGGTGACGTCGAACTCGACCTTCTGGCCCTCGAACAGCTCGCGGAAGCCGTTGGCGCTGATGTTGGAGTAGTGGGCGAACACGTCCGGGCCGCCACCCTCCTGCTCGATGAAGCCGAAGCCCTTCTCGCTGTTGAACCACTTCACGGTGCCGGTAGCCATAACCGATTTCCTCTACATACCTGGGGCAACGAAGCACACACGGCGTGTGCCTCGCGTCGCCGCGATCCCCATCCGGAGATGACCCACCGGACAAAACAAATGCGCCTGTTGGTTGATTACCAGCAGGCGCACACAAACGTTCATGGGAACCAAAACTGCAACTGGTTCGACTGTAGCACGGTGCGGGTCAAAATGATCGGATAATTTTTCACCCGGGACGCTCGATCCGCACCATGGCAAGTCCGCAGGTCAGCGGCCGTTCGTCCGCCGCGCAACGCCCGGGTGGACGGTCGGCGGACCGCCGGTGACGCAGGCGGACGGGCCGCCCCGAGAGTACCCGGGGCGGCCCGTCCGCCGTGCATGAGCGGTGCTGCGAGGGGCAGCCGGCGCGGCGCCGGCTGCTCCCCTGCTACTGCGGGGTGTGGTAGCGGGCCGGGACCATCTCGTCCCGCTCGGTCCACTCGCCCGCCGGGACCGGCTTCGGCTCCTGGTGGCCGGGCCACCAGGCGGCGCGGCCGAGCAGCGCGGTGAGCGCCGGGGTGAAGAACATCGCCATCACGAAGGCCGCGACGATGATGCCGAAGGCGATCGAGAAGCCGATCTCGCTGAACAGCACGTTGCCGGCCAGCATGAAGGTGGCGAAGGAGGCCGCGAGGATGGTGCCGGCCGAGCCGACGGTCGGGCCGCCGTGCTTGATCGCCTCGTAGGCCGCCGCGCGCGGGTCGCGGCCCTCGCGGGCCTCCTCCCGCAGTCGGGCGATCATCAGGATGTTGTAGTCGGTGCCGATGGCGACCACGAACAGGTAGATGAAGATCGGCATCATGAACATGATGCCCGGCTGGTGGTCGAACCGCTGGAAGACCAGGCTGGTGGCACCGAGGGTGGCACCGAAGCCGAGGCCGACCGAGACCATCAGGTACCACGGCGCCACGACGCTGCGCAGCAGCAGACCGAGGATGATCATGATCAGCAGCGCGGCGATCGGGAAGACCGTCTTGTAGTCGTGGTCCATCGCGGAGTTGATGTCCGCCTCGATCGCGGTCATGCCGCCGACCATGGCCTTGGTGCCGGCCGGGGCGGCCTTGTGCGCGGCGGAGCGCAGGCCGTCCATGGTGTCCAGCGCCGCATTGGAAGCCGGGTCGTCCTTGAGCGTGACGGTGAAGTCGGCGGTCATGCCGTCCTTGCTGACCGTCGGCTGCGGGACGACGTCGGCGACACCCTTGACGTTGCCGAGCGCCTGGACGTAGGCCGGGAACTGGCCCTTGTCGAGCGGCGAGCCGTTGGTCGAGGTGACGTAGACCTCGGACGGGTCGGATGCGCCGGCCGAGTAGGCCTTCTGCATGGAGCTCTGGACGACCATCGACTCCTTGCTCGCGGGCATCGAGCCGGAGGCCAGGTCGAAGGTGCCCTTGTAGCCGAGCCCGGCCAGGGTGAGCGCGACCAGCAGACCGCCGGAGACCAGGGCGACCATGCCGGGGCGGCGCTGGGTCATCCGGCCGAGGGCGGCGAAGCGGGCGCCGTCCTTCTCGTGCATCCACTTCTTGCCGGGCCAGAACAGCGCCCGCTCCGGGATCACCGAGAAGATCGCGGGCACCAGGGTGAGCGAGGCGATGGCGGTGGTGACGACCGCGATGGCCAGCGCCGGGCCGATCGCCTTGAACAGGCCGAGGCTGGAGATGATCAGGACGGCGAAGGCGACGGTCACCGCGCCGGCGGCGGAGGCGATGGCCTCGCCGACCCGCCCGATCGCGTTGACCATGGCCTCCTTGCGCGGCTCCCCGGCCCGCAGCCGCTCGCGGTAGCGGAACATCAGGAAGAGGAAGTAGTCCGTGCCGACGCCGAGCAGCACCACGATCAGGATCGCGGACATGGTGTCGTTCGCCTTGAGCCCGAACAGCTTGGTGGCGTCGGCGATCAGCGCGTTACTGGTCGGCATGATCACGGCCATGATCAGCAGCAGCGGCAGCACCGAGATGATCGCGCTGCGGAAGATGATCGCCAGGATGGCCACGATCAGCACGAAGCTGCCGAGGAAGATCAGCGCGTTGGCGGTGTTGGAGGAGTCAGCCTGGTCCAGGCCCTGACCCATCTGGCCACCGAGCTGCACCTTGAGGTCGGTGCCGTTGGCCAGCGACTTGGCGTCGGTGCGGAGCTTCTTGGCGGGGTCGGTGCTCTGCGGCGGCGCGTTCTTCTCCAGGCCGATCGAGGACAGCGCGAACTTGCCGTCCTTGGAGACCGCCTTGTCGGAGACCGGCACGATGGTCTTGACGTACTGGATGTTCTCCGCCGTCAGACCGCTGGTCACCTTGTTGATGGCCTGCTTGTCCTGGTCGGTCAGCTGGCCGCCGTCGGTCCGCTGGAAGAGCAGGAACCCGTTCGGGGTGAACGCGGCCGGGAAGGCCTGCTGCTGCAGGTTCGCCGCCTGGATCGACTCGGAGCTCTTCGGCAGGAAGTCGCTCTCATCGTTCGAGCTGGTCAGCTGGGGCGCCGTGGCGATGATCGCGATGGCGGCGACCACCCAGGCGGCTATCACCCACCAGGCGCGCTTGACGACGAATTGTCCGATTCGGTGGAACATGGCTTCCGATGCCTCCTGGCATGGGTTCACCGCAGCCCTGAGGGACGGGGACGACGGGCGACGGGTTGTGGCTGAGGTCGCGGACCTTAGCCGGTCGGCAGGTAAGTGATAGTCAGGAGAAGCATCATACGAGAACTTACTGGCCGCCCGGCAAGTGACTTATGACCAGCGCCGGTGCCGTCCCTGAACCACGTCGTGACGTTTCCCCCAGGGGCCCGCTTACTGCCCCGCAACCATCCTGGCCTGCCATCCGCGCCCCCGACCTCGTCCCTCGGGTGGAGATCCCTCCCCCTCAGGGTGGAGTTCTCCCCGTACCCAAGGTGGAGCGGATGCCAGGGAAAACCCCACCTCACTCCCCCGAGGGAAGCCCCGGCGGGACTCGCCCGTCGGCCGGATCAACGGTCAACTCCCGCCCTGTTACGTTCAGTTGGAGACCCACAGCGGCAAGACCGGCGTGAACCCTCCGCCGGGCGCACCCGGAGCCGGCCCTGATCAACTGACGGCCTTTCAGTGCGGCTGGAACCGACCGTTCTCGATCTTGGGAGCGGCCGGTAAGTTCGTGGGCATGCACGTCCTCCAAGAACCGCCATTCGACGAGGCGCGGGCCCGCACCCTGCTCGCGCGGGCCTGTACCGCCGCCGGCCTACCCGACCCGGCCGGCGCCCGGCTGCTCGCGCTGGGCGAGAACGCGGTCTTCGACCTCGGCACCCCCGCCGTGGTCGCCAAGGTGGCCCGGGACCCGGTGCTGGCCGAGCGCACCGCGCGCGAGTTGGCCGTCGCCCGCTGGCTGGACGGAGCGGGCATCCCGGTGGTGCGGCCGGCCGACGGGCTGGTCGACCAGCCGGCGGACGGCCACCCGGTCAGCTTCTGGCACCGGCTGGCGCCGGCGGTGCGGCCGGCCACCGCGGCCGACCTCGGACCGCTGCTGCGGGCGCTGCACCTGCTGCCCGGCCCGCCCGGCCCGGCCCGGCAGCAGTTGCCCCACCGGGAGCTGCTGGCGCCGGTGGAGCGGTGGCTGCGGGCCGGTGGCACCGCACTGGATCCGGCCGACGTGGCGTTCCTGCTGCGGCGCCGCGACGAGCAGCAGCCGGCGGTGGCCGAGCTGGTGCCGATGCTGCACACCGGGGTGATCCACGGCGACGCGCTGCCGCGCAACGTCCACCTGGGCCCGCACGGGCCGGTCCTGCTGGACCTGGAGACGGTCGCCGACGACCTGCGGGAGCACGACCTGGTGGTGCTGTCGGTCAGCCACCACCGTTACGGCCTGCCCGAGGCCGACTACGTCGCGTTCACCCGCAGTTACGGCTGGGACGTGCGGGACTGGGCCGGCTACCCGGTGCTCCGCGGCGCCCGGGAGACCGCCGGCACCGCTTGGCTGGCCCAGCGGGTGCCGGGCAATCCGGCCGCGCTGGCCGAATTCCGCCGCCGGGTGACCTCGCTGCGCGAGGCGGACCAGTCGGTGCGCTGGCACGCGTTCTGAACGGCCGCGGGCGGGCCGAAGAGGTGCTCTGCAGAACCACCCGGACCCGAAAGCTGAGTGAACTCCCAGGATTGGTGAGATAGCTCTCACAATCCTCTCAGCATTTCGGAACTGCGGACCGCGCCGTCATCGTCGTAGGGAGCGGCCGCCACCACTTTCGGTGCGGCCGAACCCGCCTCATGACGTCAGGAGTCGCCGCATGCCGGTCCGCACCCACCGCACCGTGCTCCGCCGCGCCGCCGCCGGTGGCGTAGCGGCCCTCACGCTCGCTCTGGCCTGCGCATGCGGCCCGAGCTCGGGTGGGTCCGGCCACGCCGCCGGCACTCCGGCCGCGGGCCCTTCGGGCTCGGCGTCCGCCGGCTCGGCTTCGGCCGGCGTGGATCCGTCGAGCTCGGCGAGCACCGGCGACCCCACGACCACGGCGGGTCCGACCAGCGGCAGCCCCAGCGGTTCGCCCACCGGCTCGACCCCCACCGGCTCGACTCCGTCCGGCTCGGCGGGCACCGGCGGCCGCACCACCCCGGCATCGCCCTCCGCCGACCCGGCCCCCGCCACCACGGCCGCCGCCCCGCGCCCGGCGCCCGACGCCCCGGGCACCTCGATCGTCTACAACACCGCGAGCAGCACGACCAACGGCAAGACCGTCGCGCTCACCTTCGACGACGGCCCGGGCCCGTACACCGGCCAGATCCTCGACCTGCTCGACCAGTACCACGTCAAGGCGACCTTCTGCGAGATCGGCCCGCAGGCCACCGCCAACCCCGCGCTGGTGAAGCGGATCGTGGCCGACGGCCACCGGCTGTGCGACCACACCGTGCACCACCCGCAGCCGATGCACACGCTCTCGCTCGACAAGCAGACCTACGAGATAACCGCCGCCAAGGACATGATCGTCGCGGCCGGCGGCCCGGGCACCCAGGTCAGCTGGTTCCGCGCGCCCGGCGGCGACTTCAGCAAGGCGAACCGCCAGATCGCCGCCCAGGACGGGCTGCGCCCGCTCGGCTGGACCGTGGACACCCGCGACTGGGCCCGGCCCGGCGTGGACCAGATCCTGGCCAATGCCAAGTCGGAGCTGAAGCCCGGCGGCATCATCCTGATGCACGACGGCGGCGGCGACCGCTCCGAGAGCGTCGCGGCGCTGGCCCAGCTGCTGCCGTGGCTGGTTCAGCAGGGCTACACCTTCGACTTCCCGGCCGGCTGACGACTTCCCGGCCGGCTGACCAGCTGATCGACCGTCAGCGCAGCGGCCAGCGGGCATCCACCACGGCCTGCGGGTCCTTGCCGGCGCGCAGCCAGGACTGCAGGCCCTCGGCCCACTCGCGGTACCAGTGCACCTGCTGCTCGTGCAGCGCGGCCAGGGTGAGCTCGCCGACCTCGGCGGGATAGCGGCGGCCCAGCGCCACCGCCACCCGCACGGCGGCGAGCGCATCGCTGGCCGCATCATGCGCGTGCGCCAGCTCCACCCCGTAGACCTCGCAGACCCGCTGCAGCCCCCGGGAGCCCTTGCGATAGCGGTCCACCGCCCGGTCGATCACCAGCGCGTCCAGCACCGGCGCCACCAGCTCTCCCGCCAACCGCTCTGCCAGCGACGGCAGTTGATGGCGCCGTAGCTCGGCGTCCAGCAGCGACAGATCGAACGGCGCGTTGAACGCCACCACCGGGGTGCCCCGGCCGAGCTTCTCGCAGAGCGCCACCGCGATCTCCTCGACCGCCTCGGCGGCCGGGCGCCCCCGGGTGCGGGCCTGCTCGTCACTGATCCCGTGGATCGCCCGCGCCTGCTCGGGTATCGGCACCCCCGGATCCAGCAGCCAACGGGTGGTGCGCACCGGCACCCCGCCGACCGCCTCCACCAGCGCGGCCGTGACGATCCGCGACTCGGCCGGCTCCGTCCCGGTCGTCTCCAGGTCGAATCCCACCAGCGGCCCCTGCCACCACGGCGCCGCCACCGGCCCCGCGTCAAGCTCGCCCATCACCAGCGCCCCTTCCGTCCCGTCTCTCGGTTCGTCGGGGTCCATCATCACGGCTACCTGTGACAATCCGGCTGGTAGGCCCTGTTCGAACGAATTCGCCTTCACAGATGTGATGGTGCTGCTAGCGTCCGGTGCGCTCTCCGTTCCCATGAAGGAGTACCGTCCGTGCGCCTGCCGCGCCCCCTGCTCTGCCTGCCGCTGATAGCCGCCCTCGCCGCCTGCGGGTCGAGCGGCCAGAAGGCGGCGAGCCCGACAGTGAGCACCTCGGCCGCCGCCTCACCCGCCGTAAGCGCCACGCCGGTTGCTTCGTCCTCGGCATCGCCGCAGGGCTGGCAGGGTTGGGCAGGGTTGTCGGCCGGCGACTTGCTCAGCGACGCTGTGACCGCGACGGACAAGATCCAGACCCTCAAGGTGGACGCCACCAATCCCGCCGACAAGGGGGATGTCGAGCACCTGGACGTCGATCAGCTCGCCGGGAACTGCGCGGGAACGATGGCCGTCGAGGGCGCGCCCTACCTCAGCTTCGTCATCAAGGCCGGCCAGAACTGGGAGCGACTGGAGGCCGGGTACCCTTCCACCCCTGCTGCCGACCGGTTGAAAGGTCACTACTTCAAGACCCCGAACGGCTCTCCGGGTCTCAAGGACATGCTTCGTACGTGTCAGCTCGACCCGATGATCTCCAAGCTGATCGACGGGCGCGGCACCATGACCAAGGGCGACACGATATCCGCCGACGGCCACCAGGCGGTCTGGATCACCGACACCTCGGCCGACGGCAGCACGTCGACCATCCTCGTCTCGGTGGACTCCGGACCCTATGTCCTGCAGGAGAAGAAGGGCATCAAGACTCTCACCCTCAGCGCCTTCAACTCCCCGGTCACCATCACGCAACCCCCCGCCGACCAAGTGGTCGACGCACCAGGCGCCGGCCAGCTGCCTGGCATCTGACCAGCTCCTGACGGCCCGTCACGCCGCCGCGAACATCCCCCGCCCCAGCCAGTCCCCGGCGTCCCTCACGCCCGGCAGCACGAAGAAGTAGCCGCCGCCGGTCGGGGAGATGTAGTCGACCAGGGGCTCGTCGATCAGGCGGGTCTGGGTGGCCTCGAACTGGCGGACCACGTCCTGCTGGTAGCAGCAGAAGGCCAGGCCCATGTCGAGGTTGCCGACCTTGTCGATGCCGCGGTCGTAGTTGTAGCCGCGGCGCAGGATGCGGGTGTCGTCGGTCTTGTCGGTACGCGGGTTGGCGAGGCGGATGTGGGCGTCCAGCGGGATCGCCTTGCCGTCCGGGTCCTTGGCGTAGTCGGGGGCGTCGTTCTCGTTGGCGCCGTCGAGCGGGGCGCCGGTGTCCTTGCGGCGGCCGAACATCTTCTCCTGCTCGGCCAGCGAGACCCGGTCCCAGAACTCCACCAGCATCCGGATGATCCGTATCACCTGGTAGCTGCCGCCGGTGGCCCAGGCCGGCTCGCCCATGCCGTCCTTGACCCAGACGAGGCGGTCCATCTCGCGGCCGGACTTCACATCGGGGTTGACGATGCCGTCCTTGAAGCCGAGCAGGTTTCGCTGGGCGCCGGCCGGGCGCGGGGCGTTCTGGAAGCCGTCGATCCGCCACTTGACCTGCATCGCGCCGCGGGTGTGCCGGGCGATGTCGCGCAGCGCGTGCAGCACGGTGTCCTGGCTGTTGGCGCAGATCTGCAGCGACAGGTCGCCGTGCAGCTCGTCGGGCTGCAGGTTGTCGTTGGGGAAGGTCTTCATCGGGGCGAGCTTGACCGGCTTGGCCTTGGCCAGGCCGTAGCGGCCGTCGAAGAGCGAGGCGCCGACGCCGACCGTGACGGTCAGGTCGTCGCTGGGCACGGTGGGGCCGAGGATCCCGTTGTCGGCCGGCGGCGCGCCGACGCCCAGGTCCGGCGGGGTGCCGCCGGCGGTGAGGAAGCGGATCCGCTCGGTCAGGGTGTGGAACAGCTGCTCCAGGGCGGGCCGGTCCTGTGCGATCACGTCGAAGGAGAGGAAGGCCGCGGCCATCGGCTGCGGGGTGAGCACCCCGGCCTGGTGCTCGCCGTGGAACGGCACCACGCCGTCCGCTGCGCCGGCGTCCGCCGCCTCGGCCGGCTGCGAGCCGCCGCCGAGCGCGAAGGCACCGCCGGCCAGCGCCGCGCCGGCCGCGCCGACGCCGAGCGCGGCGCCCAGGAAGCTGCGGCGCGCGGGGCCGGCCGGGCAGGCGGCCTCGGGGGCGGCGGCCGCGTGCGGGAACGGGCAGGAACCGGTGGAGGTGGGCTGGCTGGTCATCAGGCGGACTTCCGGATCTCAAGCAGGTCGGGAATCGGGGCGAGGTCTTCGAGCAACTGGCCGGTGGCGCCGTTGAGTTGCATCCGGGCCGGCTGGTCGAGCTGCTGCACCGGGGTCCAACTGCCGTCCGGGTGGTGGGCGGCGGCCAGCAGGTCGCCGACCCGCAACATTTCGGCGTTGACGGTGTCGAGCAGCTGCGGGCTGCGCGTCTGGATCAACGGCTGCAGCACGGTGAGCAGTTCGCGGGTGCCGGCGACATTGGCCTCGGCGGTGGCCAGGTTGGTGCCGCTGCCCTCGTCGGTGTCGCCGGAGAGCTCGAACTGCAGGGTGTTCTCCAGGATTTCGTGGGTGCGCAGCGGCAGGTCGCCGGGGTCGAAGTCCTGGGTCGGGAACGCCTTGATCAAGTCGGCGACGTCACCGGTCAGTTGGTCGACGGCCGGGGTGAGGTCGGCGGCACTCTGGTTGTGCCACAGGCCGTACTCGACGCGGTGGAAGCCGGTGAAGTCCTTGTCGTTGACGCCGTCCGGCAGGCCGTCGGCGCGGCCGTTGATCTTCTTGTCCAGGTCGGCGAAGGTGCCGTAGGCGGCGCCCAGCGAGGAGTACTTGAGGTGGGCGGTGAGCCAGTCGGCGCGGGCCGCGTCGAGGTTGCCGCCGTGCACGTCGGACTGCAGCTTCTGGGTCAGCGTCAGCAGGTCGGCCAGGCCCGAGTTGACATAGGCCTTGTACTGGTCGAGCGGGCCCTTGAGGTCGTCCTCGGAGACCGGCAGCACCGCCTTGACGTCCTGCCCGCCGCCGGTGACGTGGACGGCCGCCGAGGTGACCGCGTCGCCGCCGGTGGGCACGCAGCGCCAGGCCAGGTCGCCGCTGCCGATGGTGGCGGTGAGCGGGCGGGTGGTGCCGGGGGCCAGGCCCTCGATCTCGCCGTAGACCGCGTTGGTGGCCGGGTTGACCAGGTAGACCTCGGAGGTCTTGGAGCCGGCGTTGTGCATCTGGAAGGTCTGCCGGCCGGGCTGCGGGGTGGCGAAGCCCTTGCCGCACTGGGTCTTGTCGTCGGAGACGGTCACGGTGGCGGCGGCGGCCGGCTTGCCGCCGCCGGCCGCGATCACCACGCCGGCCACCACGGCGGGGACGGTGACCAGCGCGGCCGGCAGCAGCCAGCGATTGCGGGTCGGGGTTGTCTCGGCCTCGGGGGCTTCCGAGGTCTCGACGGCCTCGGTGTTCTCAACGGCCTTGACGGGCTTGGCCTTGGGCGCCGCCGCCCGCACTCCGCGGACGAAGAGCGTCATCACCACGGCGAGGCAGACCGCGTAGGCGACCACCTGCAGCCAGGTCATGGTGACGGTGATGTTGAAGACGCCCTGCACCAGCGTCGCGTACCAGGAGCCGGCGTCCAGCGTGCCGCTCAGGTCGAAGGCGTAGGCGTGCCCGCCGGGCAGCACGCCGCCCTCCTGCAGGTCGCGCAGCCCGTAGCTGAGCACCCCGGCGGCGATCACGATCAGGACCTCGCCGGTGTAGGTGAAGAACCTGGTCAGGTTGATCTTCAGCACCCGGCGGTACAGGCCCCAGCAGAGCCCGGCGGCGAGCACCAGGCCGATCCCGGCGCCGATCGCCGGGCCGGTGGCCTCACCGGCGGAGCGGGCGGTGGTCCACAGGAAGAGCGAGGTCTCCAGGCCCTCCCGGCCCACCGCCAGGAAGCTAGTGACGACCAGCATGCCGGTGCCCATCCCGAGCGCCGCGGTGACCTTCTCGCGGATCTGGGTGGAGAGGTTGCGCGCCGACTTGCGCATCCAGAACACCATGGCGGTGACGAAGGCGACGGCGATCAGGCTGAGGGCGCCGCCGAATGCCTCCTGCGCGGTGCCGGAGAGGTTGGCCGCGGTGAAGGTGAGGACGGCGCCGAAGCTGAGCGCCAGCGCGATCGCGGCCAGCACGCCCGTCCAGACCTGCGGCAGCCGGCCCTTCTGACCGGAGCGGACCAGGGTGGCGACCAGGATCGAGACGATGAGTCCCGCTTCCAGGCCCTCCCGAAGCCCGATCAGAAAGCTTGGAAACGCGTCGTCCCACATCGGTGGCGAACTCCCCTAGGCGTGCGTGGGCCGCGACTGCGACCAAGGTTAGCTTAGGCATACCTTAGTCGCGGCACGAGAGGGGGGTCCGGTGCGAGCCTCAGTTGATGGGCCGGGAGTCGGTCCACACCCCCTCGAACTCCTCGCGGTAGACGTCCAGCAGCCCCTGCTCGCCGTCCTCCCCGCCGCCGGCCACCGCGCGCAGCACCAGCGCCGGCGACTCGATCCCGCGCGCCCGGCGCAGGTACGGCTGCACCACCCCGAGGTCGCCGGTGCGCCGCCGCGAGCCGGGCACCCGGGCGCCCTCCACCAGGTAGGCGGTGAACCGCGGGGTCTCGTCGAAGACCCGGATCTCGAAGCCGCCCGGGTCGCGCAGCCGGGCGCGGACCCGGCGGACGTGCATGATGTTCATCTCGATCGAGCGGGACAGCTCACCGCGCCCGAGCCCGAGTTCCCGCTCCCGGCGGCGGACCGCGCTGCTCGCCGGGTTGAGGAAGAGCAGCCGGGCCCGGCAGCCGTCGGAGGCGAGGCGCACCAGCCGCTTGCCGGTGAAGTTCTGACAGAGCATGCCGAGCCCGATGCCGATCGCGTCCAGCCGCCGGGCGCCCTCCAGCAGGTCCTCCACCGGCAGGTCGCGCTGCAGCCGCACCCGGTCGGCGTGCACCGCGGCGACGTCGGCGAACCGGCCGGCCACCAGCTCCTCGATGACATCGGAGGGCGGTGCGGCGGACGCCGCCGGCCGCCCGTCCAGCAGTCCGAGCACTCGGGCGGCGGCCCGCTCGGTCTGCGCCAGCACGGTGGCCGACAGGCTGCGGTTGCGGGAGACGACGTGACGCGCCACCTCCAGTTCGTCCAGGGCGAGTTCGATCTCGCGCCGGTCGTCGAGGTACGGCTCGAAGCACGGCCAGTGCTGCACCATCAGTTCGCGCAGCTGCGGCAGCGTGAGGAAGACCAGCGGGTCGTCGTCGGCCGGGTCCAGCAGGTACCCCTTGCGCCGGCTGACCTCGCGCACCGCGGTGGCCCGGCGCACCCACTCCTCGCCGACCGGCCCGGCGGCGGCGGTCACCCAGTCCGCGCCGTGCGCGGGGGCGTACACCGGGCGCAGCAGCTGGTCGAGCAGGGCGCGCAGCCGCTGCTCGACCAGGTTGAGCCAGACGTAGGCGCGGCCGGTGAGCCGGACCCGCTGGTAGGCGCGCTGCCACTGCTCGCCGGTCCAGCCGGGCGCGCCCGCCTCGGCGCTCCCCTGACCGGGCAGAAGGCGCCCGCCGCCCGGGGAGCCGAGCACCACGGTCGGCGCCTCGGCTCTCGAACCCGAGCCGAGCGGGGGCCCGTCCGGCCAGTCGTCGGCGGGGAACCCCATGCGCTACCTCACCTCTCGGCCGCCCCTCCCGGGCTGGAGGCGACGTGACGATCAAGGGTACTGCCCGGCCGGGCAGCCGGGCAGCCCAGTGCGAGCCCTGGTTGCGGCCGGCTGCCGGGCGACTCGAAAGAGCGTCAGGACGGGTCTGCGACAGCACGGGCGCAGACCTAGCCAACCCCTCCGGCTGGCCGCTCGTTCGGGTTAATGCGCCCCGAAAGGGCGTCAGAATGCGCTCGGAGCGGCATCCATGCCAATGACAGTGTGTCAGTCGGCAGTGTGCCGTGCGTCACGCTGGGCGGGGCGCGGACATGTGACGTGCGCCACCCGGGCATACCGCAGCCAGCGGTGCGCCGACTCCCGAGGGAGCGTCAGCTCCCCTCGACATCAGGGAAGTTGAGGCTATATGCAGGTCTGGCCGGGGCAGCCGTACCCCCTTGGTGCCACCTACGACGGGGTGGGCACCAACTTCGCTGTGTTCTCCGAGAGCGCCGATCGCATCGAGTTGTGCCTGCTGCAGCCCGACGGCTCCGAGGAGATCGTCGAACTGCGTGAGACCGACGCGTTCGTGCGACATGCGTACCTGCCGGGCATCCAGCCCGGCCAGCGCTACGGGTTCCGGGTGCACGGTCCCTACGACCCGGCGCGCGGTCATCGCCACAACGGTGCCAAGCTGCTGCTCGATCCGTACGCCAAGGCGATGAGCGGGACCATCGACTGGGACGAGTCGGTCTACGGCTACCACTTCGGCGCGCCCGACCGTCGCAACGACCTGGACTCGGGCCCGCACACCATGCACTCGGTGGTCATCAACCCCTACTTCGACTGGGGCAACGACCGTCCGCCGCGCACCGACTACCACCGGTCGGTGATCTACGAGGCGCACGTCAAGGGGCTGACCCAGCTGCATCCCGGCATCCCCGAGGACATCCGCGGCAGTTACGCGGCGCTGGCGCACCCGGCGCTGATCGAGCACCTGTGCAAACTGGGCATCACCGCGATCGAGTTGATGCCGGTGCACCAGTTCGTCCGCGACCACCGGCTGCGCGACCTGGGGCTGTCCAACTACTGGGGCTACAACACCATCGGCTTCTTCGCCCCGCACGGCTCCTTCTGCTCGGCCGGTGATCGCGGCCAGCAGGTGCAGGAGTTCAAGTCGATGGTCAAGTCGCTGCACGCGGCCGGGATCGAGGTGATCCTCGACGTGGTCTACAACCACACCGCCGAGGGCAACCACCTGGGCCCGACGCTGTCGATGCGCGGCCTGGACAACACCTCGTACTACCGGCTGGCCGCCGACCGCCGGTACTACATGGACACCACCGGCACCGGCAACAGCCTGCTGATGCGCTCGCCGCACGTGCTGCAGCTCATCATGGACTCGCTGCGGTACTGGGTCACCGAGATGCACGTCGACGGGTTCCGGTTCGACCTCGCGGCCACCCTGGCACGGCAGTTCCACGAGGTGGACCGGCTGTCCTCGTTCTTCGACCTGGTCCAGCAGGACCCGGTGGTCTCCCAGGTGAAGCTGATCGCCGAGCCCTGGGACGTCGGCGAGGGCGGCTACCAGGTGGGCAACTTCCCGCCGCTGTGGACGGAGTGGAACGGCAAGTACCGGGACACCGTGCGCGACCTGTGGCGCGGGGAGAACGCCACGCTCGCCGAGTTCGGTTCCCGGCTGACCGGCTCCTCCGACCTCTACCAGCACGACGGCCGGCGGCCCATCGCCTCCATCAACTTCGTTACCTGCCACGACGGTTTCACGCTGCACGACCTGGTCTCGTACAACGACAAGCACAACGAGGCCAACGGCGAGCAGAATCGGGACGGCGAATCGTTCAACCGCTCCTGGAACTGCGGCGTCGAGGGCCCCACCGGCGATCCGGCCGTCAACGAGCTGCGCAACCGCCAGCAGCGCAACTTCATCGCCACCCTGCTGCTCTCCCAGGGCGTGCCGATGCTCTCGCACGGCGACGAGTTGGCCCGCACCCAGCTGGGCAACAACAACGCCTACTGCCAGGACAACGAGCTCTCCTGGGTGCACTGGCCGCACGACTGCCCGCTGCTGGAGTTCACCCAGGGCATGGTCTGGCTGCGCCGCAACCACCCGGTCTTCCGCCGCCGCCGGTTCTTCCGCGGCCGGCCGGTGGCCAGCGCGAACGACGCGCTCACCGACATCGCCTGGTTCACCCCGGGCGGCGAGGAGATGACCGAGCGGGACTGGTCCACCAGCTACGCCAAGTCGCTGACGGTCTTCCTGAACGGTGCGGCGATCTCCGAACCGGACCGGCGCGGCGGGCGGATCACCGACGACTCGTTCCTGCTGCTGTTCAACGCGCACTACGAGTCGCTGAAATTCACCGTTCCCCGGGATCTCGGTGAACTGTGGCAAGTCGTGGTCGACACCACGCTTGCGACACTCCCGACTCCGGGGACCGGGGTTCGGTTCAACGCCGGCGAGGAGATCAAGCTGACCGACCGCTCCTTGCTGGTGCTTCAACGACCGGTCAAGCGACGTCATTGAACCCGGTCGGGCGAAACCGGTCGTGCCGCACCTGCCGACCGGGTAGCAATGGGTTGTGATCTCACCACCAACTGCTAGCTACCGGCTGCAGCTCCAACCCTCGTTCACGCTTGCGGATGCCGCCGCCGCCGTCCCGTACCTGGCCGGGCTCGGCGTGTCCCATCTGCACCTCTCCCCGCTGCTGGAGGCCGCCCCGGGGTCGACCCACGGCTACGACACGGTCGACCACACCCGGATCAGCGAGCAGCTCGGCGGCGAGCGCGCCCTGCGCGCGCTCGCCGCCACCGCCCGGCAGCACGGTCTCAAGCTGATCGCCGACATCGTGCCCAACCACATGGCGGTACCGGTCCCCGAATCCCTCAACTCCCCGCTCTGGCACGTGTTGCGGCACGGCCCCCGGTCGCCGTACGCGCGCTGGTTCGACATCGACTGGGCGGCGCACAACGGCCGGATCCTGCTGCCGGTGCTGGGCGACCGGCTCGGCGCGGTGCTGGACCAGCTGAAGGTCGACGGGGACACCCTGCGCTACTACGACCACGTCTTCCCGCTGCGGCCGGGCACCGAGCACCTGCCGCTGACCGAGCTACTGAACCGCCAGCACTACCGGCTGGCCTGGTGGAAGCTGGCCGACAGCCAGCTCAACTACCGCCGCTTCTTCACCATCAACACCCTGATCGCGCTGCGCGTCGAGGACCCCGAGGTCTTCCAGGCCACCCACGCGGTACTGCTGCGGCTGCACTCCGAGGGCGTGATCGACGGCTTCCGGGTGGACCACCCGGACGGCCTGGCCGACCCTCGCGGGTACCTGGCCAGGCTGGCAGAGGGCAGCAACGGCGCCTACACCGTGGTGGAGAAGATCCTCAGCGGCCTGGAGCACCTCCCGCCGGACTGGGCCTGCGCGGGCACCACCGGCTATGACGCACTGCGTCACATCGACGGCGTACTGACCGACCGCGCGGGCGTCGCCCGACTCGCCGAGTGCTACGCCCAGTACACCGACGTGCACACCACCGCGGCCGAGGCGGGCCGCCTGGGCCGAGCCGAAATGACGGTGGCGCACGGCGAGTTGGCCGCCGAGATCAACCGTCTGGTGCGGCTCGCCGATCGGATCGGCACCGAGGAACCGGAGTTGGCCGACCACACGCCGCTCGCGGTGCGCACCGCGCTGTGCGACCTGTTCACCCACTACACCGTCTACCGGCCCTACCCGTTCCCCGCCGAGCGGACCATAACGGTGCCGGAGACCACGAAGCAGTTCGTCGAACTGCTCACCCAGGGCCACTTGGGTTCCAGCCCTGCCAAGGACGAGTTCCGCACCCGGTTCGCCCAGACCGCCTCGGCGGTGGCCGCCAAGGGCGTGGAGGACACCGCCTTCTACCGCTACCACCCGCTGCTCAGCCTCAACGAGGTCGGTGGCGACCCGGCCCACCCCGGCCTGGACCCGGCCGATTTCCACTGCTGGGCCAAGTGGATGGAGCAGCACTGGCCGCACACCATGACGGTGCTCTCCACCCATGACACCAAGCGCAGCGCCGACGCCCGCTGCCGGCTCGCCGTGCTCTCCGAGCTGCCCGACCGCTGGGCGGCGGAGTGCGCCGCCTGGTCCGAGCTGGCCGGCGGGCTGCCCGACCGCAACGCCGAATGGCTGCTCTGGCAGACCCTGGTGGCGGCCTGGCCGATCGAGCCGGACCGGCTGGTCGGCGTGCTGCTGAAGTCGCTGCGCGAGGCCAAGCAGGCCACCAACTGGCGCTCCCCGGACGCCGATTACGAGGCCGCCGTCACCGGCTACGCCCGCTCCGTTCTGGCCTCGCCCGAACTCGTCAGCCGGATCGGCGAGTTCGTCGCGTTCCTGGAGCCGTTCGCGCAGTCCAACTCGCTGTCGGCGGCGCTGCTGCACCTGACCATGCCGGGGGTTCCGGACCTCTACCAGGGTTCGGAGCTGCCGCTGCACACCCTGGTCGACCCGGACAACCGGGCGCCCGTGGTGTTCGACCGGCCGGAGTCGGGGCTGTCGGAGTCGGGCGTCTCGGAGTCGGGGGTCTCGGAGCCGGGGCTGTCGGACTTCGCCCGCCGCAAGTTGGCGCTGACCCGCACGGCACTGCACCTTCCCAGACCGCTCGGCCCGTACCGACCGGTGGAAGCCGACCCGCACCTGGTGGTGTACCAGCGCGGGTCCAACCTGACGATCGTCGCCCCGCGACTTCCGTACACCCTCGCCCAGCGCGTCACTCCGGTTACGCTCGATCTGCCGGGGCAGTGGCGCGATCTGTTGACGGACCGTCCGTTCACCGGCGAGGTCACCGCCGCCGCCCTGCTCATCCAGGAGTAACCGTGGAATACCAGGTCTGGGTCCCGTCCGCGGGCCGCGTCGACGTCGAGGTCGACGGCACCGCCCATCCACTGGCCCGCGGCGAGGGCGGCTGGTGGCGCGGCGAGGCCCCGGCCGGGCTCGACTACGGGTTCCGGCTGGACGGCGGGCGGGCGCTGCCCGATCCGCGGTCGGCCCGCCAGCCGTACGGCCCCGACGGGTTGAGCCGGCTGGTGGACCACGGCGCCTACCGGTGGTCGGCGTCCACCTGGCGGGGGCGGCCACTGGCCGGTGCGGTGGTGTACGAGCTGCATGTCGGCACCTTCACCGAGGAGGGCACCTTCGCGGCGGCGGAGCAGCGGCTGCGGCATCTGGTCGAACTGGGCGTGGATTTCGTCGAATTGCTGCCGGTCTGCCCGTTCCCCGGGCGGAGCGGGTGGGGCTACGACGGGGTCGCGCCGTGGGCGGTGCACGAGCCGTACGGCGGGCCGGACGGGCTGAAGCACTTCGTGGACGCGGCCCACGGGCTGGGGCTCGGGGTGATCCTGGACGTGGTGCACAACCACCTGGGGCCGAGCGGCAACTACCTCCCCGCGTACGGCCCGTACTTCACCGAGCGGCACCAGACGCCGTGGGGTTCGGCGGTGAACCTGGACGCGCCGGGGTCGGACGAGGTGCGCGCCTATCTGCGGGAGAGCGCGCTCACCTGGCTGCGCGACTACCGGATCGACGGGCTGCGGCTGGACGCGGTGCACGCGCTGGTGGACGACCGGGCGGTGCACTTCCTGGAGGAACTGTCGACGGCTGTCGATGCGTTGGCGGGGTCGGTGGGGCGGCCGCTGTTCCTGATCGGCGAGTCCGATCTCAACAACCCCCGGCACACCTCGCCCCGGCAGGCCGGCGGCTACGGCCTCACCGCGCAGTGGAGCGACGACTTCCACCATGCGCTGCACGCGGCGGCGAGCGGTGAATCGCAGGGGTACTACGCCGACTTCGGGCGGGCGCCGATGGCCGCGCTGGCACGAGTGCTCACCCGGGGCTGGTTCCACGACGGGACGTGGTCGTCGTTCCGTGGGCGGCACCACGGGCGACCGTTCCCGGTGGCGTACGGGCAGCGGCTGCTCGGTTACGCGCAGACCCATGACCAGGTGGGGAACCGGGCGATCGGAGACCGGCTGCTTCCTCGCCAACTGGCCCTGACCGCGCCGCTGGTGTTCACCTCGCCGTTCACACCGATGCTGTTCATGGGTGAGGAGTGGGGGGCGAGCACGCCGTGGCAGTACTTCACCGACCACACCGACCCCGGGTTGGCGGAGGCCGTCCGGCAGGGGCGGCGGCGGGAGTTCGAGGCGTACGGCTGGACTGCGGAGGAGGTCCCCGATCCGCAGGACCCGGCCACCGTGCGGGCCTCGGTCCTGGACTGGAGCGAGACCCGGACCGGGGTCCATGCCGAACTGCTCCAGTGGTACCGGGAGTTGATCCGGCTGCGGAAGTCCACGCCGGAGTTGACCGACCCGGACCTGAGCCGGGTGCGGGTCGACTTCGACGAGGAGGCCGGCCGGCTCACCGTGCACCGGGGGCGGTTCCGGATCGCGGTCAACTTCGGCGAGAAGTCGGTGGACCTACCGGAGGGCGAGGTGGTGCTCAGCTGGGGCGAGGTGTCCAGGAGTTGGCTCGGGCCGCGCTCCTGCGTCATCACCTCGACTGCTGCTTCGGCTGCTGCTTCGTAGTGAACGTGAGGATCTGCTCGCGGATCCCGGCGGCGTCCAGGCCGTAGGCGTGCAGGTGCTCGTCCATGCTGCCGTAGTGGCGGTGCTCGGCCTTCGGCACACCCAGGCCGAGCACCCGGTGCGGCAGATCGGCAAGCGCCTGGTGCACCTCGTTGTTGGAGGTGCCGGCCAGGTAGGGCTCGACGATGACGACGTCGGTGTGCCCGGTGGCGCGGAGGGCCGCCGCGTCGAACGGGCGGACGGTGCTGGCGTAGAGCACGGTGACGTCCAGGTCGGCGGTCGCGGCGAGCACGGCGTCCAGCATCGGCCCGACGGCGATGACGGTGGCCCTGGTTCCCCGGCGCATGGTCAGGAACCGGCCGGGCTCCACGTGGTGCGCGTCCTGGTTGCTGTGGTTCGACAGGCGCACGTAGACGTTGCGGTCGCCGTCGGCCACGGCGTGACGGAGCAGGACCTCGGCCTCGTCCGGGTGGCCGGGAACGTGGATCGTCCAGTCCGGGAGGGTGTCGAGGAGGGCGACGTCACCGGGTGACATGTGGGTACGGCCGCCGGCCGGCCAGTCATAGGAGCCCAGGGCGCTGACCAGGACGGCTCCCACGCCTTGGTGGGTCAGGTCCAACTTGATCTGCTCGAAGGGCCGTTCGACCAGGAAGCTGGCGAAGGTGTGCGCGATCGGCCGCATCCCGGTGAGCGCCAGCCCGCCGGCCACCCCGATCAGCAGCTGCTCGCGGATGCCGACGTTGAGCACGCGGTCGGGGTGGGCCTGCTGGGCCTGGCCGAAGGAGGCGGCGCTGATGTCGGCCAACACCAGGGCGGTTCGGGGGTCTTCGGTGAGCAGTTCGGTGGTGACGGTGATGAAGCGCTCGCGCATGGTGTCCATTTCTTTCCTTCTCCTCTTTGCTAGTTCTTCGGCTCGACCTGGGCGATGACGGCGTGCGGCCGCCCGGCGTGCGGTGTGGTGTAAGCGGCGTACAGAGCTTGGTGATCGTGGCCGTCGACGGTCGCCGTTGACCACCCGTGGGCCGCGAACCGGGCCGCGATGCCGCCCGACCAGGCATGGCTGGCCGAGGAGTTGTCGATGACGATGGTGTGCAGCCGGTCCAGGCCGAGCGCGCCGGCGTAGGCGAGCGCCTCGTGGTTGGAGCCCTCGTCGAACTCGGCGTCACCGATCAGGGTCCAGACGGCGGCCCGGTTGCCCTGGGCCCGGAGGCCGAGCGCGGTGCCGACGGCGAGCGGCAACCCGTGCCCGAGCGAGCCGGACCCGATCTCGGCAGCCGGGATCAGCACCCGGTCCGGGTGGTGGCCGAGCGGCGAGTCATACCCACCGAAGTCGTTGAGCCACTCCTCGGGCATCAGGCCCTTGGCGGCGAGCACGGCGTAGTAGGCCATCGGGCCGTGGCCCTTGGAGAGGAGGAAGCGGTCACGGTCGGGGTCGCCGGGGGTGCCGCTCAGCACCCGGTCATAGAGCACCCAGAGCGCGTCCAGGGTGGAGGTGGCCGCCGGGCCGTGCTTCTCGGCGCCGGTCATACGTCCCATCAGGCGGGGGAGATCCGCGTACGTCGTGGTCATGGCTGTAACTCTGCAACCTCAAGCCGACTTGAGGTCAAGCAGTAAGATCACTTCTATGACCGTCCCCCCTCGCGACCGCCTCACCATCGGCGAACTCGCCGCCCGCAGCGGCATCGCCCACTCCGCGCTGCGCTACTACGAGGAACTCGGCCTGATCCACGCCGAACGCACGGCGGGGGGCCGCCGCCACTACGCCCGGCAGACCCTCAGGCGGCTCGCCTTCATCAAGGCCGCCCAGACGGTGGGCCTGTCACTGGAGGAGGCCCGCGACGCCATGGCCGACCTCCCAGCGGACCGCTCCCCCACCCTCGCGGAGTGGCGCCCAGTGGCGACGGCCTGGCAGGCCCGCATCGACGAGCAGATCGCCGATCTCCAGCGCCTCCGGAACCACCTGACGGGCTGCGTGGGCTGCGGCTGCCTGTCGCTCGGGCGGTGCGCGCTCTACAACCCGCACGATATCCAGGGGGAGCAAGGCCCGGGGGCGCGACGGCTGCTGCCCAAGCGGGAGCGGGTCAGCTGACACAGCCAACCTTCACCCACACGCGCTTCCCTCCACCCTTCTGCGGCTCGAACCCCCACTCCACAGCCAACACCTCCACCAGGAGCAGCCCCCGCCCGGACTCCTGGCTGCCGTCAACCTGACGCGGAATCGGCTTCTGCTCGCTCTCATCCTCGACTGCGAGATGCAGGAACTCACCCTCCACGCTGAACGCATAGCCGATCCGCTGCCCGGCCGCCTGCATACCGTGCTCCAGCGCGTTGGTCACCAACTCACTCACCAACAGCTCCCCGTCCTCCAGGAACCGCCCACCCCCATCGACCCTGGCGAGCAACTCCCGCAACGCCCGGCGCGCGAGAAGCGGAGCGCGCCCACTGCACGGCAGCCACCCCTCTGCGGTCTGCGGGTCCCGGGCGGGCTGGGTAAGGGCTTCAGACATGGTGGTGCTCCCTAACAGTTGTGCAGATGAAGGGATTTGGGCTCGGGCATACCCCCGAGAAGACATGGATGAGGGCAAAGGAATGCCCGACGACGGATCATCATCATTACGGAGACGATCCATGCGACTACCCTTTGCAGTCTGCCCCCGACGTGGTGCAGGATGCAAGCGAAACGCTTGCAACGATGCAACTGGCCGCCGGCTCTGTCCCGCACCCACGGTCAACGGGCAGACTGGCTTTCAGAGAGGGAGGACCGGTGCCAGAGGAATCACGACCCACGGTGCGAAGCCGCCGCCTGGGCGCAGAACTTCGGCGCGTGCGCGAAGCAGCCAAGAAGTCCACCGAGGACGCGGCTGGTGCGCTCAAGTGTTCCCGCGCCAAGATCAGCCGTATCGAGACCGGGGCCTCCGGCATCCGCAGGCTGGACCTCGGGCTGCTGCTCGACCTCTACGGGGTCTCCGAGCAAAAAACCCGCGACAACCTCGAAGAGTTGGCCCGCGAAAGCAAGAAGCGCGGCTGGTGGCACGACTACGAGGACACGATCCCTCCGATCTACGCGGACTACTTGGACCTCGAACGGGACGCTCGGTACATCCGGACATGGCAGCCGCTGGTCATCCCAGGCCTATTGCAAACCGAGAGCTACGCCCACGCATTGCTCGAAGCCAACCCCGCCGCCGTGCGCCCCGAACGGATCGATCAACTCGTCAAGATCCGCATGGAGCGGAAGGAAGTGCTTCGGGCCGACAACCCGGCCCGGTTCTGCGCGATCATCTGGGAGCCGGCCCTTCGATGCCCGGTAGGCGGTCCCGAGGTACTTCGGTCCCAGCTCGGCTACCTTGCCGACGCGGTCCAGCATCCGAATATCACCCTCCAGGTGATGCCGCTCAGTGGCGGCGCGACCGCCGGTGCATGCGGCGGGTTCGTGATGATCGGCTTCACCGACTCAGCGTTGCCCGGCGCAGTGTTTCTGGAAAACCTGACCAGCAGTCACTATCTCGAACAGCCAGCAGAACTCAACGGCTACAGCCTGGTCTTCGACCACCTTCGCTCATCGGCACTCGATCCGGCGCAGTCGCTCGATATGATCACCGCCATCGCGGCAGAAGTTTGAGAAGTCGAACAGACACGAGGTGTCCACGCATGACTGCTCCGGAGATCGACACGCGAGGCTGGCACAAGAGCAGCTACAGCGCCCAGGCCAACGAGTGCGTCGAGGTGGGACATACCGTCTCCGGCGCCATGGCCGTCCGCGACTCCAAGGACCCCCACGGCCCCGCCCTCGTTTTTCCCGGCGGTGCCTGGCAGGCCTTCATCATCAAGTTCCAGGCGCACGACGCTATCTGAGCAGTCGGCACCACCTCGCTCACGTCTGGTGCCCAACCAGTGCGTCGAGATCGGCCCCCTGCCACTGCGTAGGGCGGCCCACGGCCGCTGGAGCGCCATGCTGACAGGGCGCCTTCGATCACCCCCAGCCGCCAAGCCACGAGCCGATCTATGCGAGAACGCGACTAGCGGCACGATCACCCTTGTCCGCGATCTTCACGGTCCGTAACGTATCGCGCACACCCTACAAAGGAGGCGCTGTGGAGCTGACCATGATTGCCGGTGGCCCGTGTGGCAACTCTGGGAATGGAGAAGACTGCGACTCGGGCGACTGCCCGACGATCTATGTGACTGATCGGGGCACGCTCGCCGTTCAGGGCTACGACATTGACCGTGCCACCCCGGCTGGCGAGTCCGTGGTGGAGATTCCGCAGTCTGTACTGAAGGAGGCCGCGCGTGCTCTTGGATGGTGAGGAATGGCAGCGCCACTTCCGTGAGTTCGAGCGAACCGCCTGGCGGCTGGAGGTTCAACCCACGTACACCATGCCAGCCGAGACGGAGAGCCTGGCACGGTTCCTCCGTGGTGAGCCCAAGCCGTCCAACCACAACGCGCCTTGGCACGTGACCGTGCGAGCTGCCGTGGCCGCCGGCAGGAGCTTCGGTCGGGTCCGAGTAATCCGCAAGCCGCTGACCAACTACCAGCGATATCAGCTCGCTTGGGGAATTCCCGGCAACGTGGCGGCCGGCGAGGACATCCGAATCCTCGACCTGACAGACCGGGAGATCGACCTCCCTAACCAGGACTTCTGGATGTTCGACGAATCCACCGTCGTGCACCTGAACTATCGTCCCGACGGCACGCAAATCGACCGAACCTTGATCGAGCGTCCGGACCTGGCCATGTATCGCCGCTGGCAGGATACCGCCCTGGCTGAGGCCGTACCCTTCGCAGAGTGGAACAGTGCTAGAACCTGAGCACCAAGGGAAGCAGCGGAAAGATCTGGCGGAGGCCCTCAGGGGCCTCCGCCTGGCTGCTAATCTGTCCGGAGAGCGTCTCGCCGTCCGCTGCGCCATGAGCCAGTCAAAAATTAGTCGGATAGAGAATGGAAAGACTCTTCCGAGCGTCATCGATGTGGAGAGAATTCTTGCGGCACTGAACGTCCCCACCGAGGTCGCACAAGAACTTCTCGAACTCGCGAGGGTAGCCAACGTCGATTACACCGCCTGGCGGACGTATGCTCGACTGGGCCTTTACCAGAAGCAGGCCGAGCTGAGAGCCCTCGAGCAGTCATCCCAGGTGATGCGCCACTTCCTGCCCGCGATCCCCACAGGACTGCTGCACGTGCGGGAGTACGCGATGGCGACGCTGACGCCCTCAGTGCGAAGCGCCCCGGCCAGGAACATTGGCAGGGTGGTTCAAGCGCGAATGGACCGACAGGCCATTTTGGATGATCCGTCGCGTCAGTTCGTCTTTCTCATGACGGAGCAGGCTGTCCGATGGCGTCGCGCGCCGGCCTGTGTGATGGCCGCACAAGCCGAACATATGGCCGATGTCTCCGAGAAGCCCAATATCGAGATCGGGGTTATTCCCCAAGGAGTTGCCGTTCGTGGCACGCCCATGAATATCTTCGTCATCTATGACGACCGACTGGTCACCGTTGAGCTTTTCTCTGGAGAGGTCGTGCTGCGCGACCCGCAGGATGTCAATCATCATATCGACCTGTTCGACCTTTTCATGAGCAGCGCCCTTACCGGCGCGGCTGCCTCCGCGTTTCTCCGGGATCGCGCCGACGAGTTCATGCGAGAACTCGACTAACCGCCACCTCTGGCCTCCATCGGTCTTAGCGTGGTTTCCCGTCATAAAAAGCGGGGCGAGTGGCCGCCAACCAGACGGCTCGCGAGCAGAGCGGAGAACACCGCATGAAAACTGCTGACCTTCTCAGGTCGCCGAACACCGTGCTGGCCAATGCTGTTGACGATGCGTTGGACGTGCTTCGGCCCCGGATCTTGGAAGCTGGAGCGGATCGGATCGAGTTCGCCGTTGGCACGCAGATCAACGGACGACCGCACATCGGCACGCATCTGGTGCAGAGCCTGTCGTTCCTGATCGCCGAGCGAGCCCGCGACGAGTTCGGCATCGACGCCGCAGTCGCCTTCACCGCGCTCGACAACGCCCCGGCACGAACCATCACATCCGAGGGCCGCAAGAACCAGCTGACGTACCATCACCAGCTGGCCGGCGATGGCATCCGCGCCCTGGTGACCGAGTACTACACACCGCTGCTCGACACGATGACCCACCGGACCGGCGTCGAGTACACCCTCGCCACGTACACCGAGCAGCAGGCAAGCCCGGATTTCCGCGCCGAGTTCCTCCGCACGCTGGAATACCTGGACGAGATCCGCTACTGGCTCGCTCCGGCCAGCGGCACCGCGCACATCCGCCTACCGTGCCCCGACTGCGGGTGGGCCGAGAAGTACGCCGACCGTACGCGGCTGCTGGAACTCGACGGCTCGGGCGCGCTGTTCGAGGCGATGTGCCACGAGCACGGGCGCTACGAGGCGGACATCACTCCGCTCGGTGGCGGCTACCTGGACCTGGCGACGCTGTACCGCAACGTGGTCAAGGAACGCTCCTACCCGCCCGATGACGGCACGCTGCACGTCATGGTCAAGGGCGGCGACTGGGCGTTCGGCTGCCAACTCGTGGACGGCGCACACGTTTCGATTGGCATCCCGTCGCGCTCGCTGCCGTTGCGCATCTTCACCCCGCAAGTCCTCGGCAGCGACGGCGGAAAGCTATCCAAGAGCCTCCTTCGCGACGCCGCCAGTCACGGGCCCGCTGCGGACCTCGGCCACTCAGGCTGGCTGCTCGACCCCACGACGTGGCCCGGCACGCAAGCGGACTACCTGGCAGCGCTCTCGGGGCTCGGCGAGTTGATGCTCAGCAACCCCAGGCACTTCTACCGGTCCTACACCACCACCGCATTGGAAACCCTCATGACCACCCGCCAACCGGCCAAGCACCAGCCCCAGACGCACGGCCGCCCCCGCAACATCCAGATCTACAAGCAGTACTTCGACCTGATCGCCTCCGGCGAGAAGACCGTCGAGGTGCGCGTCGCCTACGACTCCATGAAGCGGATCCGCGTCGGCGACCTGCTCAACTTCACCTGCCGAGGCGAGGAATGCCTGACCCGGGTCACCCGGATCGGCCACTACCGCACCTTCAAGGAGATGTTCGACACCGAAGACCCCAAGGCCGTCAACCCCCACGCCACCGAAGCCGAGCAACTGCGCGCCATTCAGGCGATCTTCCCACCCCACAAGGAAGCCCTCGGCGTCATCACCTTCGAGATCACGAACGTGAACACCGATGAGTAGCACCCGCCGCAGAGTTCTCGTGATCTGCAAAGGCAACCACTGCCGCTCCCCCATCGCCGCCCTCATCATCGCCGAGCGATCGGGCGGCACCCTCGACGTCCGCTCCGCCGGACTCCGCAACTGGCACGTCGGCAAACCCGCACACCCGCTGATGATCGAGGCGGCCGCCGCCCTCGGCTACGACCTCACCCACCACCGGGGCACCATCCTCGACGAGGGACTCATCGCGTGGGCCGACGACTTGATCGCCGTGGACCAGGAAACCGCCCAAGCCGTGCAAGACCTGGCCGGGCCCAACCGACCGGTCCGCATCCTCTCCCCGGGCATCACCGACCCCTGGGGTGGCGACCCCGACGACTTCACCAACACCATCATGGAGATTCAGAAGACGGTCGCACTGCTCTATGCGGCCTGACGGCATGACAGTCCCCGCCGAGTCCCAGCCAACGTCCTACACGCCCGCCTCCGCAACGGCCCAACCCACGCCGGCGCCAAGGAGCCAGACCCACCGGACGCACCGCCGTCTCTCGCGCGGGGAAAAGTCGGCCCCGTCGACGTTCCACCCGTGTACGAGGCAGCGGTGGACCAGACCAAGAAGAAGGATGACCCACGTGCAAAACTCCCCTCCCCCGAACGCCACCTGGGACAACTTGCTCCAGTCCGGAACCAGTCCCGTGCAGCAGAGCTTCCTGGAGCTGGCCAAGAACACCCGCGACTACGTCGGCTATAGCCCGGATGTCGTCTGGGGCGACCTCCAGACCCCGGAGTACGCCGCCGCCATGCTGCGACTCGTCGTCGACTTCCACGAGATCCCCGACGACATCGAGGCCGGCGTCGCCGCCCGGACCGCCCGAGCCCAGTACATCGGTCGGGAAGGACGCACCTACCACGTGCTCCTGGGCGAACAGGCCCTGCTGACCAACATCGGCGGCGCCGACGTCATGCGCGGCCAGCTGCGGCGGCTGCTCGACGCCACCACCCTGCCGGGGCTCACCCTGGGGATCATCCCGGCCCGCGCCCGGCTCCTGATCTATCCGGCCGAGGGCTTCTCTTTCTTCGACGACTGCCGCATCGAAGTCGAGGGCTTCCGCGGTTCCGAGACGATCGCGGAGCCGGCCAGGCTGGCGGTGTTCCGCAAGGCGTTCGGCCTGCTCAAGTCCTCGGCCGTGTACGGCCAGCAGGCGCGCGAGCTCATCGCGGCGACAATGGCGGCGACGTGATGCTGCGCAGATGGGCCTGACACCCGGACCGGTGCCCGGTTCCGTGGTGCCGCAGTGGTGTGAAGGGCTCAACGTCGGTGTGCTGGCGCCGGATTATCAGCGGCTCGTGAAGGCGCTGACTGGTGGGAGCCGGGCGGGTGGGGAGGTGAGGGACTGTCGGCAACTCGCGGTGGCACTCGGGCTGGAGCCGGTTCCGGCGAAGGTGGAAGGGGTGCGGTCGAAGGCGAAGCGGCTGGTCGCGCGGGGCTGGCTGGCGGAGGAGAAGCCGGGCATGTTCAGTGTGGCCGGCGGGCGAGTCGGCGGCTCATGACCATGCTCATCGACCATCGGATCATCGCCTCCGAGGTGTCGGTGCGGCCCTCGTAGTCGCGGGCGAGGCGGCGTGAGCGCATCAGCCACGCGAACGTCCGCTGGCAATCACACTCAGGTGAAGCCGAGTTGGCGCCAGCCGGTGCGAGGGCATAGAACAGCGACAACAGCGCCTCCTGGTGTGCTCAAGGTCTCGACAATCCCGAGCTGCACCAGAGGCCCTGTCTTCATGCACGGACAGACCGAAGATCGCCCGACCGAGCCGCCGCATTCGAACCCATGCTCACCAAGACCGGTACGACAGCGGCTTCTCAGAGTCATGGAGCCGGATCGATTCCTGGCTGGCGACGCACTCGGCTTCCGACCTCGCCTTGCTCAACCCACCGGCGACACCAGAGGAGATTCGGGCCGCGGAACGGATCCTCGGCATCCCGTTACCCGGTGATCTCGCCGAGTCTCTGCGATGCCCGATCCGCTGACGTCGACGAGCTCTTCGAGGGGCCGCAGCCTGGTGCGAGGCAAAGGATGGCAGGGGCGGCTGCAATCAGGGCGGCGTGGGGCACGAGCATCTCCAAAAGGGGCACGAGCACCTCCAAAAGAGGATTGACGGCTCGCCAGGTGCGAGAGCAGCGAGCATTCTCTCTTGAGATGATCTTGAAGCCTTGATTCGCAGACCGGGGTCGCGGTGAGCGGATCAATAGAGGCGGCTTCGGCTGAACCCCTCGCCGGGGTTCGCCGAGGCGCTCGACGCGCGGCTCGCTCCCGGGCACTGCGCCGCACCGTCCGTCCTCGCCCAGCCGTGATCAACATCCAGGAGTACCACGTGAGTCAGACCAGCACCCTGTCCCCCGACGACTGTCAGGAGGACATCGCCCCGGACCGTCGGCCCTGGCTGGTGCGCCGAGGGCTGCTCCTCGAGTCCGGCCCCCAGCGCAGACTGGCTCTCGGAGGCTTCATCAACCAGCTCGGCACCGCGGCCTTCCTGGCAACGGCGCCGCTGTACGCTCTGCGGGTGGTCGGCCTGCCGATCGAGCAGGTCGGCCTCGGCCTCGGGGTCGCGGGAGTGGTCGGCCTGCTCGCCGGCCCGCCCGTCGGGCACCTCGCCGACCGCCGCGGCCCTCACGGCGTCTTCCTGGTCACCCTGTTGATCCAGACCGTTTCCATGCTGTCGCTGCTGTTCGCCCACTCGTTCGTGGTGTTCATGGTGTCCATGGCGGTGACCGACCTGGCCGGTGCCTCGGGGGGCGCGGCGCGCGGCCCGATGATCCGCCGGTTCGGCGGTGACGAGGTGCCGAAGTTCCGCTCCTACCTGCGCTCGACCGCCTTCCTGGCAAGTACCTTCGGCGCGCTGGCCGCCGGTGTGGTGATCCAGCTCGACTCCGGCTCCGCCTACCGCGCGCTCATCGTCGCCAACGCCTTGACCTTCATCGGCTGCGCGGCCGTCATGCTCGGGGTGCCCAAGCTGGAACCGCTGCCCTCCTCGACCGAGTCGGACCGGTGGCTCGCGCTCAGGGACAAGCCGTACATGGCGTTCGTCGTACTGGACGGCATCCTGTGGATCCAGGGCGAGGTGGTGACCTACGCCCTGCCGCTGTGGGTGGTCCTGCACACCCATGCACCGCGCTGGTTCACCGGCATCGCGCTCGCCGTCAACACCATGATGGTGGTCATCCTTCAGATCCGGACCAGCCGCGGGATCAAGGGTGGCCAGGTCGCCGGCCGGGCCACCCGGCGCGCCGGGCTGGCGTTCCTGGTCGGCATGGCGGTCATCGCGATGGCCTCGGGCCTGCCGGGCTGGGCCGCCGCGGCGATCATGACGGTCGGCGTCGCCATCCACACCGTGGGTTCGCTGTGGCACGCGGCCGGGTCGATGGAGCTGCGGTTCCGGCTGGCCCCCGCGCACGCGCAGGGACAGTACTCCGGCGTGTTCGGTATCGGCATGGGCCTCTGCTACACCATCGCTCCGGGCTTGCTCGGCCTGCTCTGCCTGAGCTGGGGCGTCCCCGGCTGGCTGGTCATGGGCGGCGTCTTCGTCGCGGCCGGCCTGGCCATGCCGTTCGTGGTCCGGTGGGCCGGACAGTCCCGGGAACTCAGCGCCTGAGCGGGCGGACCGGGGCCCCGGCCAGTCCTCCGGACGGTCCGGGCTCCCTTTGAGCAGACCCCGAGCTGCACCAGAGGCCCTGTCTTCATGCACGGACAGACCGAAGATCACCCGACCGAGCCACCGTATTCGAACGCATACTCAGCAAGATCGGTACGACAACGGCTTCTCAGCGGCGGGTGGTCGGGATTGGCGCAGCCAGGTCGTTGGGCCAGGTGAACGCAAGCTCCGCGCCAGGCGTCAGGGCACACCATCGCTCGGCCAGCGTCCTCAAGGTCTCCGCCGCCGCGGCGAGGGTGGCTGCCGTGTAGGGGAAGGGACGCTCCTCCACGGTCCCCCACCCGTCCCTCGCCTCACGGAACAGCTCAACTCCGGAGCCCTCGACGGCCTTGTGGACCACCCCGCTGAGCACCTCGGCGAGGGTGATCGAGCCGGCGTTGCCCTTGATGATGCGGCGCTGCGTGCCGCAGCGTCGTGTCGTGGCGTGCTGGTCAGCAGGTGCATCGAGGAGAACACGGCTCCGGCGGCGATGCAGCCGAAGACGCCTGCACCCAGCCGGAGTTCGCGTTCGGTTGCAGCATGGGCCAGGTCGTGGGGCACGCGGTGCCTGCGGGAGTATGAGCGCATTTCCAGGGCCACGCCGTCGCGGCGGCGGATGACGGTACGGCAGCTACCGTCGCCGGTGGGTGAGAAGACGAGCTCCACGCTTCCTTCGTACGGACGCTCGCCAGTGATCGCCCTTCGTTTCTCGGAGGGGTGCTCGAATTCAGTCGCGGCACCTCAGCCGGCCGCCTACCGTCACCCCATGATGCTGCTCTCCGTCAACATCGGCAGGCCACGGCCCAATCCGTGGAAGCGCCCCAGCACAACGGGCATCGACAAGCGACCTGTTCAGGGCCCGGTCGCCGTCCAGGCACCCGGCCCCAAGGGCACAGGGGAAGTCGGCCTCGCCGGCGATCGGGCGTACGACGTGCGAAACCACGGCGGCGCCGACCAGGCCTTCTACGCCTACGCCCGTGAGGATCTCGACGACTGGGAAGCCGAGTTGGGACGGCCACTACCCAACGGCACGTTCGGGGAGAACCTCACCACTATGGGGATTGACGTCAACACCAGCCTGATCGGCGAACGTTGGCAGATCGGGTCGGACGTCGTCCTGGAGGTGTCCTGCCCGCGGATCCCCTGCTCGACCTTCCAGGGCTGGCTGGACCGCGACGGTTGGCTCAAGCAGTTCACCGCCGCCGCCCGCCCCGGCCCGTATCTGCGCGTACTCCACCCTGGCGAGATCCGGGCGGGCGACCGCATCGCCGTCGTCCACCGGCCCGACCATGACGTAACGGTGGAACTCACCTTCCGCGCCCTGACCCTGGAGCCCGACCTGCTGCCGCGGCTGCTGCCCGCCGAGGCGCTCCCGCTGGAGGCGAAGGAGCTGGCCGCCCGGCGCTCCGCCTGACTGAACCGATCGTCTCAGAATGCCCTTCTGGGCCGTCAGAGGCAGCTGATCGAGCAGGCGCGCTCCAGTTGGCCCTGGCGAAGATTGGCTCGGCGTACCCGGGCGGATACGGAAGCCCCGATCGTCGTCCACGCCGAGGTGACGGAAGAGCTACAGTAACCGGCGTCACGCACCGGAGTGGAGCTCTGCACGGCCTTGAACTCGGCTGCGACTGGCCGGGTGCACCGGCTCTTGTGCTCGCCCGCCGCGATGATGAAAGGCTCCTTGGCGCCATCTTCATCATGTTTGACTGATCGTCAATTCTATTGCGTGCGGTCGATGCGATCACGGCATGACTGCGGACGAGCGAATCAAGCAGGCCGGACTCCTCTACGAACGTGCCGTGTTCGGCGGCGACGGCGGTGCGCTGGCGTCCGCCGACCGGGGCCTCGACGAGGTCGAGGCGGACCTTGCACTGGCCCGCGGCCGGGTGATCCACGCCCGCTTCCTGGAGGAGCGGGTCGAGGAAGCGCGGGAGCTGGAGCTCTTCGAGCGTGCGGCAGAGCTGTACAGGCGGCTCGGCGACGTGCGGGCCATCAGCTGATGATCGATCAGCAGTGGTACCCGCCAAGGCTGTTGTATCCGGCCAGGTTGTCGTCCTGGTCCCAGGTGTCGGCCTTCAGCTGGATGCAGTGCCCCTGGCCGTACACCCGGACCGGGCCCGCGTAGTAGGAGTAGGCGCCGTTGTCCACCGCGGGGTTGCCGACGATGGTGCAATTGCCGGGCGCGTCCTGCGCGCACTCGTCGAGCTCGACGGACGTCGAAGTCTGAACGCCGTAGAGGCTGCCGACCTTGACGTTGACGGCGCAGTTGTAGCCGGTCGAGGAGTCCCAGAACAGGTGGACGTAGCTGTAGGTGGTGCCCGTGTCGGGCCGGACCAGCGGGTACGAGGCCACCTCGGTGCCCGAGCAGCCCCAGCCGCTGGCCGATGCGGTGCCGGCCGTCGCCACCGTCACCCCGCTCGCCGCGAGCGCCAGCGCCCCGGCGACGGCGACCTTCCGCGTGAACGAACCCGCGAACGAACCCGGGAACGAACCCGCCAACGAACCCATGGACGAACTCGTGAACGAACGCATGGCGCTCTCCTCTTCTCCCTGCCGCCGGCCGACCCGCCGTCGCACCGGGCGGAGAGTCTGACGGCAGCCCGTATCGCTGCCATATCGCTGCCATATCGCCGCCGCATCGCAGCACCAGCCGACCCGGTACCGCTCGACCGACCGGATGACATTCGTCCCACACACCGTCAGTTCATCTACCACCACCGGGAAGTGAGCGACTTCGGTTCATAGCATGCCGCCGTGAGCGCCCGGCCCCGGGCTTCCTCGACTCCACTCCAGGAACGGCGGAACGCATGAGAGCAATGATCCGCGGCCGGCTGCGGGCCTGGGCAGCTGCCAGTGCCGCAGCGACACTCGTGGCCATGGCGGGCGCGTCCGCCTCCGCCCCTACGGCGGTAGCGGACGACGACCTCGGGCCGGCCATCGAGGCGATCATGCACAAGCCCGGCTACGAGCACGCGCAGTGGGGCCTGTTGGAGGTCGACACCGCGACCGGCAAGGTCGTCCACTCCCGCTTCGCCAACCAGTTCTTCATCCCGGGCTCGACCGCCAAGCTGGTCACCATCTCGGCCGCCTGGCACACCCTGGGCCCTGACCACCGGTTCACCACGCCGCTCATCGCGGTCGGCGCGCGCGACGGGTCAACGCTCAACGGGAACCTGGCGCTCGTTGCCCAGGGCGACCTGACGATGGGCGGGCGCACCAGGGCGGACGGCTCGGTGGCGTTCACCGACATCGACCACACCTACGCCGACGACCTGCCCGGCGCCACCCTCACCCCCGAGGACCCGCTGGCCGGCCTGGACCAGCTCGCCCGCCAGGTGCGCGACGCGGGCATCACCCGGGTGGACGGCGATGTGATCGTCGACCCGCGCTTGTTCACGCCCCCGGCGCTGGACCCGCAGCCCACCCCCCTGATCATCAACGACAACCTGATCGACCTGCTGACCACCCCCACCGCCGCTGGGCAGCCCGCCGAGCTGAGCTGGCGCCCACAGGTCGCGCCGTACCAAGTGACCTCCACGGTAAGGACGGTGGCAGCCGGCGGGCCGACGGACATCCAGGTCGCCACCTCCCCCGACGGCACCCGGATCACCCTGTCCGGCACGATCGCCGCAGATGCGAAGCCGACCCTCAAGGTCTCCCCCGTCCAGGACCCGAACGCGTTCGGCCGCACCGCGCTGATCGAGGCGCTCGCCCGGGCCGGGGTCACCGTCACCGCCACGCCGACCGGCCCCAACCCGCTGGGCTCGCTGCCCGCTTCGTACGGCAACGACCCGCGGGTCGCCGCGTTCACCTCGCCGCCGTACCACGAGTACGCCAAGCTGATCCTGAAGGTCAGTCACAACCTCGGTGCCAACCTGGCCCTTTGCAACATGGCGGTCTCGCACGGCAGCAAGGACTGCTTCGACGCCTTCAAGATCGAGCACGACTTCCTGAGCCAGGTCGCGCACGTGGACCCGACGCAGTTCCAGCTCGCCGACGGGCGCGGCGGCGACCCGGTGGACCGGGCCACCCCGATCGGCCTCAACGAGATCCTCGCCTACTGGCTGAAGACCCCTGACGCGGACGCCTTCCGCCTGTCGCTGCCGATCCTGGGCGTGGACGGCTCGGGCGCGATGTTCTGCACCCACGACTGCCCCGCGAAGGGCAAGGTCTTCTCCAAGCCGGGCAGCGCGGTCGGCTTCGACCAGCTCAACCAGCAGGTCGCCGTGGGCACCCAGACCCTGGCCGGCTACCTGAAGACGGACGGCGGCTGCCTGCACACCTTCTTCATCGGCGTCACCGGTGCGTCGACTCCCACCATCGACAGCTTCTTCAACGTGGTCGGCGACGTCAACCAGATCTCCGCGCTGCTGCAGGAGCAGGCGTCGGCACGCGAACACGGAACCGGGCGGGAGTGAGGTGACGTCGGCCCACCGCGTCGGATGCCAGGCCCGCCCCCTTCCGACGCGGTGGGTTTCGACGGTCTCCCTGGAAACCTTCTTCGAGCGCCCGCCGTCACCCGGCACCCCCAACCACACTGCAGGTTGATGATCAGTCAGACGGACTGTTCAGAGCAGGCATTGGGTAGGGCACCCTCGCAGAAGATCACCAAGAAGGAGGCCCCACCATGGAGCACTACCCGCACCCCCGCCTCGGCTGGCTCGGCACCGGCCGGATGGGCGTGGCGATGAGTGAACGCCTGCTCGATGCCGGCGAGAAGCTCACCGTCTGGAACCGGACTCGGGCCAAGACCGCACCACTGGCCGACAAGGGCGCCGAAGTCGCCGACACCATAGGCGAGTTGACCGAGCATGCCGACATCGTCTTCGTCGTGGTGACGGCCTCCGCCGACCTCCTGGAGGTGGTCACCGGGCCCGCCGGCCTGCTGCACGGGGGCGCGAACGGTCACCGCCCGGCCGTCATCGTCGACTTCTCCACGGTCTCCGCCGAGGCATCGGCCCAGGCGAGCACGGCAGCCGCCGAGGCCGGCGTGGCGTTCCTCGCCGCACCGGTCAGCGGCAACCCGGACATGGTGGCGGAGGGGCGGGCGGCCATCGTGGCCTCGGGGACGGCCGAGGCCTTCGAGCGGGTGCGCCCGTACCTCGACAAGATCGCCCCGACCGTGACGTACACCGGGCCCGGCCAGACCAGCCTGCTGGTCAAGCTGTGCCACAACCTGATGCTCGGCATGGTCACCCAATCACTGGTGGAGGTGACGGCGCTCGCCGAGAAGGGCGGGGTGAGCCGCGCGGACTTCATCGACTTCATCAACGGCTCCGTGCTGGGCTCGACGGTGACCCGCCACAAGGGCAGGGCGCTCGCCGAGCGCGACTACACCCCCACCGTCACCACCACCATGCTGCGCAAGGACTTCGACCTGGGCCTCGCCGCCGCCCGCGCCCTGGAGGTCCCGATGCCGCTCGGCGCGATGGTGCAGCAGCTGATCCAGACCGCCATCGCCCACGGCCACGGCGAGTCCGACTACGCCTCACTCTTCGAACTCGCCGCCCGCGCCGCAGGTCTGGACCACGCGGAGCACGGCGCCTGACGCACCTGCCGACCCGGGTCACGGTCCGTCCCTGTCCACGTCCGCAATCCCTATTTCGTAATTCGTATCCGTATCCGTATCCGTATCCGTATCCGGTGCTACCGTCGCGCCCGGTCGCCGATACAGTCCGTCAAGGCGGTCGGCGGCATGGCGAGGGGGTCTGGCATGAGGGGGTCTGGCATGAAATCAGCAGCCTCCTCTGAGCGGGTTGAGGCCATCCCGTTCCTCAAGCGCAGCTGGTACCGCCGTGACGCCGGCTACTGGCTGCGCCGGGCCTGGCTGGCACTGTTCCAGCTCGCGCTGATTGCCTTCCTGGCAGGTCTGGGCAGTTATCTGTTCATCCAGTTCAGCGCGGGCTGGGGGCGGTGGCGGCCAGCGGCCACGCTGCTCCTCACGGGTGCCGCCGTGGTCGCCGTGGGTTTCGGCGTGCGTGACTTCCGACGCCGGGCTGCCTCACCGCCCACGCCGGAGGAGGTGCGTCGCAAGAGGGGACGGGGCCCCGGGCTCGCCAGAGCCGGACAGCTGCCAGTGGTTCTGCTGGGCTTCGTCATCCTGCCGGTCATGGCCGGCTACCTGCTGGGCGCCGTATTGCCGGACATCCTCACCGCCCGCACGATCAGGGAGCGCGGCGCCTGGATGGACCACGAGCGCAAACAAGCCGCCCCGGCGCGCCGACGGTAACCCGCCGCTCGCTCACAGGCCCGCCGCACCCCCGTCGCGGCGGGCTGTCCTGTCGCGTTGAGCTTGTCTGTAGATCTTGTGCTGTGCCGCGGGCTTGCCAGATCGGATGAGAACACTCAACTCGGAATTCTCAGTGCATCCGGCTTCTGCGGAATCCGGGGTGGGCTGCAAGGCGAGCCGCGTCGGCATCGGGCCTCCGGCGCGAAGTCTGCGGGTCCGGAGCCGTTCGATGCGCACCCTCTCGGCGGTCTGATCATGAACCCTTCAGGAACCTCAAATAGAACGCCCCGAACACCAGGACGACTCCGACGTTCACCATCAGCCGCTCCCAGGCCTGGTGCCTGAAGAACAGCACGTCAACGCCAACCACGACGGCGACCAGCGCGACCACGTAGAGCACGACGACTGCCTGTCTTCCCATCCTTCCTTTCTACTACCGACGGTCACGGCGGGAGTAGAGCTGGAGCACCACAACGCAATCTCTGAACACAAGCGGGCAACGGACCGCCGATATTGCGGCAGTAGCGGACAGTTGCCCCATGGCGATACCCCCGGACGAGGAGACCCGCCGCTGAGAGCGTGACGCAGTGAGAATCCGACAACGCGGATGAGACCGATTGAGAATCCGCCAGCTGCACTGCAGCAGGACACGGTCCTGGTGCTGTCCACGGCAGCCTCGGCCCACCCGGGCACCATGCAGCGTCATGTAAATATTTGCAGCAACTTTCGGCAAGCACCTGCACTCCCCCTTGACGCCCACACCGGCACGCGAGAAGGTCTGCTGCGCGGCGGCTGCCCTCCCCAGCGGGGTGGCTCACCGCAGTGGCGAGGGAGTCGGGCGGTCCACGGGCCGTGCGGCTCCCGGTCGGTCGCCGGCGCCGGGCGGGACCTCGGCGCGGCGCACGGCCTGCCACGCTCCGGGCGGCCCCCCAAGCCTGCCCGGGGCACCCCCCACCCCTCGGCTCCCCACGGCCTCCTGGTGTGCTCGCGCGACGCTGCGCCGACGCTTCGCGCTGCCCGGCAACCCGGTGCCCGTGGCCGGGCCGCCAGCCCAGGAGAGACCCCCACATGAAGCGAGCCCGCCGACGCGGTCGAGCCGCCCTGATGGTGGCAGGCGCCCTGCTCAGCGGCGCGGTACTGCCGCTCAGCACCCCGACCGCCGCCCATGCGACCAGTGCCCCCAACGGCGGCGATGTGATCGCCAACCTCTTCGAGTGGAACTGGCCGTCCGTGGCCAACGAGTGCACCACCGTCCTCGGCCCCAAAGGCTACGGCGCCGTCGAGGTCGCGCCGCCCGAGGACTCGATCCGGCTCAACCAGAGCAGCCACCCGTGGTGGGAGGTGTACCAGCCGATCGGGTACGACCTCAACAGCCGGATGGGCACCGCCGCGCAGTTCGCGTCCATGGTGACGGCCTGCCACAACGCCGGGGTCAAGGTGTACGCGGACGCCGTGCTGAACCACATGGCCGGCAACAACAACACCAGCACCGACTCCTACGGCGGCGACACCTTCAACTCCGCCGACTACAGCTACTCCCAGCCGGGTTACAGCTCCTCCGACTTCCATGCCTACCCGGCGAACTGCCCCAACTCGGATCTGTCGATCAGCGACTGGAACAACGTCCAGCAGGTGCAGGAGTGCGACCTGTCCAACCTGGAGGACCTCTACACCGAGAGCGGCCACGTCCGCCAGACCGAGGCGGGCTACCTCAACAGCCTGGTGTCCGTGGGCGTTGACGGCTTCCGGATGGACGCGGCCAAGCACATCGCGCAGGCCGACATGGCGGCGATCCTCGCCCAGGTGCAGAACACCTCCTGGACCAACAGCCGGCCGTACGTCTACCAGGAGGTCATCCCGGGCAGCTCGGGCTCGCTGGCACCCGGCGCGTTCGAGTCCAACGGCAGCGTGATCGAGTTCACCTACGCCGACGACCTGAAGGCCCAGTTCACCGGCAACATCGCCAACCTCAAGAGCTTCGGCCAGAGTTGGGGCCTGGAGCCGCCCGGCACCTCGACCTCGATGGTGACCAACCACGACACCGAGCGCAACGGCAGCACCCTCAACTACAAGAGCGGCGCGCCCTACATCCTGGCCAACCTCTTCGAACTGGCCTGGGGTTACGACGTCCCTCAGGTGTACTCCAGTTTCACCTGGACCAACAGCGACGACTCCCCACCGGCCGACGCCAACGGGTTCGTCACCAACACCGACTGCTCCAACGGCTGGTTCTGCACCCACCGCAACCAGGGCATATCCAACATGGTCGGCTGGCACAACGCCACGGCCGGCCAGTCGGTCAGCAACTGGTACGACGACGGCAGCAACCTGATCGCGTTCAGCCGGGGCAACCGGGGCTGGATCGCGATCAACAACGAGAGCAGCGCCAAGACCGTCACCGTGACGACCGGCCTGCCCGCGGGCAGCTACTGCGACGTCATCCACGGCAACCTGACCCCGTCCAGCGGCGCCTGCTCCGGCTCGACCGTCACCGTGGCCGCCAACGGCACGGCGACCGTCACCGTCCCGGCCATGGACGCCGTGGCGCTGTACAGCCCGAGCGCCGCCGCGGGCACGGTGGGCCAGACCTTCAGCGTCAACGAGACCACCACGTACGGCCAGAACGTCTTCCTGGTCGGTTCGATCCCGGCCCTCGGCAGCTGGACCACCAGCCAGGCGATCCCGCTCTCCTCGGCCGGCTACCCGGTGTGGAACGGCACTGTCACGCTGCCGGCCAACACCTACGTCGAGTACAAGTACCTCATCAAGAACCCGGACGGCTCGGTGGTCTGGGAGCCCGGCACCAACAAGTACTTCACCACCGGCGGTTCGGGCAACGCGACGAACAACGACAGCTGGTGACCACTGGGACCAGGCTCCTGGGATAAGTTCGGCCACGGCCCGTCGACCGGCGGGCCGTGGTCCGTTTTCGTGAGGGAACCCGTATGGCGATCATCCACCAGACCAGCATGGAGCCCACCAAGGTGGAGCTGCTCACCGACTGGTTGCCGAAGCAGAGTTGGTACCTCGGCGGCGCCGGCACGCCCGTGCTGGCCAAGGCGGGCGGGTTCCGGCTCGACGACCCGGCGGGCGAGGTCGGCATCGAGTTCGTGGTGGTCGTGGACACCGCGGGCGCCGAACCGGTCGCCTACCTGGTGCCGATGGGCTACCGCGGCGAGCCGCTGGACGGCGTGCCCGAGGCGGCGCTGGTCGGCACCTCCGAGCACGGCGTGCTCGGCACCCGCTGGCTCTACGACGGCGCGCACGACCCGGTGGTGCAGGCGCAGTTGCGCGCGCTGCTGGCCGGCGCGGCGGTGCCGCAGGACCAGGACGAGGACGACACCCCGGACTTGACGGTCGCCGTGCACGGCACCGCCGACGCCCAGGAGTTCGAGCCGCGGCTCACCCGGGTGCTGCGGGCCGGCGAGGCGGCGGGCGACGCCGCGCAGCTGGTCGCCGAGTGGGCCTGGCCCGACGGCAGCACCGGCCGAGGCGTGTTCGCGACCGCCGCGCGCTGAGTGCGTATCCTGCTGACCCTGTTGCCACCGGGGCCGCCCGTATACGATCCTCTCGTATGGACCCCTCCTTCGTGGAACACACCCAGGCGCTCATCGAGTTGGACGACTCCCTGACGCTGCGCCGGTTCGCCGGCCAGGCGGACCTGCCGGAGTTCTTCCGGGTCATCGAGGAGTCGCTGGACCACCTGCGCCCGTGGATGCCCTGGGCCGCCGAGCACAGCCTGGCCGCGCAGGGCGAGTGGCTCGCCGGCCGCGCGGAACAGTGGGACAGCGGGCGGGAGTTCAGCTACGCCATCACGCTGGACGGCGAAATCGTGGGCGCCTGCGGGCTGTTCCGGCGTGAGGACACCCCGGAGAACGGACGCGAGATCGGATACTGGCTGCACCCCGCCGCCACCGGGCGCGGGGTGGCCACCCGGGCCGCCCGGGCGCTGACCGAGCAGGCCTTCCAACTGCCCGGCGTCGACTACGTCGAGATCATCCACGACAAGGCCAACCAGGCGAGCGGCGCCGTCCCGGCCCGCCTCGGCTACACCGAGCACCATCACCGCCCGGCCACCGAGCCGCTCGCCCCGAGCGAGAGCGGCGAGGACCGGGTCTGGCGGTTGACCCGGGCGCAGGCACAGGCGCAGGCACTGGCGTCCCGCTGACCACCCCCCCAGTATCCTGTCGCCGCACCGTCATCAACCGTGGGGGGACACCACCATGACCGTCGATCAGCGCTGGATGTCCTGGGACGACGATGCACCGCCGCCCGCCGAGCTCTACCCGGAGATCCCCCACCCGGCCCGGATGTACGACTACTACCTCGGCAGGTAGTCCCTCTATACAGAGCTTGCCCTTTGCGGCCTCGGCTAAACGTGCACGCTGCCTGAGTTTGCAGGTCAGCGGGCCTTTTTGATGGCGTGGAAGGTGGGTCGGACACCTGGCGCGCGGAGGTGGGGGGAAGCTTTGGGCGGGGTCCTGCCGGTGGTGGGGTCGGGCATGGCCGGGGGGCCGTAAGCTGGCGGCGGTCTCGGGCAGGCTTCTGGGCCTGACCGCAATTTGGCCGAGTGGCCCCCCGGTCTTGCCCGACTCGGGCCCCGCCAGCGGTGGGTGCGTAAAGCTTCCCGCCACCGGCCCCAGCCCGGCGCGGCAGCCTGATGAGGTCAGCATGGGCAACCAGTCGGGCGCTCGACCCTGGAGCAGCGAAGCCCCGACGGAGACGTCGTCACCGCCGGGGCTGACAGGCTGATATTCAGTCAGGAATGCGGCAGCTCGCCAGCCTTGATGCTGTTGACGAAAGCCGTCCATGACGTCTGCGGGAAAGTCAGTGCAGGGCCTTCGGGGTCCTTGCTGTCACGAACCGGGACCGCGTGTGCGGTCAACGAAAGTTCAACGCAGTTGGACTGATGGTTGCTGTAGCTGGACTTGTACCACTCGGCGGCCGTCAGGTCACGCATTCTTGCTACTCCTTGCTGCTTCAGAAATCATGTGCCTCGATTCCTCAGTAGTGAGTGCGGCACTCCAGATACTCTTGAAAGTCTTCTCGTACAGATCGACCTCCCGGAAGCTGTCAAGGTAAAGATCCCCGGCATAACCGTCGGAGTAGACGGTTGGGGGTTCGGTGTCCTCACCGTCTGGCGTAAGTGGGAAGTGCAAGAGGGTGAACGATCCGCTGAGCACCCCGAGATGAAGTCCGGCCGAGAAGGGGATAATCCGCAGGTCAACACGGTCGAGCAGATCAGTCAGATGCATCAGCTGCTCTGCCATCACCTCGTGAGACCCGATCTGACGCCTGAGCACTGCCTCACCAATGGCCACTTGGAGGGAGGGTGCTCCGATATTCCGGTCGAGGATGGCCTTTCGTGCCGTCCGCAGGCGGACGCGGCGCTCGATCCCTCGTGGTTCGGCGTCGGGCTGGCCGGCCCGGAAGAGCGTGCGCGCATAACCATCGGTTTGCAGAAGCCCAGGAACCAACGACGTTTCAAACGTCTTGATCTCCGTGGCGGCTTGCTCCAGTCCGATGTAGAGATCAAATCCGTCCGGGATCACGTCTTTGAAGCTGTACCACCAGTCCTTGTTCTTGGTTTCCCGCGCGAGGCCCACAAGGGCCTCCATAAGAGCGGGGCTGGCGTCATATTCCCGGCACATGGCTTCTACTTCCATGGCCCGGACCGAGGTTCGACCCGTTTCGATCCTCCAGAGCTTTGCTTCGGAGATCTCAAAACGCACCGCTGCGCGCTTTACCGTGTACCCCTTCAAGGTACGCAGGTGCTGTAGCTGCCTCCCCAGTTGACGCCGGGGAACGGTGGATCCGATCGGCCGCTCTCGCTCTGCCACAAGTCACCCCTCCTGGCTCGCTGGGAGCTTTCCCAGCATGAGAAATGAAAGCACCCTTGCATGCTTGCTGCAAGCTCGCTCACCGTTCGATAGCACGCTAAATGCAAGCTTCGGTGATGGCTTGCATTTAGCGTGCCGTCAGGAGCAGACTACTCGGCGTGAGATCAGTCTCAACAGACTGTGATCATGACGGGCAGTCAGGCGATCTGCGCCAGGGCGCAGCTATCCCACTGCGCGTCAAGAAACGTCAAACCCCCGCGACCGCGTGACCGGTCCGGGGGCGTGGCCAACCTGACGAAAGCAGGTCGACATGCAGGATTTTAGCGTCCCGTGCATGGAAGCGGTCGCGGCATCCCGAGCTTTGGACGGGCCGCCCGTAGTGGCTGGTGAGTGTTCGGCGTGGCTGCCTCCCCACGAGACCTCGGTGGGGCGGGCTCGCGCGATGCTGCGGGAGTATGTGGCGGCTCACGAGAGCGGTGAACTCTACTGCTCTGACGCCGAGTTGGTGCTGAGCGAGCTGGTCTCGAATGCAGTCGTGCACGGGAGCGCGCAGTCGGCTCAGCCGGTCTTCGTCCGGTTCCAGTGCTTGCCGGGGCGTCTGCTGATCGAGGTGCACGACGCCAGTAGCAAGCTGCCGAGCCAGCGTCTGGCGGGCGCGGAGGACGAGTCCGGTCGGGGGCTGTGGCTGGTGGATCAGCTGGCCCTGGAGTGGGGGCACGAGCCGTGCGGTGGTGGTGGCAAACGGATCTGGGCGGTCATCGGTCCGAGTGAGTGACCTGGGCCCGCATCAGCAACTGATCACCGAAGTTTGAGATCTGGCGTCCGCGTGTCCTCGCCGGAGGTGAGCACCAGCGACGCCGAACCGTGAGGAGAGCGCATGTCCGACGAAACCGCCTCGATCGTGGATGCCGTGTTCGGCAGGCTGCCGATGCCGGAGACAAGTCCCGGGTGTGGTGTGTGCCTGGAGTTCCAGAAGCGGCATGAGATCGCCATCGGGCAGGGAGACGGGACCGCTGAGGTGGATGCCCGGGTGCTGTGGCGGAACCACCTGGCGCACGTCCACGGCATCACCTATCAGGGCATCAGCTACAGCTAGCCAGAGGAGTAGAAGAAAGTGAGCGAGGACTTCTCTCCCCGCATGGTGTCGGACCTGGGGTTGCCGCCGGGGTGGGGTAAGCGATGGTCCGCCGAGTACTGGTTTACCCACGAGTTTGGCTCCACGGTCAGCGGGTCGTGCGGGACTGACCACTTCCCGGAGATGGTCGGGCATGTGCTGCGTTGCGCGGTGGGCGCCGATGACGAGGAGGGCTTGCGGGCGGGCGAGGTGGCGACGGCGTTGATCCGCTACGCCCGTCCGGTCTGCGAGTTGGAACAACGGTGGGTGTTCGTGCACCCGGGGGGCTTCGGTGACCTCAAGGTGTTCTTCGACCCCGAGGCACCGCCGAGCTTGGAGCGGTTGACCCCCGAGGAGCGGGCTGCCGCAGAAGCGGCTCTGTGGGCCGAGGTGGAGGACGGCGAAGCGGAAGAGGATGACGAAGGCCAGGACGACGGGGAGGAGTGACGATGGCTCGACGGGTCCGGCTGCCTTGGTGGTGGCCGGGCCCGCGCATCCGTGCCGCGGGCTGATCGGCTGGTCTCCCGCGGCTTGGCGCTGGATGATCTTGGCTGTCCGAGTGCTGCATTGGCCCGGGTGATCGTCGTTCTCGTGGTGGGTGTTCGCGTGGGGCGCCCTGGCCGCCCGGCCGGGACCGGCCGCCAGGCCGCATGCCCGGCCGGAGCGGCAAGGGCCGCCCGGCGGCGCGAATGCGCCGCCGCTTGAGGAACGTAAAGAAGACTTACGCCACTGGGCTGGGGCCCTGCCCGCAAGCTGATTCGAACATGATGGCGAATGTCAGTGCTGTTTGAGAGACTGTCAGTATCGGAGTCTCTTCAGGCGAACTTCCGTGGCCTGCAAGCGACTTCGCCGTTCTAGGCCACGACCGTCCGGCGTCAGCTGGTGATCTTGAAAGGAACCGCTCGTCATGCATCGACCACGACCAGTCGGTCTGCTCGTTCGGCTCGACTCCCCGACCGTTTGGCATGCCTGGAGGAGGCATCGTGTCCGTCACCGATGGCGCGTTCATCCCTGCTCGACCTGGCCCTGACCCGTGGTCCGACCCGACTGCCCGCCGTTCCCAGCTGGAGCTTGACGCCAGGCTGCGTGCTCTGTCCGACCTGGATCGGGACATGGTTCGCACCGCTTCCGCTCCGGGCTTCACTCGCTGGCTTGAGCAGGTTCACGGCGTCGGCGGGTGCGCTGAGCCGGTCTACCTGTCCGGCCACACGGCGACCGTGGACGCGGCGACGGGTGAGATCCTCTCCGCCTACTCGACCGCCGATGAACCGGGTGAGCGGCTGGCCGTGCGCTGCGGCAACCGCCGTGTCACCCGCTGCCCCGCCTGCTCTCGGCTGTACCAGGGAGATACGTTCCACCTCGTCCGGGCGGGCTTGACCGGCGGCAAGGGTCTGCCCGAGACGGTGTCCGGTCATCCGCGACTGTTCGTGACGCTGACCGCACCGTCCTTCGGCCGGGTCCACCGTGCTACCACTGACGGGGAGTTGTGCCGGTCACGTCGGAGCGCATCGCGCTGTCAGCATGGTCAGCCCACCGGTTGCGCTGCGGTCCATGCTGCGGATGATCCGCTGGTCGGCTCGCCGCTGTGCCCGGCTTGCTACGACTACCCGGGTCAAGTGCTGTGGCAAGCGCACGCCGGGCGGCTGTGGAACCGCTTCACCGATCAGACGCGCCGGGCTGTGGCCACTGCGGTGGGGGTGCCCCGGGCTCAGCTGCGCCAGCATGTGATCGTCTCCTTCGCGAAGGTGGCCGAGTACCAGAAGCGCGGTGCGGTGCACTTCCATGCCGTCGTGCGCCTGGACGGTCCGGGCGGCCCCGGCTCACTGCCTCCGTCGTGGGTGTCGGCGTTGCTCCTGGAGGACTGTCTACGGCACGCTGCGGCTGGCGTGTACGTGGAGGCGCCGCCGTCCGCCGCGTACGGGGATGTCGTCCTGCGCTGGGGTGAGCAGCTGGACATCCGGCCGATCCGGGGGTTCGCGGACGATGAGGCGCTGCGCGATGACGCGGTGGCCGGGTATGTCGCCAAGTACGTGACCAAGAGTGCTGAGGTGGCCGGGGCGGTGGACTACCCGATCACCTCCGCCGCTGATATCCCGGGTCTGGCCGTGTCGCCGCATGTGCGGGCTCTGATCGGTACGTGCTGGCGCCTGGGTGGTCTGGCTGAGTTGGAGCATCTGCGGCTGCGGGCGTGGGCTCACATGCTGGGATACCGGGGCCACTGTCTGACCAAGTCGGTTGCGTATTCCACGACTTACGGGGAACTTCGAGCTGCCAGGGCCCGGCATCGCACGTCTGAGCCGCCCGCCGGCGTGGAGGTCGTCACCGATGCGTCCTGGCGGTATGTGGGACGCGGCTACACGCCGGGTGAGGCGCTGTTCGCCCGGGGCGTCGCCGAGGACATCGCCACTAATCGAGAGATCGCGCGTGTGGAGCTTGGCTCGGATGGGGGTCCGCAGTGACCGGAAGGTGCGGGGCTGATGCGTACCGCGAACCTCACCCGGCATGGGCCCCGCTCTTGGGCGGGTGGGTGGGGCGCGGCGGGGTCCAAGGCGGGCTGACGGGAGTGGGTGAACACGGATGATCAAGGAGGTGGGTGCTGTGGGGGCTGACGTTGTGGGCTGGGCGACGGTGCACGGTGTACGGGTGCCCGGCGGGGATCTGGAGGCGGTGTGGCGCCTGGTGACGGAGAATCAAGAACGGGCGGAACACTGGGCGGGGCTGCTCGGCGGCTCGGCGGAACCGGACGGCTCGGGCGACTGGGTCGTGATCACGGACGCGCCCACGTTGCGGGTGCTGATCAAGTGGGCGTCGGGGTCGGTCGTGGGCTTTTGGCTGCTCTGGGCTCCGGGCAGAGTGATCGGCTTGGACCTGGGCCCGTGGACGGTGGATGAGGTCTTCGGGCCGAATACTGCGGCGAGGCTGGCCGGTTGGACGCTCGGTGACCTGGGAGCACGGGTCGTGATCGTCAAGCACCGGGGCGGCGGGTTCGTGCGCCACCTGGCCCCGGCGCTGTCCCAGCTGACGCCGGTTGATGCCTGGGCGCGGCAGCCGCACGCGAAGATCCCCTCCACGTGCGACTACCGTGCGCCGTACCTTACGAGTGGGCCGGAAACCACTCCTCGCTATTGATTCCGGTGATCTCGTAGCGGGAGGTCTTCTCGCCCCTGCGCCTGGGGTGCAGCACCACGCGCACGTCGTACTGGTTGAGGACCTCGCGTCGCGCCGCGTCGTCGCTGGCCTGCTCCCACTGCTGGGCGACCGTGACACCGGTGGGCATCATCCGCATCCCGGGCGCGCGTTCGGGCAGTGCCTGAAGCTCCGTGATCTCCCTGCTCATGCGGGTGTAGTTCGCCTGGAACCACTCGGTTTCGGCGGGTGAGTCGTACAGTCCGGCCTGCCGATCGTCGCGCAGACGCGTGCGGCTCTTCTCCAACTCGGCGATCCGCGCGGCGTAGCCGGTGCCCGGGTCGTAGACCTTGCGCATCACCTCGGCCGCTCCGAAGCGAACCAGGAACCAGTCCGCCACTGCTTGATCAAGCACATCGACGTACATGCCGGGGGCTGGCTTGCAGTGCTGGGAAGTAGCGATGCCGCGCACCCGGGCCGTGCACCCGTAGGCCATGGTGGGGCCCTTGCGACCAGCGATGTACAGGCGCATCCCGCACGTTCCGCAGAACGCGATGCCCGACAGCAGGCGCGTTCCCTTGGGGGCTCGGCTGGCCGTGCGCTTGATGGCGGTCGCCGTGATCAGCGCGTCCCTGGTGGCCGGTTCCCACAGGGGTTCGGCGATTCGCCTGGGCTGCCCCTCCTCGCCGATGACGGGTGCCCCGTCGTGCATGAGGTAGCCGAGTGCGGCCTCACTGGTCAAGATCAGCTTGACGGTCTTCGCCGTCCACAGTGAGCCTTTCTGCTCGCGGCCGTACAGCTGGGCGCGGCGGTCCCCCGGGCTGGGGACACCTTCTCGGTTGAGCCGTGCGGCCTCGGTGGCACACGTGATCTTTCCGGTCTCGTCGGTGAGGATGCGTTCGGCCACCGTGCGGATGATCTCCGCCCCGACCGGATCGATCTCCACGTGATCGACCTTGCCTCCCGCGAACACCCGCACGTACATGTACCCGTACGACGGGCGCTGCTTGGGCTGGCCTGCCGCACGGGCACGCAACGTCTCGTCACGGTTGCGCTTCTGAATCGCCCTCAGCTCCATCTGCGAGCCCCACGCTTTCAACATCCACTCGTTCTCGTCGTTGACGTTGCTGAAGTCCCACACGCCCACGTGATCGGCCGTGACGATCTTCCGGCCCTGGCTGGTCAGTAACTCCTGCGTGTTGAGCACATCCCGCACGTTGCGCCCGGCTCGGTCCACGCTCGCGGCGGCGATCCCGTCATACGGGCCCATCTTCCCCTGCAACCAGGGACCAAGCCCCTTGCGGGTCATGGGATCGGTCGCGCCGGACACCTCCCAGTCGTCCGCCCACGCGATGATGTGCCCGCCCACCTGGCTGACGGCATCGATGATCTGGTTCGCCTGCCGCTCCGGGCTGCTCGTGCTGTCGGTCGTCCGGCTGAGCCTGCGCGTCGCGACGAAGCACATCCCGCATCCGTCGTAGTCCGTTGTGATCACATCAGACATGATGCCCACCCCTCCTCGCACCAATGTGTGAATTGGGGGACTACCTGGGTGGCAAGGACAACTTCCCGGCCGACCGGGAGGCCGCCGAGAAGGTGCTCGCCCTCGGGCCGATGGTGCGGCAAAGCGCCCGCGCCAACCGGGCGTTCCTGCAGCGGGCGGTTCGGCAGCTGGCCGGGCTCGGGGTGCGGCGGTTCATCGACATCGGCACCGGCATCCCCACGGCGGGCAACACCCACGAGGTCGCCCAGCGGGTGCACCCGGATGCGCAGGTCGCCTACCTGGACAACGACCCGATCGTGCTGGTACACAGCCGAGCCCTGCTCTCCTCCCGGGCCCCCGGCAGCACCAGCGTGGTCCAGGCCGACCTGCGCGAGCCGGCCGCCATCCTCGCCGACCCGACCGTGCGGCAGTTGCTCTCCACGGGCGAGCCGGTCGCCCTGCTGCTCTTCGCCGTACTGCACTTCATCGACGAGGCTGACGACCCGTACCGCGTCGTCCGCACCCTGGTCGACGCCCTGCCCCCGGGCAGCTACCTGGCCCTCTCCCACGGCACCGGCGATTTCATCCCCGCCCCCGAAACCAGCCGCGGCCCCGCCATCTACCGCAACGCCACCGCCCAACTCACCCTGCGCACCAAGGCCCAGGTCACCCGCTTCTTCGACGGCCTGGACCTACTCGCCCCCGGCGTGGTCACCGCACCCCTGTGGCACCCCGAGCAGCCGCCGGGCGAGACGGACGCCCAGGTGGGCATCTGGGCGGGCGTGGCGCGCAAGGGCTGACCCCGCTGCCGGGCCCGCCACACTGTCGGCGCCGGCCGGTACGGTCGGCGCATGAGCCATGTCGAGGACAAGATCACGCGCATCAGGCCGCAGGAGTTCCACCAGAGGGCCGGTCTTGAGGACTGGCGCGTGCTGGGCGAGGGAGCGTGCGCGTACTTCCGCACCGGCTCGTTCGCGGCCGGCAGCCGACTGGTGCAGGAGATCGGCGAGTTGACCGGCCTGGAGGGCCAGTACCCCGACGTCGACCTGCGGAACGACGGCGTGACGGTGCGGCTGATCACGGTCGCAGACGACTACTACGGGCTGACCGAGCGCCATGTCGAGCTGGCCCGGCAGATCTCCGCGGTCGCCCGCCGGCTCGGCATCCTGTCCGAGCCGTCCGCCGTGCAGACCGTCCAGGTCACCGTCGACGCCCTGGCCCTCCCCGCCGTGGTGCCGTTCTGGCGCGCCCTGCTCGGCTACCAGGACCGCGCCGGCAGCGCCGAGGACCTGATCGACCCGCGCCGTCGTGGTGCGCCCTTCTACTTCCAGCAGTTGGACGCCCCACGCCCGCAGCGCAACCGGGTCCACGTGGACGTCTGGCTCCCGTACGACCAGGCCGAGGCCCGGATCGCCGCGGCGATCGCCGCCGGCGGCCGCCTGGTGACCGACGCCCACGCACCGTCCCACTGGGTGCTGGCCGACCCCGAGGGCAACGAAGCATGCATCGGCACCGCCGGCTGGCCGGCGTAGGCTCCCAGCCGCAGACCTCCGACGCCAGGCCGACGCCCTTCTCGTCCTTCCTCTACGCTCACCCTCGTGATCGCCCTGACTTCGCTCCTCGTCCGCGACTACGACGAGGCCATCGCCTTCTACGTCAACGCGCTCGGCTTCGAGCTGCGCGAGGACGCCCCGCGCGCCGACGGCGGCCGTTGGGTCGTGGTCGCGCCGGAGGGGGCGGAGAGCGGGTTGCTGCTGGCGCGGCCGTCCAAGCCCGAGCAGGTGGAGCGGATCGGCGACCAGACGGGCGGCCGGGTGGGCTGGTTCCTGTGCACGGACGACTTCGCCGGCGCGTACGCCCGGATGCGCGGGGCCGGTGTGCGGTTCCTGGAGGAGCCGCGGCACGAGGCGTACGGAACGGTGGCGGTGTTCGAGGACCTGTACGGGAACCGCTGGGATCTGCTGGAGCCGGTCGGCTGAGCGGCCGTCGGCTTGAAGTCAGCCGGCCGTCAGCTTGAAGTCAGCTGCTCCCACACCGCGTTGACCCGCTGCTCCAGTTCGGCCAGGGTGCCGTTGTTCTCCACCACCAGGTCGGCGATGGCGAGGCGCTGCTCGCGGGTGGCCTGGGCGGCCATGCGGGAGCGGGCCTCGGCCTCGGGCATGCCGCGCAGGCGGACCAGGCGGTCGAGGCGGACGTCCTCGTCGGCGTCGACCACGATCACCTGCTCGAACAGGGACTCCAGGCCGTTCTCGGCGAGCAGCGGGATGTCGTGCACGACGATCGTGTCATCGGCGGCGGCCGCCTCGAGTTCGGCGGAGCGGGCCCGGACCAGGGGGTGCACGATGGCGTTCAGGGCCTGGAGCCGCTGCGGGTCGGCGAAGACGACGGCGCCGAGGGCGGGGCGGTCCAGCGAGCCGTCCGCCGCCAGCACCCCGGGGCCGAACTCCTCGACCACGGCGGCGAGTCCGGGGGTGCCGGGGGCCACCACCTCACGCGCGATCAGGTCGGAGTCCACCAGCACCGCGCCATGGGAGGCCAGCAGCTGGGAGACCGCGCTCTTGCCGGCTCCGATCCCGCCCGTCAGTCCGATCTTCCGCATAGCGGCAGACTACTCGCCCGTAGCCGTCGCCCGGCCGCCAGGAGGTACCCGGCGGTACCGCACGCCCTAGAGTGACCCCCATGAGCAGCCAGACCGACCGGATCGACCCGCAGCAGCTTGCCTTCGACGTGCGCAGCACCATCGGTGAGCTGGCCCGCCGACTGCGGGACGAGGAGTCGGCGCTGCCGCAGCCGCAGGCCGCCGCGCTCGGTCTGCTGGTGCGCGAGGGGTCGCGCACCACCGCCGAGTTGGCCGAGCACCAGCACGTGCGGCACCAGTCGATGGCCCGCACGGTGACCCAGCTGCGCGAGGCCGGGCTGATCCGCCAGGAGCCGCACCCGACCGATGGCCGCAAGGTGGTGCTGCATGCCACCGAGGAGGGCATCGCCATGCTGCAGGAGCAGCGGCGGCGGCGCGAGGACCGGATGGCTGCCGCGATCGAGAGCGAGATGTCCGAGGCGGAGCAGTTGGTGCTCCGTCAGGCGATGGCTCTGCTGCGCCGCATCTCCCGCTACCCGAGGCCCTGAGCAAGCGCTTGGTCACGATCAGCCGGCAACCGCACCCACCAGCTGAGCAAGCGCTCGGTCACCCCGAAGCGGAAGCCGAAGCCGTCGCCCCCGCCCCGCGCGGCGCGGGCACCACAGCGCCCTGCGCCACCGGAGCAGCCACGCCCGCCTCGCCCAGAGCCGCCTCGCCCGGAACCCCCTCCCCCGCCTCCACCGGCGGCAGCTCCACATGCTCGCGCAGCCCGAACCGGCGGTACAGCCGCTTCAGCGGAGCCGGCGCCCACCAGTTGAACTCGCCGAAGAGGCTCATCGCGGCCGGCACCAGCAGGCAGCGCACCAGCGTGGCGTCCACCGCCACCGCCACGGCGAGCGCGATGCCCATCTCCTTGACCATCAGCATCTGCCCGGCCGCGAACCCGGCGAAGACGATCACCATCAGCAGCGCGGCCGAGGTGATGATCCGACCGCTGCGCTGCAGGCCCAGCTGCACCGCCCGCCGACAGTCGTACCCCCGGTCCTTCAGCTCCTTGATCCGCGCGAGCAGGAAGACCTCGTAGTCCATCGACAGCCCGAAGGCGAAGGCGAAGACCAGCACCGGGATGAAGGTCTCCAGCCCCCCGGTCGGGGTGAAGCCGAGCGTGCTCGCGAACCAACCGTGCTGGAACACCAGGGTCAGCGCGCCGAGCGAGCAGCCCAGCGAGAGCACGTTCATCAGCAGGGCCTTGACCGGCATCACCACCGAGCCGGTCATCAGGAAGAGCAGCACCAGGGTGCCGACCGCGACCAGCCCGAACGCCCACGGCCCGCGACTGGTCAGCTCGTGCTGGAAGTCGACGACGCTGGCGGCGTCCCCCGTGACATAGGTCTCCAGGCCGCCGCGGTGGTCCCGCAGCTCATTGACCACCTGCTTGGCCGCCGAGCCCTGCGGATCCCCGTGCACCAGCACCTCCACGGTGCTGAGCTGCGCGTCGACCGGCTGCACCGCGCGCACCCCGGCCACGCCCGGCAGCTTGGCCACCACCTGGTCCGCGTACTGCGCGGCGGCCTGCTCGCTGCCCCGCACCACCACGGTCACCGGCGCCGGAGCGGCCTGCGGGTAGTCCGCCTTGACGATGTCGGCCACCTGGCGCCCGGCCGAGCCGCTGGGCAGCGCGGCGGCGCCGGTGCTGCGCATGTCGGCGCCCAGGAACGGCGCACCGGCGGCCATCAGCAGGGCGACGCACACCAGCGCCACCGGCACCGCCCGGCGCTGCACCTTGCGCACGGTGCGGGCGAAGAACCCCTCGTCCGGCTCGCTGTGCTTGGGCGGCTTGATCCGGTGCCCGGCGAACCCGAGCAGCGCCGGCACCAGGGTGAGCGCGGCCAGCACCGCGATCACCACCACACTGACCCCGGCGGCGGCCACGGCCGAGAAGACCGGGCTGGTGAAGACGAAGAGTCCGCTGAGCGCGACCGCGACGGTCAGGCCGGAGAACGCCACGGTGCGGCCGGCGGTGGCGGCGGTGCGTTCGATCGCGGCAGCCGGCGAGGAGCCATGCCCGCGTTCCTCCCGGAACCGGTTGACCATCAGCAGCGCGTAGTCGATGGAGAGGCCCAGGCCCAGCACGGTGGCGATCGGCAGCACCGAGGTGTCCAGGTCCATCAGGTGGCTGAAGCCGAACATCGCCAGCAGCGCGCCGCCCACCGAGGCGACGGCGCCGATCACCGGCAGGCTGGCGGCCGCCAGGCCGCCGAAGACCAGCACCATCACCACCAGGGTCAGCGGCAGGGTGACGATCTCGCCGAAGGTGGTGTCGGACTGGGTCTGGCTCTTGACCTCCTGCTGCACCACCAGGTCGCCGCCGACCTTGACCTGGGTGCCGGGGGCCTGGATCTGCGCCAGCCGCTGGCCGACCGCCTGCTGCTGCGCCGTGGTTGCGCTGTCGGTCATCCGGACGTTCACCAGGCTGCCGTTGCCGTCCACGGCGGTCAGCGCACTCGGCTGGCCGCCCTGGTAGGCGTCGGCGACCGAGAGCACGCCCGGCAGCTTGGCGATGTCCTGGGCCGCGCCGGTGACGGCCGTGCGCACCGCCTGGTCGTCCACCGGCCGGCCGGCCACCACGGCGGTGATGGAGCCCGCCGACGGATCCGCGGCGGCGACGATCGCGTCCCCGCGAGCCGACTCGGCCCCGCCGGAGGAGGTGTGGGTGACCGAGCCCTCGAAGACCCGGCCGCCGATCAGCACACCGAGCGCGAGCACCGCCACCCAGAACGCCAGCACCCACCGCCGGTGCCGGTGGCAGAAGCGGCCGAGGGCGGCCAGGCGGCCGGGGGCCGCCGTGGCCAGGTGGTGCTCGGTGGTGGCATTGAGGCGCATCAAGCGGGTCTGCCTAAGCATTTCGGGGCGGGAAACCCGTCGGGCAACTCCCCCCAAGCTAGGTGGTCGCTCCTAAAAGACCCATAAAAACGCAATGAGCCCCTGATCACAGCACAATCCGCAGTTGAACAGGGACGATCCGCACACGAACACGATCATGAGCGGGGCATGAATAGCGACCCAGGAATGATCATAAAAATGATCACCGAAATGATGATCAATGAACTGATGACCGTTGAAATACGGAGGCGATCGCCGGGAAACGCATGTGGGCCCCACCCGGAATCCGGGTGGGGCCCACAGGGCTAGAGCAGGCTAGCTACGCGGTTCAGCTCTGGCCGCCGGCCAGCTTCTCGCGCAGGGCAGCCAGCGCCTCGTCCGAGGCGAGGGCGCCGGCGCCCTCGTCGCTGGAGGAGGAGTAGTTGCCACCGGCAGCGGCGGCAACCGCGTCGCCACCCTCGGCAGCGGCCTCGGCATCGGCCTCGCGGCTCTTGATGACCTGGGCCTGGTGCTGCTCGAAGCGGGCCTGCGCCTCGGCGTACTGGCGCTCCCACTCCTCGCGCTGCTTCTCGAAGCCGGGCAGCCAGTCGTTCGCCTCGGGGTCGAAGCCCTCGGGGTAGATGTAGTTGCCCTGGTCGTCGTAGGACGCGGCCATGCCGTACAGGGTCGGGTCGAACTCGACCGACGCCGGGTCGGCACCGAGCGACTCGTTGGCCTGCTTCAGCGAGAGGCTGATGCGACGACGCTCGAGGTCGATGTCGATGACCTTGACGAAGATCTCGTCGCCGACCTGGACGACCTGCTCCGGGATCTCCACGTGGCGCTCGGCCAGCTCGGAGATGTGGACCAGACCCTCGATGCCCTCGTCCACGCGGACGAACGCACCGAACGGAACCAGCTTGGTGACCTTACCCGGAACGACCTGGCCGATCTGGTGGGTACGGGCGAACTGCTGCCACGGGTCCTCCTGGGTCGCCTTCAGCGACAGGGAGACGCGCTCGCGGTCCATGTCAACGTCGAGAACCTCGACGGTGACCTCCTGGCCGACCTCGACAACCTCGGACGGGTGGTCGATGTGCTTCCAGGACAGCTCGGAGACGTGCACCAGGCCGTCGACGCCACCCAGGTCCACGAAGGCACCGAAGTTGACGATCGAGGAGACGACGCCGGAGCGCACCTGGCCCTTCTGCAGGGTGGTGAGGAAGGTCTGGCGGACCTCGCTCTGGGTCTGCTCCAGCCAGGCACGGCGGGACAGGACCACGTTGTTGCGGTTCTTGTCCAGCTCGATGATCTTGGCCTCGAGCTCCTTGCCCACGTAGGGCTGCAGGTCGCGCACGCGGCGCATCTCGACCAGGGAGGCGGGGAGGAAGCCGCGCAGGCCGATGTCGAGGATGAGACCACCCTTGACGACCTCGATGACGGTACCGGTGACGATGCCGTCCTCTTCCTTGATCTTCTCGATCGTGCCCCAGGCGCGCTCGTACTGGGCGCGCTTCTTGGACAGGATCAGACGACCCTCCTTGTCCTCCTTCTGGAGGACCAGGGCCTCGATCTCGTCACCGACGGAGACGACCTCGTGCGGGTCGACGTCGTGCTTGATCGACAGCTCGCGGGACGGAATGACGCCCTCGGTCTTGTAACCGATGTCGAGGAGCACCTCGTCACGGTCGACCTTCACGATGATGCCCTCAACGATGTCGCCATCGTTGAAGTACTTGATGGTCTCGTCGATCGCCGCGAGGAACGCTTCCGCGTCGCCGATGTCGTTGACCGCGACCTGCGGGGTGGTGCTGACAGAGGTGTCGGTGGGGCTCGTCATTAGGAAAAGGGCTCCGGTACGGACATGAAGTCGTAGGTAATGCCACGCGGGGGCCCGTATCGCTCCCACCGAAAAGCCCGTGGGGTCTTCGACAGATGCGAGCGCGACCTGCTCCGTCCGAGGCGCGCAGGCCCGCAGCGCAACTTGTAGCATACGGGGACAGGCAGGAACGGTCAACGTCGAAGCCCGCGAGACCGTCCAGGCCGGTATGGATCAGGCCATATCCTCCAACTGCGCCCGTATCCGACCGGCAGGTCGTGATGCGTGGGGCAGTTCTCGGGGCCCAGTCACCCCGGATGCCACCGCCGACCCGGCCCCGAGGGGCAGTGCCGAGCAGCGGCGCTTTCCGCACCCATAGCCTACGCGAGGCCCACCATGACCCTTCACACCACCCCCGACGGCGAGCTCGACGACGACCTCGACGACGACCTCGCCGTGCGCCGCCCCGCCGCGGCCGGCGAGAGCAGCCGGGCCAGCCGCCAGTGGTGGGACCGCAACGCCGACGAGTACCAGGACGAGCACGGCGCCTTCCTCGGCGACGACCGCTTCACCTGGTGCCCGGAGGGGCTGGACGAGGCCGACGCCCAGCTGCTCGGCCCGACCGCCGCACTGCGCGGGCTGGCCGTGCTGGAGATCGGCGCGGGTGCCGCGCAGTGCTCGCGCTGGCTGGCCGGGCGGGGCGCCAGGCCGGTGGCGCTGGACATCTCGCACCGCCAGCTGCAGCACTCCCGGCGGATCGACGAGCAGCGCGGCACCGCCCGGATACCGGTGGTGCAGGCAGACGCGGCGGTGCTGCCGTTCGCCGACGCCTCCTTCGACCTGGCCTGCTCCGCCTACGGCGCCGTGCCGTTCAGCGCCGACACCGCCAAGCTGATGCGCGAGGTGCACCGGGTGCTGCGGCCGGGCGGGCGGTGGGTGTTCTCGGTGACCCACCCGATCCGCTGGGCCTTCAGCGACGAGCCCGGCATCGAAGGGCTGACCGCGAGCGCCTCCTACTTCGACCGCACGCCCTACGTCGAACAGGACGTGACCGGGCGGGCCAGCTACGTCGAGCACCACCGCACCCTGGGCGACCGGGTGCGCGAGCTGGCCGGCGCCGGCTTCACGCTGCTCGACCTGGTGGAGCCGGAGTGGCCGGCCCAGCTGACCAGCACCTGGGGCGGCTGGAGCCCGCTGCGGGGGCGGCACATCCCGGGCACCGCGATCTTCGTCACGCAGCGGGGCTGAATACTGGTCGGGTGAGTCCCGTCGCCCGGAAGAACCTCGACCTGCCCGTCCGCACCGCGCTGCCCGCACTGGCCGCCGCCCTCGACGAGCAGGGTGCGGCCGTGCTCGCCGCCCCGCCCGGGACCGGCAAGACCACCCTGGTGCCGCTGGCGCTGGCCGGGCTGCTGGACGACGGCACGGCCGCACGCCGCGTACTGGTCGCCGAGCCGCGCCGGCTGGCGGTGCGGGCAGCGGCCCGGCGGATGGCCTGGCTGCTCGGCGAGAAGGCGGGCGACCGCGTCGGGTACACGGTGCGCGGCGACCGGGTGGTGGGGCCGCGCACGGTGGTCGAGGTGGTGACCACCGGGGTGCTGCTGCAGCGGCTGCAGCGGGATCCGGAGCTGCCCGGGGTGGACGTGGTGCTGCTGGACGAGTGCCATGAGCGGCACCTGGACGCGGACACCGCGCTCGCCTTCCTGCTGGACGTCCGCGCGGCGCTCCGTCCCGAGCTGCGGCTGCTGGTCGCCTCGGCCACCTCGGACACCGCGGCCTGGGCCGAACTGCTGGGCGGCGCACCGGTGGTGACCGCCGAGGCGGTGACGCACCCGGTCGAGGTGGTGTGGGCGCCGCCGCCGCGCCCGGTGCGGCCGCCGCAGGGCACCCGCACCGACCCCGCGCTGCTGGAGCACGTCGCGGCCACCGTGCGGCGGGCGCTCGGTGAGCGGGACGGCGATCTGCTCTGCTTCCTGCCGGGGGTCGGCGAGATCGCCCGGGTGGCCGGGCTGCTGGACGGCACGGTGCCGGCCGAGGTGCTGCAGCTGCACGGGCAGGCGCCGGCGGCCGTGCAGGACGCGGCGCTGACCGGCGGCGAACGGCGCCGGGTGATCCTCTCCACCTCGGTGGCGGAGTCCTCGCTGACCGTGCCCGGGGTGCGGATCGTGGTCGACGCCGGGCTGGCCCGGGAGCCGCGCACCGACCACGCACGCGGGCTGAGCGCCCTGGTGACGGTGCGCGCCTCGCTGGCGGCCGGACGGCAGCGAGCCGGCCGCGCGGGGCGCGAGGGCCCCGGCGTGGTGTACCGCTGCTGGCCGGAGGCGGCCGACGCACTCGCCGCGCGGTTCCCCACCCCGGAGATCGCGCTCGCCGACCTGACCCCGTTCGCCCTCCAGGCCGCCTGCTGGGGCTCCCCGGACGCCGGCGACCTTGCACTGCTCGACCCGCCGCCGGCGGGCGCCATGACGGCGGCCCGGCAGACCCTGACGGCGCTCGGCGCGGTGGACGCGACCGGACGCGCCACCGAGCGCGGGCGCCTGCTGGCCCGCACCGGCCTGCACCCGCGCCTGGCGCGGGCGTTGCACGACGGCGCACCGCTGGTGGGCGGACGGCGCGCGGCGGAGCTGGTGGCGCTGCTCTCCGAGGAGCCTCCCCGCACGCTCGGCGACGACCTGGCGGGCATCTGGCGCTCGGTGCGGGCCGACGGCGGTGAGCTGCCGGCGGGCTACCGGGCCCGCTGGCGTGACGAGACCCGTCGGCTGCGCAGCCAGCTGGACGGCGTTCCCGGCGGCGGCACGGCTGACGATGCCTCGGCGGCCGGCCTGGTGGTGGCGCTCGCCTATCCCGAGCGGGTGGCCCGGGCCCGCTCGCCGCGTCCCGAACCCGGCGGCCGCGCCGGGTACTTGATGGCCTCGGGCACGGCGGGCGAGACCGCGCCGGGGTCGGCGCTGGGCGGTGCGCCGTGGCTGGCGGTGGCGGTGGCGGACCGTCCGGCGGGTGCGCCGAGTGCCCGGATCCAGCGTGCGGCGGTGATCGACGAGCCGACCGCCCGCACCGCCGCCGCCCACCTGCTGACGGACCGCGAGGAGGTGCACTGGGCCACCCCGCCGGGCAGTCGGCGCGGCGATCTGACGGCCCGCCGGGTGACGGCGCTCGGCGCGCTGGAGCTGGATGCGGCCGCGCTGTCGAAGCCCGACCCGGCGCTGGTGCGGACCGCGCTGCTGGAGGGCCTGACCCGGGAGGGCGTCAGCGAGCTGCTGCGCTGGACCGAGGCCGGCCGCTCGCTGCGCCTGCGGCTGGCCTTCCTGCACCGCGAACTCGGCGCCCCTTGGCCCGCGGTGGACGACGCCGCGCTGCTGGCCGCGGCCGACCAGTGGCTGGAGCCGGAGCTCTCCCGGGCCCGCGGCCGCGCCGGCCTGGAGCGGATCGACACCGCCACCGCCCTGAACCGCCTGCTCCCCTGGGCCACCGGCGAGGCCGGCCGGCTGGACGAGCTGGCCCCGGAGCGGATCACCGTGCCCAGCGGCTCACGGATCCGGGTCGACTACTCGGGCGACCATCCGGTTCTCGCGGTCAAACTCCAGGAGCTCTTCGGCTGGCAGGCCGCCCCGGCCCTGGCCGGCGGCCGCGCCCCGCTGACCGTCCACCTGCTCTCCCCCGCCGGCCGCCCCGCCGCCGTCACCGGCGACCTCGCCTCCTTCTGGCACACCGGCTACCGAGCCGTCCGCGCCGACCTCCGCGGCCGCTACCCCCGCCACCCCTGGCCCGAGGACCCGACGACGGCGGAGCCGACCCGGCGGGCGAACCCGCGGCGCGAATAAACTGTGAGCGGGCCAACATTGGAGGACCGACGATGACCCCCCGGCATTTCGAACTGCTCGAAGAAGCCCGCCGCCTACTCCCTGACTTCAAAGCCGAGCTATCCGGCGATGTGATCATCATGCAGGCGAGTCCCTCGACGATCCACCAACGCAATCTCCTCCTGGTTCGTCGCCAGTTCGACGCACACTCAAGCGACTGGCTGCCGTCAGAAAACACCGACCTGGTCTCGCCAGCCGTTGAAAAGGTTCGCAACCCCGACCTGACCTACCTCCCGGACGAGGTCATGACATCGCCCAAGGGCGGAGTCTCCGCCGATCTCGCTCTGATCGCCGTCGAGATCGTCTCCCCCTCCAACCCCGACAACGACTGGCACGGCAAGGTCCGCGACTACCCGCTGATGGGCATCCCGCTCTACCTGATCGTCGACCCCAGCCAGAAGACCGTGACCCTGTTCAGCGAGCCCGAGGACGGCCGCTACCGTCTGCGGGAGGACGCCGACTTCGGGCAGTCCATCCACGTCCCGGCGCCGTTCTCCTTCACCCTCGACACCAGCGCCCTGCTCCCCTACTGACGCTACTGACACGCGAAACGGGCCGGACTCCCCAGGAAGCCCGGCCCGTCGTCACAGCGCCGTCAGTGCGCCGCCGCCTCCCAGTTGGCGCCCACGCCGACCGAGACGTCCAGCGGCGCACGCAGGTCGTAGGCGCCGGCCATCTGCTCGCGGACGACGGACTCGACCTGGTCGCGCTCGCCGGGGGCCAGCTCCAGGACGATTTCGTCGTGCACCTGGAGGAGCATCCGGGACTTCAACTCGGCCTTGGTCAGGGCCTCGTCGACGTGCAGCATGGCGATCTTGACGATGTCCGCGGCCGAGCCCTGGACCGGGGCGTTGAGGGCCATCCGCTCGGCCATCTCGCGGCGCTGGCGGTTGTCGCTGGTCAGGTCGGGCAGGTAGCGGCGGCGGCCGAGCAGGGTCTCGGTGTAGCCGGTGGCGCGGGCCTCCTCGACGACGCGGTGCAGGTAGTCGCGCACGCCGCCGAACCGCTCGAAGTAGGTGTCCATCAGGCCCTGCGCCTCGTTCGGCTTGATGCCGAGCTGCTGGGAGAGGCCGTAGGCGGAGAGCCCGTAGGCCAGGCCGTAGGACATCGCCTTGATCTTGCGGCGCATCTCGGCGTCGACCTCGGTCGGGGCGACCTGGAAGACCGAGGAGGCGACCGTGGTGTGCAGGTCCTCGCCACTGGCGAAGGCCTCGATCAGCGCCTCGTCCTCGGAGAGGTGGGCCATGATCCGCAGCTCGATCTGCGAGTAGTCGGCGGTCAGCAGCGACTCGTAGCCCTCGCCGACCACGAAGGCGCGGCGGATCAGCCGGCCCTCCTCGGTGCGCACCGGGATGTTCTGCAGGTTCGGGTCCTGCGAGGAGAGCCGGCCGGTGGCGGCGACCATCTGGTTGAAGGTGGTGTGGATCCGGCCCTGCGGGGAGACGGTCTTGAGCAGGCCCTCGACCGTGGTGCGCAGCTTGGCCTGGTCGCGGTGGCGCAGCAGGATGACCGGCAGTTCGTTGTCGGTCTGGGTGGCCAGCCAGGTGAGGGCGTCGGCGTCGGTGGTGTAGCCGGTCTTGATCTTCTTGGTCTTGGGCAGGTTGAGCTCGCCGAACAGGATCTCCTGCAGCTGCTTGGGCGAGCCCAGGTTGAACGGGTGGCCGGCGGCGGCGTGCGCCTCCTCGACGACGCGCTGGATCTCGGTGGCGAACTGCTGCTCCAGCGAGTTCAGCCACTCCCGGTCGGCGGCGATGCCGGTGCGCTCCATCCGGGCCAGCAGGGCCGCGATCGGGAGCTCCATCTCGTGCATCAGCTCGACGGCGCCGACGTCGGCGAGGCGGCTGTCGAACAGCTCGGCGAGGTCGAGCACGGTGCGGGCCTGCACCATCAGCGCCTGGGCGCCGGCGGTTGCGTCCTCCTCCGGTGCGTCGAAGGCGAGTTGGCCGGTCTCGGCGGCGGCGGCCGGGGCGAGCGAGCGGCCCAGGTACTCCTCGGCGAGCACCTCCAGGGTGAAGGTGCGCCGGCCGGGCTTCTCCAGGTAGGCGGCGAGCGCGGTGTCGGCGGCGACCCCGCTGACCGTCCAGCCGCGCTCGGCGAAGGCGCGCATCACCTGCTTGGCGATGTGCAGGGCCTTGGGCTGCTTGGGGTCGGCGAGGAAGGCGGCGAAGGCCTGCTCGTCCTGCTCCGCGAGCTGGGCCGGGTCGAACCAGGTGGCGGCCTCGGCGGTGGCCAGCGCCACCTCGCGCACCTCGCCGCTGCCCAGCGCCCAGTCGTAGACGGACGCCAGGGCCACCCGCTCGCCCACCACGACACGCTCGGTGAGCCAGGCGGCGAGCGCGCCCGGCTCGGTGAGCAGCTCGCCCTCGACCTCGACGCCGGGGGCGGCGGCCGCGGCGGCCGGCTCGGCGGCACCCGGGTCGAGGTTGAAGAGGCGCTCGCGGAAGTTGGGGTTGCGGAACTCCAGTGCCTCCATCAGCCGGCCGACGGCCTCCCGGTCGAACGGCTCGCGGGACAAGTCGTCGACGCCGAGCGGCAGTTCGACGTCCCGGATCAGCTCGGTGAGCACCCGGTTGCGCTTGACGGACTCCAGGTTGTCGCGCAGCTTCTCGCCGATCTTGCCCTTCACCTCGTCGGCCCGGGCGACCAGTTCGTCGAAGGAGCCGAACTGGTTGACCCACTTGGCGGCGGTCTTCTCGCCGACGCCGGGGATGCCGGGCAGGTTGTCCGACGGGTCGCCGCGCAGCGCGGCCAGGTCGGGATACTGACGGGGCGTCACCCCGTACTTCTCGCCGACCTTCTCGGGGGTGTAGCGGGTGAGCTCGGAGACGCCCTTGGTGGGATAGAGCACCGTGATGTGGTCGGTGACCAGCTGCAGCGCATCCCGGTCGCCGGTGACGATCAGCACCTCGAAGCCGGCCGCCTCGGCGGCGGTGGCCAGGGTGGCGATGACGTCGTCGGCCTCGAAGCCCTCGATGGCCAGCCGCTGCACCTTCATCGCGTCCAGCAGCTCGCCGATCAGGCCGACCTGGCTGCGGAACTCGTCGGGCGTGGTGGCCCGGTTGGCCTTGTAGTCGGGGAACTGCTCGGAGCGGAAGGTCTTGCGGGAGACGTCGAAGGCGACCGCGAGGTGGCTGGGCGCCTCGTCCCGCACCGTGTTGGCCACCATGGAGGCGAAGCCGTAGACGGCATTGGTCGGCTGGCCGGTCGAGGTGTTGAAGTTCTCCACCGGCAGCGCGTAGAACGCCCGGTAGGCGAGCGAATGCCCGTCGAGCAGCATCAGCCGGGGCCGGGCCGCCTTTCCAGCACCGCCCGCGCCCTGCACCGCACTCTGCGTAGCCACGTCAACGTCCGTTCCTGCCGACTCCAACTGCCGCCATCGATCCTAGGCGGCCCGACTGACATCGCCGACCAGCCACGGCCCGCCGGGCCGGCCGGTCGGCGGTGTCAGTCGGGCCGTCCCGCCCCCGATGACCATGGAATGCTGTCGATCACGAAAGCTACGATCACGAATGGCCGTGCCCCGCGGCCGGACCCTCGACCCCCGGAGTGACCCCCATGACCGAGCTGCCCGACGCCGCGAGCTCCGCCGCGCACGACAGCCGCGCCCCCCTGAAGCTGGACGTGCCGCAGGACGTGCTCGACCACTTCGCCAAGCTCGGCGTCGAGCCCAGCACGTTCACCGGCGGCACCCTGGGCGACAAGATGGACATCCGGATCGTGGAGGCCTCGGCGGACCGGGTGGTCGGCACCATGCCGGTGGAGGGCAACCAGCAGCCGTACGGCCTGCTGCACGGCGGCGCCTCGGCGGCGCTGGCGGAGACCCTCGGGTCGATAGGGGCGATGGTGCACGCCGGCCCCGGCCGCTACGCGGTGGGCGTGGACCTCAATGTCACCCACCACCGCTCGGCCACCTCCGGCCTGGTGACCGGTGTGGCGACCGCGGTCTTCAAGGGCCGCACCGCCGCGACCTACGAGATCGCGATCACCGACGACACCGGTCGCCGGATCACCAGCTGCCGCCTCACCTGCGCGCTGCGCGACCTGTAACAGCACCACCGCACGTCACACGAACCTTCCCGCGCCCCTTCGTTTGGCCGCCGCCCGCACTGGGCAGGTCTGGCCGACGAGGGGGCGTTTCGCATGTCCGGGGACTACTGGACGGGTTCCCACGAACCGGCGACGGCACCACGGCCGATGCGCGCCGACCGGAAGCCGCACCCCGAATCGTAACGCTGCGTAATATTCGGGCAATGCGCCTCCGACCGTCGAGCACCCCACCCCTCCCTCGACGACTCCCTCGACACGGCGTCATGTCCGCATTGCGGACAACGGTGCCCGGTCGACTTACGACGGACATGATCGTCCGGCCATCGGACGGATCGTCTACTGCCACTTATTTTCGGCGACTTGAGTGATCTTGTAACGGTCCGCATGGTTCGGCCCGACCTGAGCCACAGCCGATTGATCACGATTCGAGACGTCGGGCATGTGGCTCTCATAACAGAAGAATCACAGCAGTCGCACAGGCCTGCCCCCGTCGGCCGGGGAGCTCTAGAGTCACGGCCAGTCACCGCCAGCCTTTGAAGGGGACCACTCGTGCGCCATCGTTCACTGCTCGTCCTCAGCATCGCCCTGACCGGCGCCCTCACCGTCACCGCCTGCGGCTCGCGCGGCGGCAGCAAGAGCGGTGGTGACACGTCGGGCAACGGCCTCACCGTCACCATCGGGGTGGACGCCCCGCTGTCCGGTCAGAACTCCGCCACCGGCCTCGGTATCCAGTACGGCGTGCAGATCGCCGTCGACGACGCCAACAAGAACAAGACCGTCCCCGGTGTGACCTTCAAGGTCAAGGCACTGGACGACCAGGCGCAGCCGACCATCGGCCAGCAGAACGCCACCGCGCTGGTCGGCGACAGCAGCGTGCTCGGCGTCGTCGGCCCGCTCAACTCCGGTGTGGCGCAGTCGATGCAGCAGGTCTTCGCGACCGCCAACCTGGTGGAGATCTCGCCCTCCAACACCAACCCGGCGCTCACCCAGGGCCCCAACTGGGCCAAGAACGACAAGAAGCGCCAGTTCCCGACCTACTTCCGCACCGCCACCACCGACGCGCTGCAGGGCGCCTTCGCCGCGCAGTACGCCAGCGGCCCCGCGGGCAAGAAGAAGGCCTTCGTGGTGGACGACAAGCAGACCTACGGCGCCGGCCTGGCCGGCATCTTCCAGAACTCCTTCACCAAGGACGGCGGCCAGGTGGTCGGCACCGACCACGTCAACACCGGCGACAAGGACTTCTCCGCCCTGGTCACCAAGATCAAGTCGTCCGGCGCCGACCTGCTCTACTACGGCGGCCAGTACGACGAGTCCGAGCTGATCACCAAGCAGCTCAAGGCGGCCGGCGACAACATCCCGCTGATGGGCGGCGACGGCATGTACTCCCAGACGTACATCACCACCGCCGGCACCGCCGCCGAAGGCGACCTGGTCACCTCGGTCGGTGTGCCGGTGAACACCCTGGACAGCGCCAAGGACTTCATCGCCAAGTACAAGGCCGCCGGCTACCCCGGCGACTACGACACCTACGGCGGCTACTCCTACGACGCGGCCACCGCCATCATCAAGGCGGTCGGCACCGCGATGGCCGGCGGCGGCAAGTCGCTCCCGGCCCGCACCCAGGTCGTCGACGGCGTGCAGAAGGCCGACTTCGACGGCATCGCCGGCCACGTCTCCTTCGACCAGTACGGCGACACCACCAACAAGCAGCTGACCGTCTACCAGGTCAAGAGCGGCCAGTGGGCGGCGGTCAAGACCGGCACCTACAGCGGCTGACCCAGACCTCCGGCACCGGGGCCGCCCACGCCCATCCCGCGCGGGCGGCCCCTCGTCCCTTCATCCACCCGAGACGCCACCACAGCGACATGGAGGCCGCGGTGCACACCCTGCCGCAACAACTCGCCAACGGCCTTTTCCTTGGCGCGACTTACGGGCTCATCGCCATCGGCTACACGATGGTGTACGGCATCGTGCAGCTCATCAACTTCGCCCACGGCGAGATCTTCATGACCGGTGGCTTCGGCGCCCTCACCGTCTATCTCGCACTGCCCCACGGCACCAGCCTCTGGCTCGCCCTGCCGCTGATGCTGATCGGCGGCGCCATCACCTCGGTACTGATCGCCCTCGGCGCCGAGCGGTTCGCCTACCGCCCGCTGCGCACCGCGCCCCGGCTGGCCCCGCTGATCGCCGCCATCGGCCTGTCCCTCGGCCTGCAGCAGGCCGTGCACAACCTCTACCCCAAGGCCACCAGCCCCCGGGTCTTCCCGCAACTGCAGGCCGGGCCATGGAACCTGGGCAGCATCCACATCCAGTCCGGTGACCTGTTCACCATCATCGCCGCCCCCATCTGCATGATCATCCTCGCCGTCTTCGTGCAGAAGTCCCGCACCGGGCGCGCCATGCAGGCCACCGCCCAGGACCCGGACACCGCCCAGCTGATGGGCATCGACACCAACCGGATCATCGCCGCCGCGTTCGCCATCGGCGCCCTGTTCGCCGCCGTCGCCGCCGTCTGCTACGGCCTGCGCTACGGCGAAGTCGACTACAGCATGGGCTTCCAGGCCGGCCTCAAGGCCTTCACCGCGGCGGTGCTCGGCGGCATCGGCAACATCTACGGCGCGATGCTCGGCGGCCTGGTGCTCGGCCTGGCCGAGGCCATGGCCACCGCCTACATCTCCGACATCCCCGGCATGCACCAGCTGGGCGGCGGCAGTTGGGCCTCGGTCTGGGCCTTCGTGCTGCTCATCCTGGTCCTGCTGCTGCGGCCGCAAGGGCTACTCGGCGAACGCGTAGCGGACCGGGCCTGAGGCCGAAGGAGAACCAGAGATGACCACCAACACCGCATCCGGCAACCGCCTGTCCGACCTCCCGCGCAGCACCGTCAGTGCCATCGCCGGCCTGCTGGCTCGCCTCGAAGGCACCGTCCCCGCACCGGTGGCCCGCGCCTTGGTGGCCGGCGGAGCCGTCCTCACCGCCGCCTCGGCCTTCCTCGACTGGACCTGGACCGACCGCTTCCCCGGCAACCTCACCGTCACCGGCTACCCCGGCGGCCTGCAGTGGCTCACCGTCGCCACCGGGCTCCTGCTGCTCCTCCAGGCCCTCGCCGCCTACGGCGTGCCCGGCCTCAAGGTGCTCGCGCCCACCGGCCACACCGGCCCGCTGCGCGGCCTGGCCCTCACCGCCTTCGCCACCACCTGGTTCACCCTGATCGCCATCTGCTACGAACTGGGCGGCCTGGTCAACCTCACCGCCGGCGGGGTGATCGCCGGACTCGCCGTGCTCCCGGCCCTGTTCGGGGCGCTCGCGCTGCCCACCGACAGCCGGCCCGCACCGCCCGTGGCCGACACCAACCCCTGGGTGGAACGCGCCGCGATCGTCGTCACCGCCGCCATCGGCCTGGGCGTCTTCACCTACGCGATCGACACCGACTACGGCGAGCTGTTCATCGGCTTCCTGATCGCCGCCGGCTGCGCGGCAGGCAGCTACGCCCGTTCCGGTGCCACCCAGCGGCTCTCTCAACTCCTCGGCCGGCACCGCCCGTTCGCCTCGGCAGCCGCCTTCGTCGCAGCCGCGCTGTTCCCGCTCACCCAGAGCAACGACCACAACGCCAACGTCGGCGTCAACATCCTGATCTTCGCCACCGTGGCGCTCGGCCTGAACATCGTGGTCGGCCTCACCGGCCTGCTCGACCTCGGCTACGTGGCCTTCCTCGGCGTCGGCGCCTACACCGCCGCCCTGGTCTCCGGGTCGCAGTTCTCCACCATCCACACCCAATTCCCGTTCTGGGCAGCCGCATTGCTCGGCGGAGCGGTCTCGCTGGTGTTCGGCGTGCTGATCGGCGCGCCCACCCTGCGACTGCGCGGCGACTACCTGGCCATCGTCACCATCGGCTTCGGTGAGATCTTCCACATCACCGTGCAGAACCTTGACGGATCGTCAGGACCCAAGCTGACCAACGGCCCCAACGGCATCCCGCAGATCCCCGACATCAACCTCTTCGGCATCAACCTCGGCAACGTCCACCAGCTCGGCTCGATCACCATCGGACGCTTCGCCAACTACTTCTACCTGATGCTGATCGTCACCCTGATCGTGGTGGCCGTCTTCAGCCGGGCCGGCAACTCCCGGATCGGGCGCGCCTGGATCGCCATCCGCGAGGACGAGACCGCCGCCGAGGCCATGGGCATCAACGGGTTCCGCACCAAGCTGATCGCCTTCGCGCTCGGCGCCACCCTGGCCGGACTCGCCGGCACCGTCAGCGCCCACGTCACCTACAACGTGGTCCCCGACCCCTACGTCTTCGCCGGCTCCGCCCCGCCCAACTCCGCCTTCCTGCTGGCCGCCGTGGTCCTCGGCGGCATGGGCACCGTCACCGGCCCGCTGCTCGGCGCCGCCCTGCTCTACCTGATCCCGGACAAGCTCGTCTTCCTGCAGAACTACCAACTGCTCGCCTTCGGCGTGGCCCTGGTCCTGCTGATGCGCTTCCGCCCCGAGGGCATCATCGCCAACCGCCGCCGCCAGGCCGAGTTCCACGACACCGACCTGCCCGCCCAGGGCACCGCCACCGACACCGTCGGCCTCAGCAAGGCAGGGGCGTGACCCATGAGCACCGGCAGCACCCCGCTCCTCGACGCCCGCGGCGTCACCATGCGCTTCGGCGGCCTCACCGCCGTCAACAACGTCGACCTGACCGTCCGCGAAGGCGAGATCATCGGGCTGATCGGCCCCAACGGCGCCGGCAAGACCACCTTCTTCAACTGCCTCACCGGGCTCTACGTCCCCACCGAGGGCACCGTCAGCTACCGCGACCGGGTACTGCCGCCCAAGCCGCACCTGGTCACCCAGGCCGGCATCGCCCGCACCTTCCAGAACATCCGGCTGTTCGCCAACATGACCGTGCTGGAGAACGTCCTGGTCGGCCGGCACACCCGCACCAGGGAGGGCCTGATCGCGGCCCTGATCCGCGGCCCCGGCTACCGCCGCTCCGAGGCCGACAACCGCGAGAAGGCCATGGCCCTCCTGGAGTTCACCGGCCTCGCCGACAAGGCCGACCACCTGGCCCGCAACCTGCCCTACGGCGAGCAGCGGAAACTGGAGATCGCCCGCGCCCTGGCCAGCGAACCCGGACTGCTGCTGCTCGACGAACCCACCGCCGGCATGAACCCCCAGGAGACCAGGGCCGCCGAGGAGTTGGTCTTCGCCATCCGCGACCGCGGGATCGCGATCCTGGTCATCGAGCACGACATGCGCTTCATCTTCAACCTCTGCGACCGCACCGCCGTGCTGGTGCAGGGCCAGAAGATCGTCGAGGGCGACCGGGAGACCGTCCAGAACGACGAACGGGTCATCACCGCCTACCTCGGCGAGCCCCTCGAGCAGCCGCCCACCGAGCAGACACCTGCCGGGCAGCCGACCGCCGAGCAACCCGCAGGCGCACAAGCCACGGACGCACAGCCCACGGACGCACAATCCACGGAGCCCTCCGCATGACCACCGCACTCCTCGAGGTCGAGGACCTCCGCGTCGCCTACGGCAAGATCGAAGCCGTCAAGGGCATCAGCTTCACCGTCGCCCAGGGCTCGGTCACCACCCTGATCGGCACCAACGGCGCCGGCAAGACCACCACCCTGCGCACCCTGTCCGGCCTGCTCCGCCCCACCGCCGGCAGCATCCGGTTCGACGGGCAGGCCCTCGGCGGCATCCCCGCCCACCGGATCGTCTCGCTGGGGCTGGCCCACTCCCCCGAGGGCCGGCACATCTTCCCGCGCATGACCATCGAGGAGAACCTGCTGCTCGGCGCGTTCCTGCGCAAGGACCCGCCCGGCATCACCGAGGACATCGAACGCGCCTACACGCTCTTCCCGATCCTCGGCGAACGCCGCAAGCAGGCCGCCGGCACCCTCTCCGGCGGTGAGCAGCAGATGCTCGCCATGGGCAGGGCGCTGATGTCCCGCCCCAAGCTGCTGATGCTCGACGAGCCCTCCATGGGCCTGTCCCCGCTCATGATGCAGAAGATCATGGCGACCATCGTGGAGCTCAAGTCCGCCGGCACCACCGTCCTGCTGGTCGAGCAGAACGCCCAAGCCGCGCTCTCGCTCTCCGACCAGGGCTATGTGATGCAGACCGGCCGGATCGTGCTCAGCGGCACGGGCGCTGCGCTGCTGCAGGACGAGTCGGTGCGCAAGTCGTACCTCGGGGAGGACTGAGAGCCGTCGGGGGGGGGGGGGGGGGGGGGCGGCCCCGCCCCCCCCCCCCCCCCCCCCCCCCCGCGAGTGGGGGGGCAGGTGAGGGGCGGGGGGGGCCCCCCCCCCCCCCCCACCCCCCCCCCCCCCCCCCC